>JBBSOG010000201.1:0-10194 GCA_038259985.1 Cytophagales bacterium
AAATAGCGTTGGCAAACCTAAAGGTGAGGATATTCTGTACGGTTTCTTTGCCCAGATAATGGTCTATGCGGAAGATTTGCTTCTCATCATATAGCTCAGCCAGCAACTTATTCAGTTCCTGGGCGCTTTTCAGATCATGACCAAAAGGTTTTTCTATGACGATACGAGAACTCTCCAGGTCACTGCATGCCTGGGAAGCTGCCAGGTTCTTGGCGATGGTACCAAAAAGCTGAGGGGCGACCGACATATAAAATAAGCGGTTGGCTTTCTCGTTCCATTCCCCTTCTACCTCGCTGATCTTTTCATCCAATAGACTATAAGAAGGTTCGTCCAAGGCATCTAAGAGAAAATAGTCAATATGTTCGGCAAACTCCTGCCAAATCCCGTCTTCGGAAAGCCCTCGCCGGGAGAATTCCGCGACTTCACTTTGTAGCATCTGACGGTAGTCTTCGTTAGAAAAATCGGTACGCCCCAGTCCAAGAATCTTAAAGTGATCAGGGAGGTATTTATCCAGGTAAAGGTTAAATAAAGCAGGGATTAATTTTCTTTTATTCAGGTCACCGCTACCCCCAAAAATGATAATGACAGTAGGATTTAGGTTACGATTGATCAATTCCATGAGTTAAGGTTTAAGGGATTTAAGATTCACCCCAAAGGGTATGAAAAGCACCGGTTGCATCCAGTCTTTCGTAGGTATGGGCACCAAAATAATCGCGCTGCGCCTGCACCAGATTAGATGGCAGACGGGCAGTACGGTAGGTGTCAAAATAGTGCAGGGAAGCGGACAAAGCAGCGGTAGGAATCCCTTGTCTTATGCATTCGCTCAAAACCGACCGGGTTTCACCAGCGGTTTGATTTAAAGTTTTTGCTATGTCAGGACTGATCATCAGATTAGGCAATTTGGGGTCACTGCTAAATGCTTTCATAAAGTCTTGAAGCATCCTTGCCCGAATGATACAACCACCCCGCCATATTTTGGCTACCTGGGGAAGCTGAAGCTCAAACTCCATTTCTTCTGAGGCTTTGTGCAACATCGCGAAGCCCTGCGCATAGGTGACCAGCATACCAAAATGCAAGGCATCGTGTGTTTGCTTAATCAGCTTCTGCTGATCATCTGTTTGTTGAATTTTTGGGCCTTGGAGTAAGCTTTCCGCTTTCTTTCTTTCGTTTTTAAGGGCAGAGAGAAAACGCATCGTCACTGCTGAGTCTATGGTGGGAATGGCTACGCCCAAATCCATGGCACTTTGGGAGGTCCATTTGCCTGTACCCTTCTGTTTGGCACTGTCCAGTATACTATTAATCAGCATCTCCCCTTCCTGCTGGTCATCGGCCTGCATAAAAATTTCGGCAGTGATTTCCAGTAAAAAAGATTGGAGCAGCCCTTCGTTCCACTGGCTGAAAGTATTATGCAATTCATCTTCATTCAGCCCACCTAGGCGACGTAAGACATCATACGTTTCTGCGAGGATTTGCATGATGCCGTATTCAATACCGTTGTGCACCATTTTCACATAATGACCGGCAGCACCATTGCCTAGAAATGCCACACAAGGCTCTCCATCTACTTTAGCAGCAGCGGCTTCCAGGATATTGCGCACCGGTTCATAGGCATCTTTTTTACCGCCCGGCATCAGGCTAGGACCAAACCTCGCCCCCTTCTCGCCACCGGAGACGCCCATGCCCAGAAAATGGATACCCGATTGGTCAAGGTTGTTCATCCGACGAGTGGTATCCTCAAAATTAGAGTTTCCCCCATCAATGATAATATCACCCTTAGAAAGATGCGGCATGAGTTCTTCTATCACAGAGTCTACCACTTTGCCGGCGGGTACAAGCAGCATGATTTTTCGCGGGGCTTTCAGGGATTGGACAAATTCAGTAAGATCAGCAGTGGCTTGCACATGATCTACGGACTTTTCGTTGTCCAAAGCCGCTACTTTTTCAGAGTCCAGATCATAGCCAATGACTTCAAAATCATTGTCAGCTACGTTGAGCAGGAAGTTTCTTCCCATCACGCCCAGGCCGATCATACCGAAGACGCATTTTGCTGGTGTATTCATATTAAGTTAAGTTCTTTTAGGTCAGAAATTTTCTTTTTCTATTTGGTTTAGCTTTTTAAGCCTTCTTTGGTGCCTTGCTTCGCCGGTATATGCTGCATGAAGAAATGCCCGGATAATTTCCTGGGCATACGTATCACCGATTACCCGGGCACCGATGCAGATGACATTCATATCATCATGTTCTACGCCCTGATGGGCCGAATAGGTTTCATTGATCAGTGCTGCACGCACACCCTTCACTTTGTTGGCGACTATACATGCTCCTACACCGCTTCCGCAAATGGCGATGCCCCGCTCCACTTTGGCAGAAGATACTGCCTGTGCCAGCGGATAAACAAAATCTGGGTAATCATCATCCGGATCAAATTGATGAGCGCCAAAGTCTGTCAGTTCATATTCTTTTTCCAGTGATTTCTTAAGCTTCTCTTTGAGTTCGTATCCTCCATGATCTGCTGCAATACCAATCGTCATGTTTTAGTAGGTTTAAAAAATGAATCAAAAGTAAATGAATAAGCGTATGTGAAGTTGATTAAAACTTGCTTAAAAAACTGAAGGAAGAAAATACTCTGAAAAGTACCTATGGCTTCAACTTCATTAAGTCAAGCCCGTATAAAATTATACAAGATTTTTTAAAAACACTTCTTTTGCTAAAGTGTTATACGAACAAACAAATTTTAAAGATATGAGCAAACTTGTGAAAAACGATACTAAAACAACTACCAAGTCTTCCCATGCTATGAAGCTTGGTTTGTCTGAAAACAAAAGATCTGAAGTTGCTGAAGTTTTGAATTTGATCTTAGCTGATGAGACAGTTTTATATATTAAAACCAGGAATTTTCATTGGAATGTCACTGGCCCATTATTTTACAGCTTACATAATTTACTGGAAGTTCAATATACGGAACAAGCGGAAGCGATTGATGAGATCGCCGAAAGGGTTCGTCAGGTAGGCTTCAAAGCAGTGGGAAGTATGCAGGAATTCCTGAACATCACCCGTTTGAAGGAAGCCAAAAAAGACGGACTAAGCGACGGAGATATGGTTAAAATATTAGTGGATGATCATGAGTCAATTATCCGTATGCTACGTGAAGATATAGAGAAATTGGAAAGCGAATTGGAAGACGCTGGTACCGCTGACTTTGTGACTGCTAAAATGGAAGCACACGAGAAGATGGCCTGGATGCTTAGGTCACTTATTCAGTAGAAGTAATTTTTTAAAACAGAAAGCCGGAAGTTCCGGCTTTTTTTTTGGCCTGTTGCTTAATGAGATACATTTGATTACCGTTTTGCTTTTAATTGAATGATTACATTTATTCAAACAAGATTTAAATGGACGTAGATCAAGTTACCGAGGTTATAAAAAGGCATAAACCGAACTTTTCACCTATTGTTTCCGATCTGAAAAGAGAAGATTTAATATACCTGGATTTTAGTGAGCAGAGTCCTTATTTGCAAAACATTGACCTCAAAGATACCATTGCTTTTGATCAGCTGATTTTTCAGGAGGTACTCAAGGAAAAAACTGGCATTGGCGGTTATTTTGAAAATCGTATTATTTATCGGCGGAGTGCGCACTTTAGTGGGGAAGAAGCCCGAAGCCTTCACCTGGGCGTGGATATCTGGATAAAAGCCGGAACACCACTTTATACTCCTCTGGAAGGCAAAATACATAGCTTACAAGACAACCAGGGTTTTGGCAATTATGGCCCGACCATCATTGTGGAGCATCAGCTAAAGGGGGCAACATTTTATGTATTATACGGCCATCTTGATCGTGAATCTTTACAAGACCGACGGGCAGGAGATTGGCTGGCAGCCGGACAATTATTGGGGCGTGTAGGCAACTTTCCTGAGAATGGAGACTGGCCCCCGCATTTGCATTGGCAGGTCATGACAGACATGCTTGGTCAATCAGGGGACTTTCCCGGCGTAGCCAAACCATCAAATCGTGAATTTTATTTGCAATATTGTATAGATCCTCACTATCTTTTAGTATTGGACTAGGCATCCCCCGGCTAGATTTTCATCGTACATTTATCAAAATTTCATGCATTGGAGCGATATTTTCAAATATTAGGCCTACCCATTGGTTCTTCAAAAACAGAGATCAAAAAAGCTTATCGTAAGCTGGCCATGAGGTACCATCCTGATAAAAATGAAGGCAAAGATGCTGAACATAAGTTTTTTCAGATCACCGAAGCATACGAAATACTTTTGGGCGAGCGAAAAGCACCCATTGACAGGACCGTTCAATATCATTATCAGCGCCAGTATACACAGAGGACATCCAGGTTTCGTCGGCAGTCTTATCGGGAAATGTGGGAAGATGAGCGTGACCGCCGCCGCCGGGAAGCACGTCAGAATGCCAAAGCGCAAGCCCGTATGCGTTATGAAAATTTTAAAAAGAACAATGCTGCTTTTAAGAAAAGTTGGTACTACAAACCTGCCTATTACCTGGTTCAAACAATATACTTTTTGGGTTTGGCCTTCGGCATCTTATTGATTCTTTCTCCGTTTTTTGCTGCTTTCTACTTTTATGTTCAGGATAGTCAATGGTGGAAAAGTTTGTTTTGCCTTCCGCTGATGGTGGCGGGTATCTTATGTATCAATCATACGCAAAGACTCAAACAGGAAGCTGATCCATTCTTTCAGTGAAACAAGCCATCTTAAACATTTCAGCTTTCAGCAGGATTTATATAAGTAAGTAATCTTGAGGTTTTGCTTTTATCAAAGATACATAGAGATAGTATTTAAAGTGAAATGGCCATGTTTTAAAATCATTCCAAGATGGCTTATGAGTTTAAAATGAGACTTTAACGTTATTTGGAAAATCTTGGATTGTAGTAAATTTTGAAATACGCACCAATTCTGGTGCTTTGAAATCAAAACCCTTTATTTACCACATCCCTTTTTTGCAATACCTGAATTTTACTTTGTTTTTTCAGATTAAATGCTAGATTTGAACAAGAAGCAAACGAAATGCTACTAGCCGTATCGGGAAATATAGGCAGCGGAAAAACTACTTTGGTGAAGCGCTTATCGGAAACTTTTGGATACCAAGCCGAGTTTGAGGCGACTCAAGAGAACCCCTACTTAGCAAAGTTTTATGAAGACATGCATCGCTGGGCATTTCCGTTGCAAGTATATTTCTTGGGGCATCGGTTTAGACAAGGGATAGCATTAAATAAACTTGGTGCCGGGGCGGTGCTGGATAGGACAATTTATGAAGACGCAAACGTATTCGCGAAAAACTTGTATCGTTCTGCTTATCTGTCAAAAGTAGATTACGAAAACTATCTCAGTCTGTACCAATCCATGATTGAGTTTGTCCCCAAGCCTGATCTTTTGATCTATCTCCAAGGAAGTTCGGAGAAATTAAAAATAAGGATTAACCAGCGAAGTGACTCGGGTGAACGTAGTTATGAAAACGAAATTCCCCTGTCCTATTTGGAAGATTTGAACTGTTGTTATGAGGAATGGATTGAAGTATATGAATACTCACCAGTCATTACGATTGACATTGAAACGATTGATTTAATTGATGATAAGCATTTTATAAATTTAGTGCAACACATTAAAAGCAAAAAAAGATGCGATACTTAGAAGACTTTTATGTAAAAAATATTTTGGATGATTCACAGGTCTTTTTCAAATTAAAGCCCATCATCTTTCCTGAAAATGAATTTACGTATGAAGGAACTGAAATTTTAACTAAGGAAGGGAACGCTAATATTGAAAATCATGAGCTGACCTATCATGATATTTTGCAGATGTATGAGGCCGGGTTTTATACCATTGAGCAAGAAGAATTTGAGCGGGCACAAGCCTTAGCTTACGCACAGGAAGAAGCCCTGGAAGATTGATTAATTTTGGCTATCGGCATTTTCATCTGCACCCAATTTACTTAGCAGCTTATCCCAGCCATATAACTGCTCGGCTGAAGAGTCACGGTACCTTTCAGCAAATTTTCTAAGCATATCCGCCCGGGCGCTCAGCTTAGTAGCCTGTTGCTCGGCAACATCTATTTTTTTATTGATTTCCCAATCTGGATTTTCGTCTTGGTCTTTCAGCATAGCCATGACTTTTTCATTTATTTCAAAGTTAGAAACTCCTTTCTATTATAGATGTTTCCGCAAAGAATTATTTTGAAGAAAATGATTTCATTAAAATGCATTGCCCATTGCGACTATTTTTTATAAAAGTCAAGATTTAAAAAGTGAGCTTCTTTTATATTTTTGCTGATCAGTTTGGTAAATATATCTTGCCATTAGCATTCAATCTTATTCATATCAAAACCTCTCAAGTCAATGCAACATATATCCATCATCGCCGATGAATTGCAGTTGAAAGCCGGACAAGTATCTGCTACTATCCAATTATTAGACGAAGGGGCCACCGTCCCTTTTATCTCCCGCTACCGAAAAGAAATGACAGGCACTTTAGATGAAGTGGCGGTTACCCAAATCCGAGACCGCGTAATTCAGCTCAGGGAACTGGACAAACGTAAAGAAAGCATTCTGAAATCTATTGAAGAGCAAGGTAAACTCACCGATGAACTCGCTGAAAAGATTAAGAACACAGAAAATATGGCCCGTCTGGAAGACCTTTACCTTCCTTACAAACCTAAGCGCCGGACCAAAGCTACCATTGCCAAAGAAAAAGGACTAGAACCGCTGGCTACCCTCATTTTTGAACAGGCAAAAACAGATGTGCAACAGGAAGCACAAAAATATGTGGACAGCGAAAAGGAGGTCAATGATACAGAAGAAGCCTTGCAAGGGGCACGGGATATCATCGCAGAGTGGATTAATGAAGACCAGGAGACCCGTGCCTCCATGCGTGATTTGTTTATAAACAAGGCCAGTTTTCAGTGCAAAGTGATCAGCGGCAAAGAAGAAGAAGGCCAGAAATATAAGGATTACTTTGAGTGGGAAGAGGCGGTCAAAAGCGCGCCATCACATCGTGTATTGGCCATGAGAAGAGGGGAAAAGGAAATGGTATTAATATTAAATATCACACCCCCTGAGGAAGAAGCTATACAACTACTGGAAAAGAAATTTGTCAAAGGGAATTCAGCCTCATCTGGGCAAGTATCTTTAGCATTGAAAGACAGCTACAAACGCTTGCTCAAACCTTCCATAGAGACGGATATTCGTCTATCTACCAAGAAAAAAGCAGATGAAGAAGCCATCAAAGTATTTACGGAAAACCTTCGTGAACTATTGATGTCATCACCATTAGGTGAAAAAAATATGATCGCCCTTGACCCTGGTTTTCGTACTGGCTGCAAGCTGGTATGCTTAAACAAACAGGGAAAACTTTTAGAAAACACGACTATTTATCCCAATGAGCCACAAAGAAAAAAAGCAGAGTCAGCCGCAATAATCCTGGCTTTTGCCCAAAAGCATCAGATTGAAGCTATCGCAATCGGCAATGGTACGGCCAGCCGGGAAACAGAAGCATTCATTCGCGACATTGAACATTTGCCCAAAAGCATTCAGGTAGTCATGGTCAACGAAAGTGGTGCCTCTATTTATTCTGCGTCTGATGTCGCCCGGGAAGAATTTCCCGATTACGACCTTACCGTCCGTGGTGCAGTATCCATTGGCCGGAGGCTGATGGACCCTTTGGCAGAGTTGGTTAAACTTGATCCAAAGTCCATAGGTGTTGGGCAGTATCAACATGATGTAGATCAAAATGCACTACGCCACAGCCTGGACGATACCGTCGTAAGTTGTGTGAACAATGTGGGTGTAGAAGTGAATACCGCCAGTAAAGAATTGCTGACTTATGTTTCTGGCTTGGGCCCATCACTGGCACAGAGTATCGTCAACTATCGGGATGAAAAAGGGCCATTCAAAACCAGGGAAGAGTTATTGGGCATTCCTCGTTTAGGTAATAAAGCTTATGAACAAGCCGCAGGATTTTTGAGAATAAGGGATGCAGTCAATCCGCTAGACCGAAGCGCTGTCCATCCGGAGCGGTATGAGACAGTCAACCAGATGGTGGCTGATCTGGGCTGTACTATTGAAGACCTCATCAATGATGAAAACCTTCGCAAAAAAATAAACCTAAAGCAATACGTCTCCGAAAATGTGGGATTGCCTACACTGGAAGATATCTTAGCTGAACTCTCCAAACCGGGACGTGACCCCCGTGAGAAATTTGAAGCCTTCCAGTTCATGGAAGGTATTCATGAAATCCAAGACCTTAAAGTTGGTATGAAGCTACCCGGCATCGTCACTAATGTCACGAATTTTGGTGCTTTCGTAGACCTAGGCGTTCATCAGGATGGCTTGGTACACATTAGTCACCTTGCCGATAAATTTGTGGAAAATCCGGCTGAAGTGGTAAAAGTCCACCAGCAGGTGCAAGTGACAGTGATGGAAGTGGATGTATCTCGCAAAAGGATTGGCCTATCGCTGAAAAGCGACCCCTTTGCCCCTCAAGCTAAAGGCAGCAGCAAAAGTGGCGGTCAGGTGAAAAAAAGGCAGAAAAAAGTAGAAGAAAAAGGGGAAGACTTACAATCAAAGCTTGCCATGCTGAAAAATAAATTCAGATAAAGCACAAAGCTCATCCATTAGCGATGAGCTTTATTTTTTTCTGTCAGATGAATAAGTTCGGAAACCAAGCCCGTCCATCCGGTTTGATGGGATGCACCCAGACCACTGCCATCATCTCCATGAAAGTATTCGTAGAACAAAATATTGTCCTGGAAAAGTGGATCGTTTTGTAGCTTGTTATTTTTTCCAAAAAACACCCGCTTACCATCTTCGCTCTTTCTGAATATATCAATAAGCCGGTCACTGATGTTCCGGGCAATTTTATCCAGGGTCAGAAAATTACCTGATCCGGTAGGGTGCTCAAGCCGGAAGCTTTCCCCATAATACTCATGAAATTTCATCAGCGATTCAACAATTAAGAAGTTGATGGGAAACCAGACCGGGCCCCGCCAGTTAGAATTACCACCAAACATAGAGGAGTCAGATTCTCCGGGCAAGTAAGACACAGAATGCGTCTGCCCGTCAGCTGCATATTGATAAGGATATTTCTGATGGTATTTGGAAAGAGCCCTAATTCCATAAGAAGATAAAAACTCATCTTCATCCAGCATTCTTCTGAGAATACATTTGAGTCTATGTACCCTTACCAATGAAAGCATTCTGGTTTCTCCTTTCCCATGTTCATACCAACGGGATACCAGCGAGCCTAAGTCTGGGCGGTTACGCAATACCCATTGTAAACGCCGGGTAAAATCCGGGAGAGACTCCAAAAGCTCCGGGGTGAGCACTTCTACGGCAAACAATGGAATGATGCCAACGATAGATCGTACCTTAAGGATCTGTGTAGCGCCATTTTCCAGGTGAACAGCATCATAATAAAACTCATCGGTTTCGTCCCACAAATCCACGCCATCTTTACCAATGTTGAACATCGCCCCGGCGATGGAGAGAAAATGCTCAAAAAACTTGGAGGCCATTTCCTGATAGTAAGGTCGCTGCTGAGAGATTTCCAAAGCCATTCTCAACATATTCAGCGAATACATCGCCATCCAGGCGGTAGCGTCTGCCTGTTCCAGGCGTCCTCCACTAGGCAGGCCGTGACTACGGTCAAACACACCTATATTATCTAAGCCCAGGAACCCTCCTTCAAATAAATTATTACCGCTGGTATCTTTCTGGTTTACCCACCAGGTGAAGTTCATCAGCAGTTTATGAAATATTTTTTCCAGAAATTCTATGTCTCCTTTTCCTGCCCGTTCTTTATCAATGCTGTATACTTTCCAGGCACTCCAGGCGTGTACAGGCGGGTTCACATCACTGAATCGCCATTCATAACCAGGAATTTGCCCATTGGGGTGCATATACCATTCGCGCAGCAGCAAGATGAGTTGTCGCTTGGCCCACTCTGGATCGATCATGGCGATGGGCACTGTATGAAATGCCAGATCCCAGGCCGCAAACCAAGGGTATTCCCATTTATCGGGCATCGAGAGAACATCCAGGGTGTAAAGATGCTGCCACCTTGCATTACGACCTTGGCGGCGCTTTGCAGGCGGTGTTGGTTGGCGCGGGTCGCCATCCAACCAACGTTTTACGCTGTAGTGATAGAATTGCTTGCTCCAGGTAATCCC
>JBBSOG010000202.1:0-10173 GCA_038259985.1 Cytophagales bacterium
GATTGGCGAAGGGGAAGTGATGTATCAGGGTGAAATAAAGGCCACTGAAAAAGTATTTCAGGCATTAGGGATAAAACCCATGCAAATCTCTTTGCGTGAAGGCTTGGCAGTTATGAACGGCACCAGTGTGATGACCGGTATTGGACTGATCAACGCCATCTACGCCCAAAGGGCAATTGCCTGGAGCCTGATGGCTTCCATCATGATCTGTGAAATGGTAGATTCTTATGATGATTATTTTTCACCGGAGTTAAACAGTTCTAAAAAGCATAAAGGTCAGCAGCAGGTAGCCCAGTGTATCAAGCAAGCTTTGGATGACAGCCAGTACAGCCGCAAGCGGGAAGAACAACTTTATAGCCAGTTAAGCGACGAAAAAATACTACTGGACAAAGTGCAGGAATATTATTCTATCCGCTGTGTGCCCCAGATTGCGGGTATTATTTTGGAAACGGTGCAACAATGCCAACAGCGGCTGGTGGAAGAAGTTAATTCTGCCAATGACAATCCCATTGTAGATATGGAAAGCAGAAATGTATTGCACGGGGGCAACTTTCATGGCGACTATGTGGCTTTTGAGATGGACAAACTCAAAATAGCGATCACCAAGCTTTCTATGCTGGCCGAACGCCAACTGAACTTCCTGATGAACCCTAAATTAAATAACATCTTACCGCCTTTTGTCAATTTGGGTAAACTGGGGGTGAACTTCGGAATGCAGGGGGTGCAGTTTACAGCCACTTCTACTACCGCAGAAAATCAGATGCTGGCCAATCCGATGTACGTGCACAGCATTCCCAATAATAATGATAACCAGGATATTGTCAGCATGGGAACCAACGCGGCCTTGTGTACCAAGAAGGTGATTGAGAATACTTTTGAAGTACTTGCCATAGAAATGATCACAATAGTACAGGCATTAGATTATCTACAGAAAACCACTGGTTTGTCGTCCGGGGCCAAGCTAACTTATCAAAATATTCGTGCCCTGGTTCCCACTTTTGTTACGGACTATCCGGTGAACAAAGACTTAAAAAAGGTAAAGGAATATATGATGGAGCATACTCCATTAGTGATTAGGGATTAAATCCAGGCTTCAAAAATATTTGTCCCAAAGTAAGTTTTAGGGTAAACAAGTATAAAATTGGCATCAATATATTAGCTAATTTCATGTCAATTTGACTGTGGGCTTCTTGGAGAATGTTTAAAAGTTTGATAGAGGAGTAAGCGAGTTAATGGGTTAGGTACTAAAAATGTAAACAACAAATACTCATTTTATTTACGTAAAAGGAATATTTGGATAGGAAAGCGAATTATTTGTTTTGTCATTGGCATTTATGTCCCTAAATTTTTACTTTCAAATTATTGATAAAATTATCTGGTTTAAATGCTTAATTTGGGTGTATAAAATAACCGTAAAGTACAGTATTTTATTGAAATTTTTATAATGAACTACACATTAGTTACAGGAGGTTCCAGAGGGATAGGAAGGGCAGTGTGTTTGGAACTTGCTTCGCAGGGACATAATATGCTGATCAACTATGTTTCTAACAAAAGCGCTGCGGAGGAAACACTAAAACTGGTGGAGGGGCAAGGGGCAAAGGGCAAATTGCTTCAATTTGATGTAACTAAACGCGAGCAGGTCAGGGGTGTGTTGTCTAACTGGTATACTGAACATACCGAGGACACGATAGCAGTGCTGGTCAACAACTCAGGCATTCGCAAGGACAATCTGTTGATCTGGATGCAGGACGAGGAGTGGGACGATGTACTTAATGTTAGCCTGGGAGGATTCTACAATGTGACCAAACACGTTATAGCCGAAATGATCAAAGGAAAGGACGGCAGGATTATCAATATTGTTTCTTTATCAGGGCTGAAAGGTTTGCCCGGACAGACCAATTATTCGGCAGCCAAAGCCGCCGTCATAGGCGCAACCAAAGCATTGTCGCAAGAACTGGGGCGACGTAATATCACGGTGAATGCAGTGGCACCGGGTTTTATCAAAACCGAAATGACCGAAGATATTGACGAAAAACAGTACAAAACACATATTCCCCTGCGCAGGTTTGGGACGGCGGAAGAAGTAGCGGCCTTAGTAGGTTTCCTGGCTTCCCCGGCAGCTTCCTACATCACGGGAGAAGTGATTTCCATCAATGGTGGCTTATTTTAATATTGATTAATTTGAAATGAAAAGGGTAGTTATCACCGGTATAGGCATTTATTCCAGCATAGGCCAGAATGTAGAAGAGGTACGCCATTCCTTATACTATGGGAAATCAGGTATTGTACTGGATGAGATCAGAAAAGAATGGGGCTTCAGGTCTTCACTCAGTGGTTATGTGCCTAAGCCTGAACTCAAAGAACTGCTAAGCAGAAGGCAGAGAATTGGCTTGGCGGAGCAGGGAGAATATGCGTATATGTCTACCATGGAAGCGCTCAAGCAGGCTAAAATAGATGAAGAGGTGCTGGCAAAGGAAGAAGTAGGTATCATCTTCGGCAATGACAGTTCAGCCAAATCCTCTATTGAAGCTTTTGACCAACTGCGCATCAAACGGGATACTACCCTGATCGGCAGTGGCTCGGTCTTTCAGTCCATGAACTCTACCGTGACCATGAATTTGTCTACGATATTTAAACTGAAAGGGATTAATTTTACCGTAAGTGCTGCCTGTGCCAGCGGCTCCCACGCCATCGGTCTGGGCTATCTGATGATCAAGACCGGGATGCAGGAAAAAATCATTTGTGGTGGGGCACAAGAAATCAACTTCTACGCTATGGGTAGTTTTGATGGATTAAGTACTTTTTCCATCAGGGAAAACGAACCTACCAAAGCCTCCCGGCCTTTTGATAAGGGCAGGGACGGACTTATCCCCAGTGGAGGCGCAGCTACGGTAATTCTAGAAAGTTATGAGTCGGCCATCAAGCGGGGCGCTCCTATCCTGGGCGAAATTATCGGTTACGGTTTTTCTTCCAATGGAGACCATATCTCACATCCCAGTGTATCAGGCTGTACCCGTTCGTTAGAAATGGCGATGGAGCAGGCCAATGTCAAAGCGTCTGATATTGAGTATATCAATGCCCACGCTACCTCCACCATTGCCGGGGATTTGAGTGAAGGAAAAGCCATTCTGGATGTGTTTGGCGACAGCAAGCCCTATGTTAGTTCTACCAAATCTATGACCGGGCATGAGATGTGGATGGCCGGTGCCAGTGAAATTGTCTATTCCTTGCTGATGATGCACAATGATTTTATCGCACCGAATATTAACCTGGAAAACCCGGAGGAGGAACTGAAAGGATTGAATTTTGCTTATCAGGCTGTGGAGAAAAAGTTTGATACTTTCCTGTCAAATTCTTTTGGCTTTGGGGGCACCAATTCCTCATTAATTATTAGAAAGATTTAATATAAGTAAATTATCTATCATGGTTACCACAAAGGACGAGATTATAGACACGATTAATGGATTTCTTGTAGAAGAGTTTGAAGTCAATGCCGAAGAGATTCATCCCGAGGCCAGCCTGAGTAAGACGCTACAACTAGACAGTCTTGACTATGTGGATTTGGTCGTGGAGATTGAAAACAACTTTGGCTTTAAAGTGAAGCCGGAAGACTTTCAGGGCATCCATACTTTTCTGGATTTTTATGAATATATCATTCATAAAGTAGAAAACAAGTAATGGCTTCCCCGAACGGAGGTTCCTGGCAAGGACAGGGCTGGAAAGGAAAGACCCGGGGAGGTTTGCTGGGGCATAAGATTTTTGTTTTCATACTCAGAAAATCAGGGCTGAAGGCAGCTTACGTGCTCTTAAAAGTGGTATCATTCTACTATTGTATTTTTGCCCCTTCCGCTACCCGCAGCATCTATGCTTATTTCAGGGCTGTACAGCAATATAGCCCTTGGAAATCGGTCAAATCTGTCTACCGGAATTTTTACTTATTCGGGCAGACTTTACTGGACAAAGTAGCGGTTATTTCGGGAATGAATACCCCATTCACTTATTCATTTGATGGCAAACATCATCTGAAACAACTCAGCGAAATTGGCCAGGGGGGTATTCTCATCAGCGCGCATCTGGGAAACTGGGAAATCGCAGGCTTCTTCCTGAAAGAGATAAATCTGAAGGTAAACATCGTGATGTTTGAGGCTGAGCATATCAAGATCAAGGATTACCTGGGAAAAGTGATGCAAAACCAAAATGTGAAGATCATTCCTATCAAACAGGATCTTTCGCATATTTTCCTGATCAACAAAGCTTTGCGTGAGAAGGAAGTCATCTGTATGCACGGCGACCGTTTTGTGGAAGGGGGGAGGATCACGGCGATGGATTTTATGGGCAAAAAAGCCTTTTTTCCGATGGGCCCATTCACGATGGCAGCTAAGCTTGGCGTACCTTATACCTTTGTATACGCGGTCAAAGCAAGTGATAAGCATTACCATATGTCAGCCACACCGTTGCAAACAGCCGAACGGCAGCCTATGGAAATCCTGCACAACTATGTAACTTCGCTGGAAAGCAAAATAAATGACTATCCACTACAGTGGTTCAACTACTACGACTTTTGGAGCGAAAACCTGAAGGGTGGAATTTTTGAAAAGCCTAAACAACAACATGAAAAAATCAGCCATTAAGCAAGGAGAAGAACTACTGGAATACATCCCTCAGCGCCCGCCCTTTGTGATGATAGACAAGCTATTTGAGAAAAGTGACAAGCATGTACTTAGCGGTTTCAGCATTACTGACGATAATGTGCTGGTAGAAAATAAGCAGTTCAGGGAAGGCGGATTGGTGGAGAACATTGCGCAAACAGCGGCGCTTTTCGCGGGTATTCGTTTTGCAGAGCAGGGTAAACCTATTCCGGTAGGCTACATCGCCGGTATCAAAGATTTGAAAATAGAGCAAACCCCTGCTTCAGGTTCTGAAATTTTTACCCGTACTACCCTTGCCCGTGATATCGGCAATATTCAAGTGGTAGAAGGCGTAGTATTTGATCAGCATGAAGTGCAACTGGCAAGCTGCGAACTGAGGATTTTTATCAAAGGAGACGAATAAAGAAGTATGCTGGTCAACACAAAAGTGAGTGAAGTGCGGTTCAGCGAAGTGGATAGTATGGGCATCGTTTGGCATGGTCACTATATCAAATATTTTGAAGATGGCCGGGAAGCCTTTGGTAAAGAACACGCGCTAGGCTATATGGACGTGTACGAAAAGGGTTTTTTTATGCCTATCGTCAGTATCAATTGTAGCTACAAAAGGCCAATAAAGTATAATGACTCCCTGCTTATTGAGACGCGTTTTGTAAACACACCCGCCGCTAAAATCATATTTGAATATACTTTGTACAATCAGTATAGTTCAGAAATATACGCCAAAGGCAATTCCGAACAGGTTTTTCTGACTAAAGACCGGGATTTGCACCTGACTATACCGGACTTTTTTGTACAGTGGAAAAAAGATAAAGGAATTATTATTTTATAGCATAAGCTAACTTGAAAGTCTACTCAGTTGCCGATAACATCATCAGTCCTTTGGGTTTTGATACCAGCCAGAATTTTGAGGCGCTTAAAAATTCCCGGAGTGGCATCCGCAAAATTGCTTCCGGTAAGCTTCTGCCGGAGGATTTTTATGGGGCTGAGATTGGACATGCGCTGGTAAATGCTCAATTTGACTTTGCCGATCCTGACCCATACAGCTATCTGGAAAAATTGTTCATTCTTTCCATAAAATCAGTACTTCAGGCAGTACCTGGCATTGATAAAAAAAGGCTACTGCTGATCATTTCCACCACCAAAGGTAATATTGATCTCTTAAGCAGCGAACCGGGACAAGACGGAAAGAGAATAATGCTGGCCGAAATGGCGAAAGCGGTCAACGAATATTTTGAACTGCCCAATCCAGCGCTGGTTGTTTCTAATGCCTGTATTTCCGGCGTATCGGCACTCATCACGGGTAGCAAACTGATCCGCATGGGCATGTATGATCATGTGCTGGTCAGCGGAGGCGATATATTGAGTGAGTTTACGTTATCAGGTTTTCATTGTCTGAAAGCCATCAGTGATGAACCTTGCCGTCCTTACGATGCCGCCCGAAAAGGGATTAACTTAGGGGAAGCTTGTGGCACTGTTTTGCTGAGCAATGATTCCGCTTTGTGCAGCGAAAAGCAAAGCCTGGCTGTCTTTCGGGGAGGCGGACAGTCTAATGATGCCAACCATATTTCCGGGCCATCCCGGAGTGGCAAGGGTTTAAAAATTGCCGTTAACCATGCGTTAAGGCAGGCAGGAATTCCAAAAAAAGAAATTGGATATATTAATGCACATGGCACGGCCACTGTTTTCAATGATGAAATGGAAGCGATAGCATTCCATGACCTTGGGCTTCAGGATGTGCCGCTCAACAGTTTAAAAGGATATTTCGGGCACACCCTGGGCGCTGCCGGGGTGGTGGAAACCATCATGGCTATTCGTCAGTTTAACGATAGTATTTTGCTTAAATCTTTAGGTTACGAAACATCAGGAGTGAGCAAAGACATCCATGTGCTCAGCGAAAATAAGGAAGCCAGTGATTTGCAATTTGCCCTGAAGACCGTTTCTGGTTTCGGAGGGTGCAACGCGGCCATCATCCTAGAAAAAGTATGCAGCTAGGCATTACAGCACATAGCGAATTTAATGCCCGGGGCTTGTATAAAAATGGTGCTCCCGTTTATGAAAACCTATGTGATGCGGCTTTTGACGAATTTATTCGCGAAGCGTATCGTTTTATCAATCCGGGCTATGCTAAGTTCTATAAGATGGATGAACTGTGCAAACTGGCTTTTCTAGCAGCCGAGATATTGCTCGCTGACAGAAAAATAGTAAGCATGACCGACGGAAGTGATATCGCTTTGGTGTTGGGGAACAAGCATTCATCCATCGCTTCTGACAGGAGACATTTTGAGGCTTATCATGACAGGGAGAATTATTTTCCTAGTCCGGCAGTATTTGTCTACACTTTGCCCAATATCATGATGGGGGAGCTTTGCATCCGGCACCAAATCAGCGGGGAAAACGCCTGCTTTGTGATGGACAGTATGCAAACTGAGTTTCTTTTTCGTTATGTTCAGGATCTTTTTATCAATGAAAATTATACACATTGTATCACCGGCTGGGTAGATTACTCAGCAGATCACTATCACGCTGCTTTGTGGCTGGTAGAAAAGATCAATGATGACAGCAGGATGATTAACAAATTTGAACCGGATTATATGCATTTAATGCCTACTCAACATGGATGAACTAAAGCAACAGTTAAAGGAAGAAATTATTGAATATCTGAACCTGGAGGATTTACAACCAGCAGATATTGGTGACGAAGAACCTCTTTTTGGCGATGGGGTGGGGCTGGATTCTATTGATGCCCTGGAACTGATCGTATTGCTGGAAAAAAACTATGGGTTAAAAATTGATAATCCCGAAGAGGGTAAACAGGTATTCGTTTCTATTGCTTCTATGGCAGCGTACATTGAGAACAATAAATCAGTCAAATAGAATATCGTGAAGGTTTACGTAAGTGGCATCGGTATCATTACCGCTTTGGGAATCGGCGTGGAAGCTAATCTGGCAGCATTGCAGCGAGGTCAGTCCGGTATCGGCCGTCCTCAGTACCTGAAAAGCCTTCATCAAAATGAACTGGTAGTCGGTGAAGTGAAAAATTCCAATACCGAATTGACCGCAAAAGCCGGAACTAAAGCGGATAAAATGTATTCACGAACATCCTTGCTGGGAATGATCGCTGCAAAGGAAGCGATGGCTTCGGCACAACTCAGTCAGCAAGACATCGCGACTACAGGCCTGATCAACGGTACTTCAGTAGGAGGAATGGATATTTCGGAGCATCACTACCTGTCCTTCAAAACGCAGCGTTTTCCGGCTGATTATGAGGCTTTTGCCGGTCATGATTGTGGTATCTGCACGGAAGCGATGGCGGATCAACTCGGCATTCAGGGCCACGTCAGTACAATCAGCACGGCATGTTCTTCATCTGCCAACGCCATTATGCAGGCGGGCCGTTTGATCAAAGCCGGACTAATGGACTGTGTTATCGCCGGGGGAACTGATGCCCTGTCCCTTTTTACCCTCAATGGTTTTAACGCCCTCAAAATCCTGGATTATGCCTGGTGCAAGCCTTTTGACCAGCAGAGAAGTGGCCTTAACCTGGGCGAAGGCGCTGCCTATCTGGTGCTGGAGTCAGAGAAGCGGGTAAATGCCCGCAAGGCAAAAGTACTGGCAGAACTTGTCGGCTACGGCAATGCCAATGACGCTTACCACCAGACCGCCTCATCCCCTGAGGGAAAAGGGGCTTACCTGGCGATGAAAAAAGCGATGGAAATGACCGGACAACATGACTTAACTATAGACTATGTCAATGCACATGGTACCGGTACTCATAATAACGATCTGTCGGAAAGTACCGCATTGCAAATGATGTTTGGCACAAATATGCCGGATTATAGCGCTACCAAATCCTTTACCGGCCATACCCTGGGCGCGGCGGGAGGCATAGAAGCCGTTTTTTCATTGCTGGCACTGATGCATCAACAGAAATACCCGAACCTCAACCTTAGCCAGCCGATGGATATTTTAGCCAAAAGCCCGCTGACCGAACTTAAAACGACTGATCCGGTCCGGGCGGTGCTATCCAATTCCTTTGGTTTTGGGGGCAATTGTACTTCATTAATCTTTGCCCGACGATGAAAGCGTATATCACTTCTGCCTCGGCCATATCGCCCCAGCATAGCTTCCAAGAAGATGCTTATTTGTCGGAAATAAAATCCCCGGAGCAAGCTTACTTTTCCGCCATTGAACCTACTTACCGGGAATATATTGATCCCAAGCTATCCCGCCGGATGTCGCGGATCATCAAGATGAGCGTGGCCTGTGCTAAGCAGTGTCTCCAAAGTGCGGAAGTCCAACAGTTAGGGGCTATCCAGCCGGGGGCCATCCAGCCCGGGGCCATCATTGTGGGCACCAGCTTGGGTTGCCTGCAAGACACTGAGAAGTTTCTGGCAGAATTGCTGGAAAACCAGGAAGGTTTGTTATCGCCCACTTCTTTCATTCAGTCCACGCACAATACCATCGCCGGGCAAATCGCTTTGACGCTCAACTGCCCTCAGCATAATTTTACTTATGTGCAACGCGGACATTCTTTTGAAAGGGCATTGGAAGATGGCTTGTTACAATTGCAGGAAGGTACGCAGCAGGTGCTAGTAGGTGGAGTGGATGAGGTTACACCCACCTTACACCAGGTTTTATGTAAAGCAGGTTGCGCGGGAAATGTATCAGAACCTATTCCTGCTCACCAAAAACCGACATGGGGCGAAGGTGCTTCATTTTTCCTGCTTGATAATGAGCCTTCACCGAACAGTATGGCCCGTATTGAGGGTTTTCAAGCTTTTTATCACCCCCGTCTAGGTATTGATGAGTTAGAAGAAAAGTTGAATGCTTTTCTAAAAGATTGTGATATTCCACTGACGAACATTGATGCGGTGATGATGGGTATGAATGGTTACGAACATGATGACGCGGTTTATTTTGCTTTGTACAGGCGGTTTTTTCCGGGAAAATTGTTGCTGAGCTTCAAAAATTTGTGCGGGGAATATTTTACGGCTTCTGCATTCGGATATCAGCTTGCCGCCCGGATTTTGTATCGGCAAGAAGTTTTTGAGGCCATCCGGGTTAAAGGCGATCATGAACGTCCTATCAAGAATATCCTTTTCTATAATCATTCTCAGGGCAAGTACCATACTTTTAGCTTACTTTCCGCATGTCAGCCTTCGTCATAAGCCGGTTTATCTACTTGACACTACTGCTTTTGCTGGTGCTGACAGATATTTGTTTTGTCAGTCTCTCATTTTGGTTTTACCTGCTTCCCAGTTTACTCTTCATAGTATTGATCGCATTCGGCTCAGCCAATATGCGGTTTAATTTTTTCGTCAAAGCCCAAACTGCTTTGCCCACCGATCAAAAAGTAATTGCGCTTACTTTTGACGATGGCCCATCGCCGGAATACACCCCTGCCGTCCTGGAAGTGCTGGATAAGTACGATGTCAAGGCTACTTTTTTTTGTATTGGTCATAAAATAGAAGAGCATAAAGCCTCGGCTAAAAACATATTGGAAAAAGGCCATGCCATCGGGAAC
>JBBSOG010000203.1:0-10163 GCA_038259985.1 Cytophagales bacterium
GAGAAAATCGCCCCTGCCACAAAATAGGGAGGAAAAATAGTGGTGTGCCAACCTGGAATTACGGAAGTGGCAAAGTCAAAAGATACGATGGTGTGTACAGAAAGTACCAGGGGTGTGGCCAATCCAGCAAGGATCAATGATACAGATTCGTAACGCTCCCAAGCCCTGGCTGACCCAGTCCAACCTAAACTCAAAGCTCCATAAATTGTACGGGAAACAATACCCTTAGCCCGGTCTCGGATACTGGCAAAGTCAGGTACTAACCCAATATACCAGAAAACAAGGGATACGGAGAAGTAAGTGCTGATCGCAAAAACGTCCCAAAGTAAGGGTGAGTTAAAGTTTACCCATAATGAACCGAATGTATTAGGCAACGGTAAAGCCCAGTAAAAACCTAACCACGGCCTTCCCATGTGTATTACCGGGAACATAGCCGCACAGATTACCGCGAAGATCGTCATGGCTTCAGCAGCACGGTTAATAGAAGTTCTCCATTTCTGACGGAACAATAAAAGTACGGCAGAAATCAAAGTACCTGCGTGACCGATACCTACCCACCATACGAAGTTGGTGATGTCCCAGGCCCAGCCTACGGTTTTATTAAGTCCCCACATGCCTATACCTTCCCACAATGTCATGACGAGGGCATAAGCCCCTATGGTTAAGACACCTAGGGAAGTGGCCAAGGCAAGCAACCAAGTGACAGTTGGCTTCCCCTCTACCTGTCGGCAGACATCTTCGGTGACATCGTGTATCGTTTTTCCTCCTGTAACCAGGGGCTTACGTACTGAAGAAGTAATTTCCATAATCTCTTATTTATTAGGCTTATGCGTTAGGAGACTCTGCGTTTTTGTTTCTAATCTTAGTCAAATACCAAATGTTAGGACTGGTATTAATTTCCTGAAGTACGCGGTAAGCCCGTCCTTCTACTTCCTCGGCCAGTATTTTTGATACTTTGCTTTCCGGATTGTTGATGTCCCCAAAAGTAATGGCATTGGTTGGACAAGCTTCGGCGCAAGCTGTATTTACATCCTCATCAGTAGGACGACGGCCAGCCTTCTTGGCTTCCAGTTTACCTAACTGTATGCGTTGTATGCAGAAAGTACATTTTTCCATTACCCCACGTGACCTAACGGTTACATCGGGATTCAATACCATCTTGCCAAGATCGTCATTCATCGCAGTATTCACATTGGCAAATTGCTCATTGTCATGATATTTGAACCAGTTGAACCTTCTTACTTTGTAAGGGCAGTTGTTAGCACAATAGCGGGTACCAATACAACGGTTATACGTCATCTGGTTTATCCCCTCAGTGCTATGCGTAGTGGCTGCTACGGGACAAACTGTTTCACAAGGCGCATTGTTACACTGCTGGCAAAGCATGGGCTGAAAAGTCACTTCAGGGTTCGCAGAAGCTATTTCCATTTCTTTTAAATCCTCTACCTCATCGCTGCTGTAGTAGCGGTCAATGCGTAGCCAGTGCATTTCACGGCGGTTAATGACTTCCTGACGGCCAACTACCGGTACATTATTTTCTACCTGACAAGAGACTGTACAGGCGTTACAACCGATACAGCTATTCAGGTCAATAATCATGTTCCAGTGGTGGTTGGGATAGGTATGCCCTTTCCACAAGGAAATTGTTCCCGGATCTTTTGGCCCTTCTGAAGTTTGAATTTTCACTTCATATTTTCCGGCCTGAGGGTCTTCTTTGTAGCTATTGAGTAAAGCTTCCTGAAGTATGGTTTCCCTACCCATAAAAGTATTATGCGTCTGCGTCTGGGCTATTTTGTATTCTTCATCCAGAATTTCCAACTGTACATCGGGATGATAGTTCATGAAATAACTATTGACTATAGGCACTAGCGGATAAACATTTACCCCTACCCCATCAGCTACTTTGCCTGCCGCAGTACGTCCATAGCCCAATGCCACGCCTACAGTGCCTTCTGCCTGTCCGGGTTGAACCATCACTGGCAAGGTGACACTCTGCTCACCCACTGTTAATTTCCCAAATTTGGTTTTGCCTTCTAAAAAGTCAACATCCAAATCCTCTCCCATTTTTTGAGAGACCGTGATGTAGTTATCCCAGCATGCCTTAGAAACAGGGTCTGGTGTTTCCTGTAGCCAGGGGTTATTGGCTTGTCTACCGCTCCCGATGGCTATTTTCTGATAAAAAACAAGATCTATTCCTTCACCTGTCTGATATGTTTTGTTGATACTAGAAGCTGATGAGTTTAAATCAACGTTGATAGCTTCGATAGGCACACCCACTGAATTAGTCCCGGGCGAAGGAATAGTTATATCAAAATCCATTGCACCGTCATACAATGCCTGATCAAAAAAGCGGTCAAAATCACTTTCGGTATTTTGTGCCTGAAATAGGGTGGTTTTCCAATTACTCTTTAAGAACGTATAATAATCTGTTTCTGAAGCATTTGCCCAGGTCAGGAAAGATGATTGTGCCTGTCTTGTATTGAAAATTGGCGATATGGCGGGTTGCGCCAGACTAAACTTAGCACGCTGCGGCTCGGCATCATTCCATGATTCTAGGAAATTATGATCCGGGGCGACGTAATCACAAAGCAGTGTAGTTTCGTCAGGTTTTTCGTTGGTAGAAACTTTTAAAGCTACTTTTCCAAGGGCTGCGCCTAAAGCTGCACCTTGATAGTAATCATATACCGGGTTACAGTTATAGAATATGATAGTATTTACATTGCCCGCCTGTGCTTCATTGACCAACCTAATCATCTGGGCACTACTTCCTTTTCTATAATAAGATGGTCGTTCCATGTCTATCGTATTGCCATAGCTGCCGATCATGTCATTGATCGCGATCACCATACGCTGTACGGACACATCATTTGAGCCCGATACTACCAGCGCTTTGCCACGGTTTGACCAAAGGTCGTTAGCCGCTTGCTGTATGTGTTTTACCTCTTCCGTCTTAGTAATGGAAGCCGTAGCCCTACCTGCTTTGGCAGCAACCAGATTATAAAGCTGTCCAATCACCAAGCCTTCCTGGGAAGGCTTGATCTGGGTACGGTAATCCGCATTAGCACCTGTCATGGAAAGGTTAGCCTCAAACTGGTAATGCCGGGACATTTCCTTCTTGTTTCTGCCTACTTTACGGGTTTCAGCATACTGCTTGGCGAAAGTGATCGGGGCAATCCAGGTACCCAAAAAATCAGCTCCGAAGCTTACAATGGTGCTGGCTTTGCTGAAATCATGTGAAGGCAAAATACGCTGTCCTACGGAAGATTGATAAGCATCCAGGATGCCATCGGCGGAGAGCGCATCATACATAACATGGCTCATGCCCGGATAAGCATCCAACATATTGTTGATCGCGGCCTGGGTGGAAGGACTTAAAATTGTATTGCTAACCAATACCATGTTACCACCTTTGTTCAAACCGTTTTTCACTTGAGCATCAAGATCATCCCAAGTTGTTGGTGCACCCTTGGCCATAGGTGTCTTATAACGCTGTTTGTCATATAAAGAAAGCACGGAAGCCTCTACTTGGGGGTGGGTTCCGCCCATAGTAACCGTAGAACGGTCATTCCCTTTCAATTTGATTGGCCTTCCTTCCCGGGTCTTTACGACTATGCTGCAATAGTCTCCCCCTTCAAGATAAGTAGAAGCATAATAATTAGGAATGGACGGGTCAACATCCACTGGCTTCACTACATAAGGAATTGCTTTGCGGATAGGTGCTTCACAAGCTGCTAAGGTTGCAGCACTAATCCCAAAGCCCATCATTTTCAAAAAATCACGGCGGGAACTAACATCTGACGCTTCGCCATTTCTTTTCTTTTCAACTATGGGCAAGTAATCAGGAAACTCTTTATGCGCATGCTTTACAAACTCAGGATCATTTTTGAGCTGTTCTAAACCTTGCCAGTATTTTTTATGATTTGCCATTGTATTTGATAATGTCTTTGCGTTTGTAGAATGGGAATTAGTAGTGGCATTTTGAACACTCTAACCCGCCTATGTCCTCCACTTTTAGTGGTTCTTTGGAATCCGCAGATTCATGAAGTTCTAAAAGTTTATCATAGTAATCGTTATCTTTTGCATTTACCTCGGTTTCACGGTGACAATTAATACACCATCCCATCGTAAGTAATGATTTTTGGTATACTACTTCCATTTCTTGTATTTCACCATGACAGGTCTGACATTCTACGCCTCCCACATTCACGTGCTGGGAATGGTTAAAATAAGCAAGGTCAGGCAAATTATGGATTCTCACCCATTCTATAGGCTGTTTATTGTTCCCATAAGTCTGTGTTTCCTTATCAAAATCTATCGCCGCGTAGATTTTTTGAATCTCTGGGGATTCGGTTTTGATTTGCTGGTGGCAGTTCATACAGATATTGGCGGAAGGGATATTGGCTGATTTCGCTTTCATTACCCCGGTATGACAGTACTGGCAGTCAATCTCATATTGTCCGGCATGCAGGGCATGAGAAAATGCAATAGGTTGTTTGGGCTGATATCCTTGTTGTATACCCACTGAATACAAACCGTCAATGACTAATTTGACCGCAATAGCCATAAATAAGAATAGCGAAATACCGATAAAAGGCTTGCTCTTTACCACTTTGCCCACCTCTACTTTCTGGCTCAGCATTTCCCGGTCTTCTTCGTCCAGGTCATCCCGCTGCCCAAGAAAGCGGGTCAATACGGAAATAATCAGCACCAAGACCACCAGGATGAGCACCAAAACAACGAGTAGGCCTATCAGGATAATCGTAAGGTACTCGGAGGATATCCCACCACTTTCGCCACCACCGGTTGTAGGCTGTGCACCGTCAGCTGGCGCTGCTTCTGCAGTGGCAGCCGGAGCTTGGGATTCACTCTTTATATAAGCGACGATGGAGGTGATTTGCTCATCTGAGAAGTCAAATGAGGGCATCAGCGTTTTGTTGAATTCGTTATAGAGATTGACGGCATAATCATCCCCACTCTGGATAACTGATTGCGAGTTTTTAATGAACTTTTCTAACCAGGCAAGATCGCGACGTTCATGCACATTTTTAAGTGCGGGCCCTACTACCTGATCATTGATCGCATGGCAAACTGTACAGTTATTATTGAATAGTGTTTTTCCTCCACTAATGGTTGCATCATCGGTAGGTATTCCATCAGCAGATGCTCCGGCTGCCTCGGGGGGTGCTTCAACAGCGGTACTGTCCTGTGCATAGGAAGCAGAAATTCCTAAAGTAAAAGCGAAGCAAATGAAAAGGTGGCGAAATGCGCTAATTTTGCTAAAATTCCAGTCTAATCTATTTTTCAACATTATTTTCCCTGATTTTGAACACTCGCAAAAGTAATACGCGAACAATTGATTTCAAACATATTTCAATCAAATCGGCCTATGCTTTGATAGCGCACGATCTTAACATACAAACAATTGATAATCAACTATTTACAGATTTTATTCAAACATTTCTCTACAAATTTAGAATGAGTATAAATAAGTGTCTGATGGAACTGTAACCTACATTTTTTTTACACAGTGATCACACCGTCTTTTTAGCGGAAATATCAGTATCACCTGAAGTTTATTGCATGACAGTTCCATGAAACTGAAAATAATGAGGGCAAAAAAAAACCGGGCAATAGATGCCCGGCTTGATGAGGTCGCGAGCGGATTTGAACCGCTGTAGGAGGTTTTGCAGACCTCTGCCTAACCGCTCGGCCACGCGACCTTATAATTTTGTAATTCTCCCACACTGGGATGCAAAGGTAAAAATCTTAGTGATTTATGCAAAGATTTTAAAAAATGCCGAAGGAATAGTATTCCTCCGGCATAATGAACTATTTTTCTTCTGGAGACTCATCTTCTTCCGATTTCTCGTCTTCAGTTCCCTTCGCCTTCTCTGGCTCAGCTTTAGTTTCCTTGGCTTTCTCAGGCTCAGCTTCATCAGTTTTTGATTTGGCTTCCTCTTTCTTATCCATCTTCTTCTGAGCGGCTTTCTTCTGGTCCTCTTGCATTTGCTCTTTCAAGCTGGATAGCGCTTCCAGGTCGCCCAATGTAGAACGGTCTCCGGCTTCAGCAGCATTGCTTTGCTGTGCCTTACTTCTACTGGGTTTATTACCTTTAGACGTGGCAGATGATGTATCAAGGGTTACTACTTTTTCTTCTACCTCAGCATGAATATTGGTATGTGAAAGTACAATCCTGCGGTCTTCCTTAGAAAATTCTACCACTTTAAAGTCCAGTGCTTCACCTACCTGAGGTTCAGTGCCATCTTCTTTCTTCAAGTGTTTGAAACTAGCGAAACCTTCAATTCCGTAAGGAAGCTCAATCAACGCGCCTTTGTCAATCTTGCTCATCACTGTACCTTTATGTACTGAGTTGACAGGAAAAAGGTCTTCAAATGTATCCCAAGGATTTTCTTCAAGTTGCTTATGTCCGAGTGCAAGACGACGGTTGTCAACGTCAAGTTCCAGCACCTGTACTTCAAGCTCTTCCCCTACTTTGGTAAATTCTGAAGGATGTTTCACCTTTTTAGTCCAGGAAAGATCTGAGACGTGCACCAGCCCGTCTATACCTTCTTCCAGTTCAATGAACAAACCAAAGTTAGTTAGATTACGCACAATACCTTTGTGAACAGTTTTTATTGCATATTTGGTAAGCAAATCCTGCTTGGTCCAAGGGTCTTCGGTAAGTTGCTTGATGCCTAAAGACATTTTGCGGTCATCCCGATCCAGGGTAAGTACTACGGCTTCCAGTTGATCACCAATGCTGATGAAATCCTGAGGGTTACGCAGATGCTGGGACCACGACATCTCAGAAACGTGGATCAGACCTTCTACGCCAGGCATAATTTCCAGGAATGCGCCATAATCGGCTACATTGACAATTTTGCCTTTCACTTTTGAACCTATCTGCATTTCTTCGCTCAGCGAATCCCAAGGATGAGGCGTCAATTGCTTCATTCCTAATGAGATACGCTTCTTCTCATCGTCAAAGTCAAGCACTACGATGTTAACTTTTTCATCCAGGTTAAGCACCTCTTCGGGATGGTTAATCCTGCCCCAAGAAATATCTGTGATGTGCAATAAGCCGTCAACGCCACCCAGATCAATGAATACCCCGAAGTTGGTCATGTTTTTAATAACACCTTCAAGTACTTGTCCTTTTTCAAGGTTGTTGAGGATGCGAGCCTTCTGCTCTTCGAGGTCTTTTTCAATCAATACCTTATGAGAAACAACAACGTTGTCGTTAGCATAATTGATTTTGACCACTTTTACTTCCATTTTCTTACCTACAAACACGTCAAAATCACGGATAGGCTTCACGTCAATCTGCGATCCTGGTAAGAAGGCTTCTACGCCATATATGTCACAGATCAATCCACCTTTGGTGCGGCGTTTTACTGTGCCTTCAATTACTTCATCAAAATCAAGTCCATGCTGGATTTTTTCCCATGCCTTTACAATTTTGGCTTTCTTACGGGAAAGGATCAACTGTCCCTGGGCATCTTCCTGCACTTCCACATAAACTTCTACCTGGTCCCCTACTTTGAGGTCAGGCATATCCCTAAACTCAGAAGTAGAAACCAAACCATCAGATTTAAACCCGATGTTCAGAATAATATCACGCTCGTTGATACCTACTACCGTACCGGAAACAACTTCATTTTCGGTAACCTGGGTCAGGGTGTCATCATACATGGACGCCATGTTGGCTCTTTCTTCCGCGGTATATTCTTCACCGAATCCACGAAGATCTGCCTGGTCCCAATCAAACTTTTCTTTTTGTTCTTCTGCCATACTAAGAGAATTGCCCTGATACATACTGGCCTTAGGGCGATACTGGCCAGCAGTTTTGGTTAAAAATTTATTTAAAGACTAATTTTTTGCAAAATTACTAATAATATAGTTTGTAACAACTTATTAAGGATTTAACTCATAAAAAGTTCATGCTTTGCTTCTACTACAGCTACTTTTGAGTTGGTTTCAGGCTAATTTTAGGGGTAAAAAATAACGGTCAATTGATAATCGGAGAACTACGGCATATACGCCTCCCGGGCTGCTTTGAATTCAGACCCGCTTTTCCACTGGGGAAAATTTCTTTCATTCGCCAAACGATAGCCTATGCTGAACAATAATTCACCATCCAGCACCATACCTTCAAAATTCCACTCATCGGGCAGGTATTCATCAGAAGGCTGATGATAGTGCTTTTGTGTCCAGGCGGTATTTTGTTCTTTGGTCCAGGCTTCCCCCTTTTCCAATTGCTCAGATTCGCCGCTGGCATATAGGGCCGGTACCCCTACTTTAGCGAAGTTAAAATGATCGGAACGGAAAAAATATCCTTTCTCCGGCTGGGGATCAGGTTTAATATATCTTCCCTGGGCATTAGCAGCAGCTTCTGCATATTCATCTAGTTCAGACTGTCCGTAGCCTACTACGGTCAGGTCTTTCATGGGGCCTAGGAACCAAATGCCATCCATATTAATATTGGCTACCGTTTTATCCAGAGGATATATCGGATGATCAGCATAATAAGCCGAACCCAATAAGCCCTGCTCCTCGGCGGTGACGGCCAGAAATATTACACTACGCTCAGGCTTCTGCTCCAGTTGGCTAAAAGCATTGGCAATTTCCAGCATCACCGCCACCCCGCTGGCATTATCCAAAGCCCCATTATATATAGAGTCTCCTTCCACGGCTTCGTTGATGCCAATATGGTCCCAGTGGGCTGAATAAATGATGTATTCATCCGGATATTTGCTGCCACTAAGTTTTGCCACTACATTTTGTGAAGTAGCTAGCTTGTACTCTACTTCCATAGCGAGCGAAACAGTCATGTCCAGTGCTAGAGGTTTGAAATCTTTCTGACGAGCCATGCCTAGGTAATTCTTAATTCCTGCGGCCTCAAATATTTCTTTTGCTGCCCCCATGTCTATCCAACCCTCAAAAGCACAACGCGACATATTGTTATCTTCCGGCTGTAGATAGAGTGCTTTGCCAGTCCAGCTACTTCTTACCACACCCCAGGGATAACCGGCCGGGGCAGTATTATGAACAATGATTACACCTTCAGCTCCCTGGCGGGCGGCTTCTTCATATTTGTAGGTCCAACGACCGTAATACGTCATGGTGTTGCCTTTAAAAAAAGTAGAATCTTCTGTACCAAAACCCGGATCATTGACCAGCACTACTGCGGTTTTGCCTTTCATGTCTATGCCATCATAGTCGTTCCAACCATATTCGGGGGCTACGATACCAAATCCACAGAAAACCAGTTCCGAATCTTTTACCTCTATAGCATCCGTCACCCGGCGGGTAAGGGCTACAAATTCGTCCCGATACGTAAAATCCAGCGCTTCTTGACCTGACCTGATGACCAGATTACTGGTGGGTACAGCATTAATTTCTACTAAAGGCACCGCTTGCAGATAGCTATCCCCATTTCCCGCTTCCAGGCCCATTCCTTGAAATTGCTCTTCCAGATAATCTACCGTTTTCTTTTCTCCATTTGAAAAAGGCATTCTGCCTTCAAACTCATCTGAAGCCAGGGTAGAAATATGCTTTTTCAAATGCTCTGGCTGGATGCTTACTTTTGGTTGATCAGATGCTTCATCTGAAGGTTTACAAGCCATAAGGCACAACATGATAAAGTTCATCACATGAAAGAATATCATTTTACTTTTGGGGCGCAGTAGATTGGTCAGCATAAAAATTATGGTTAAAGTGATGTTTTTATATGTTTAATGATGTTTTCTTCACTTCAAATTGTGAGTACATATTACCCATGCAATAGTTTAAGCAAATCGGTTAATTTAATTACAATAATATGAAAGGGATTTGTAATAAGATTGTATAAGCTAAATATAGTAATCCATCATGTTGAATAACCGTACAATTAGGACGCTTTTATTTTGTTTCTTTCTCTGGGTGAGTACAAATAGTACTTTTGCATCCTATAGAGAAAATAGCGTTCACAGAATAGGTTCGGAAATAAGTCAAAAACCCGATGAACTTCATCCGGGGGCTTATTTGATCATTGGCGTTTTTGAACGAGAAAAAAACGCGCGTCAATTAGAAAAAAAAGCATTAGAGGATGGCCTGGAGGTACATTATAGTTTGCGGGCAGTTAATGGTTTTTATTATGTATATACTTTTAGTGATAGCTCCAA
>JBBSOG010000204.1:0-10117 GCA_038259985.1 Cytophagales bacterium
GCTCAATTCTTTTGGCTAATGGTTCGCTTCTCCATGCTTTGTCATCTTTTTTCTTGGCAGCTCCTTTGTCTTTGATTTGTTCGGCAAAGTCCAGGAGGCGTTCGGTAGCATCGTCCTTTCTGTCCATCAGTACATCTTCCACCAGTTCCAGCAGGTCTTTGGGAATATCATCGTACACTTCCAGCATGCCGGGGTTCACGATGCCCATGTCCATACCGGCACGACGGCCGTGGTATAGAAAAGCGGAGTGCATCGCCTCCCGCACCGGGTTATTGCCTCGGAAGGAGAAAGATACATTGCTTACCCCACCGCTTACGTGTACGCCGGGCAGGTTTTCCCGTACCCATTTGGTGGCCCGGAAAAAGTCAATCGCGTTGCGGCGGTGTTCTTCCATACCGGTGGCTACCGGAAAAATATTGAGGTCAAAAATAATGTCCTGGGGAGGGAAATTAACCTTATGCACCAGCACATCATAAGAGCGCTGCGCGATCTCAATGCGCCTTTCATAGTTATCAGCCTGTCCCTGCTCATCAAAGGCCATGACGATGACCGCCGCGCCATATAACCTGACCTTTTTGGCTTGCTGAATAAAATTCTCTTCGCCTTCCTTAAGGCTGATGGAGTTAACAATGGACTTTCCTTGGGCGCATTTCAAGCCTGCTTCTATCACATGCCATTTGGAGGAATCTATCATCAGGGGCACACGCGCGATATCCGGCTCAGCAGAAACGAGATTAACAAACCTGACCATACAGGCTTCGCTATCCAGCATTCCCTCGTCCATATTGATGTCAATGACCTGGGCACCGCCCTCCACTTGGTCGCGGGCTACTTCAATCGCTTCTTCGTACTTTTCCTCTGTAATCAGGCGGGCAAACATGCGGGAGCCGGTGACGTTAGTCCGCTCTCCTATATTCACAAAACCCGTAGTCTCATCCACCACCAGCGGCTCCAGGCCACTGAGGCGCATGTAGGGGATACTCGCGTCCTTGATGACATTTGCCACCAGGGTATCTTCTATATTTTTGTCGGTAGACTTATTCATAATATATGTATAGGAAACGCGCCTTAAATTGTAAGCGGACGTGTTTGAATACGCCCAGGCTCATGCTTATCTGAGGAGCACTTCACTCAAAGTTATTTTTGACAATGACTAGGCTTCAGGAAGCAGGGTTCTTTTTGATTTACGGGGCTTGTGTTGTGCCGCCATCTCCGCGATCTTACGAATATGGTCGGGCGTCGTGCCGCAACAACCTCCCAGAATATTCAGGTGACCATTTTTTACAAAAGGCTCCAGGGCTTTAGCCATTTGTTCGGGGGTTTGGTCATACTGGCCAAACTCATTGGGCAAACCCGCATTAGGATGCGCGGACACATGACAACTGGCATGTTTATCCAATTCTTTGATATAAGGCAGCAACTCACTTGCACCCAGGGCACAATTAAGTCCGATACTAAACAGATTACCGTGCGAAACTGAACTCCAGAAGGCTTCGGTAGTTTGGCCCGATAGGGTGCGTCCGCTGGCATCGGTAATGGTACCGGATACCATGATAGGCATATCTAAATCTTTTTCTTCCAGAAGTACATTAAGAGCAAAAAGTGCTGCCTTGGCATTGAGGGTATCAAATACCGTCTCAATCAATAACATATCTACCCCGCCATCTATCAAGCCTATGGCCTGCTCGCGGTAAGCAGTGACTAACTGGTCAAAAGTAATGGCGCGGTATCCTGGATCGTTGACATCGGGGGAGAGCGATGCGGTACGGTTGGTAGGGCCCAATGAACCTGCTACAAAGCGGGGTTTGTTAGGTTCACGTTCAGTAAATTCATCAGCCACTTCCCTGGCGATTTTTGCCGATTGATAATTCAGGTCGTACACCAGATGTTCCAGCCCATAATCAGCCTGGGCAATGGTGGTGGAACTAAAAGTATTGGTCTCGGCAATATCGGCACCCGCTTCAAAATAAATGGCATGAATATCCCTGATCACCTCCGGACGGGTGATAGACAACAAATCATTATTTCCTTTCAATGGCTTAGGATGCGTGGCGAGGGCATCGTTGCGGAAGTCGTGCTCCTCAAGTTTATGGCCCTGGATCATGGTACCCATCGCCCCATCCAGTATCAGGATTTTTTCGGTCAGTAAATGTGCTAGTTTTTCTTTAACTATATTCATCATACTAAATTCAATCAGGCTGCAAAGTTAAGTAAGATTCATGTAACTTAATAAGTTCACAACAGTAAGTAAGTAGAAGCAATTTCCACAAATGTTTTTTGTTAGGGCATTAGAACGGCTTATGATAGGTGATTGTTGTTTCAAAAATATAACTGATCGCTGTGGGAATTTAACCTAAAGCGTTATTTGTTAACCATGTAATCAGGAATAATAGCTCTTTATCAATGAAGGTGGCCAGACTTGCTTATCAAAGTAAATTTATTCTGACTGGTTTTGCCAGGGTGGCCCGGGTGCATAATCTCGTTATTCTTGCTCTAACGCAGTATTTCACGGCCATTTTCCTGGCAGATATCCACGCTAACTGGAAAGGCTACGCCAAAGACCATGATCTTTTCCTGCTGATTTTTTCTACCACCATTATCGCGGCAGCCGGTTATCTAATCAATGATTATTATGATGTAAAAATAGATTACATCAACAAACCGAATAGGGTAATCGTGGGCAAGCTACTTAAACGGAGATATGTGATGATCGCCCATACGCTTTTCAATGTGCTGGGGATTGGGATTGGCTTCTACCTTTCCCTGGAAGTAGGCGTCATCAATTTTTTGTCCGCTTTTTTGCTATGGTGGTATTCTAATCAGCTCAAGCGTTTGCCATTAGTCGGTAACTTAGTCATTGCAGCACTTTCCGGGCTGGCAGTATGGGTAGTATCCATTTACTTTCCCCAGAACCAGCTTCTGGTCTATACCTACGCGATTTTTGCCTTTGCCATTTCGCTGCTTAGGGAAATTATCAAAGACATTGAAGACATGCAGGGTGATGAATCTTTTGGTTGCAAAACTTTGCCTATCCTGCTGGGAGTGCGTTATACCAAGCTTTTTTTGTATTTCCTGTCGGCATTGTTTATTTTCTTATTGTTTTTTATGTCCGGGATGCTGGGCAACAAGATATTGATTACTTATTTTCTGGTACTCACTATTCCTATTGCGTACTTCATCGTCCGTTTAGTATATGCCGATACGCGAAAGGATTTTGGCTTCCTGAGTAATTTTTGTAAGCTTCTGATGCTAAGCGGGATTTTGAGCATGATTTTTTTCTAATGCATTGATGCTAAGAATATAAACAGCAAGAAGGTGAAGAATGCCTGAAGATCAGCAATAGCACTGTTTCTTTATCTTCTGTTTTGCTATTTTATTATTTTTTAAGCCTTATATTTGAATCTCTTCTAAAGAATCAGGAATATATTGCGTGAATGCTTTAAAAAAGACGAATTTAAATAGTATATTTCAATCCCATTTTTTTACCGGTATGTGTTATAGTTTAAGGTTATGCAATTAAGGAAAATACAAATTATCCCCTCTATCTCTATCCTGGGTAATAAAATCACGCGCTTACAGCAGGGTAATTTTTCCCGGGAACAGGTTTATGAAGAAAGTCCTGTTGATTTGGCTAAGAAATTTGAAGACCACGGCATTACCAAACTGCAATTGGTAGACCTGGATGGCACCCGCAAGGGAAAGCCCGTCCATTACCATATCTTGGAAGCCATAGCCGGGCACACCAATCTGGAAGTGGACTTTGCCGGAGGTATCAACACGGATGGCGATGTGAATAAAGCTTTTGAATCCGGGGCACGCCGTATCACCGCTGCCACCCTGGCGGTGAAAAACCCCGAAGAATTTGCTTCCTGGGTAATTTCTTATGGCAGGGAGAAAATAGTACTAGGCGGAGACGCCATCAGCGGAGATCTTGAAGGTAGAAAAATAGCCATTCAGGGGTGGCAACAGGACTCGGGTATTAATCTTTTTGACCATGTAGAGTATTTCTATAGCCGTAGCCTCAAATTCCTGAAGACCAGTGATATTTCTAAGGAAGGTGTTATTGAAGGCCCTTCTTTTGAGTTATACCGCGACCTGATAGATACATTTCCTGGTATCAAGCTGATTGCCAGTGGGGGCGTGCAGTCCATTGAAGATATAGAACATTTGAGGGACCTGGGCCTATACGGCGTAGTCTTTGGCCGAGCGTATTATGAGGGAAAAATTAAGCTTAAAGAAATGGAGCAATTTATTGCCAAGCAGCCTGCTTGATTTTCCCAAAGGTGTTTTTTCTTAGTTGCCAAATCCCTTTATTTTTTGGAGATTAGTAGAGGCTTATTTTTTAATCATGAAAAACTTATACGGGCTCATCGGCTATCGGCTCAGCCATTCTTTTTCTAAAAAGTATTTCAGCGATAAGTTTGCGCAGGAAAGAATTGTAGATTCCACTTATGAGTTGTTTGAATTAGAAGGTATTCAGGAGTTCCCAGAGGTGGTCAAAAAGCATCCGGAGCTCAGGGGAATGAATGTCACCATTCCTTATAAGCAGCAGGTGATGCGTTATATGGATGAACTGGACAGCAGCGCCAAGCAAGTAGGCGCGGTAAATACCATCAAATTTGAAGGAGACAAGCGTATTGGGTACAATACTGATTACTATGGCTTCAAAGAATCGTTGGAAAACTGGCTGGGAGCTGATTCTATTAGAAAAGCCTTAATCCTGGGTACGGGAGGCGCTTCAAAAGCGGTGAAATGTGTGCTTTACGCGCTGGAGATTGAGTTTTTATTGGTCTCCCGGGAAGCCTCAGCCTATGCAATTACCTACGAAGAACTAAGAAAAAACTATCATCTGAAAAATTTCCCATTGGTCATCAACACTACTCCCCTAGGGATGTCGCCCAACACAGATTCTTTTCCTGATATTCCTTACGAACAACTCTACGATTCCCACTATTGCTATGACCTGGTGTATAATCCTGAAAGGACTGCTTTCATGCAGAGGGCAGAAGCGAGGGGCGCTGCGGTCAAAAACGGTCTGGAAATGCTCCACCTCCAGGCCGAAAAAAGCTGGGAAATCTGGAACCGATAGTTAATGAAAAGAGTCATCTTGTCGCGAAACAATGTGCAACTAATAAGCGGTTTCTAAATTTTATAAAGCAATGAGCATCCAGGAAAAAATTACTGAAAAAATTCAAAACCTTCCTGAGAACAAACAACAGGAGGTATTGGTATTTATAGAGTTTTTGCTTCAAAAAAACATCATGGAAAATACAGAGGCAGAAAATCAGGTATGGAGCCACTTTTCAATTGATCAAGCTATGAAAGGTTTAGAAGATGATGGCTTACCCGAATATACCGAAGAGGATTTAAAGGAAAAATGGAAGCCTCAATGAACCCTATGAAAACAGTAGGTCAGATTATTCTCTTCAAATTTCCACAGACAGATTTGAAAATTGGAAAGCTTAGGCCAGCTTTATTACTTACCGCTTTACCTAACAAATATGATGATTGGTTGGTATGTATGATCTCCACAAAAACAGGACAGGAAATAATAAGTCTTGATGATATCATTAGCGAGAAAGATGCTGATTTTATTCAATCCGGTTTGAAATCAGAGAGTGTTATACGGAAAACAAGACTGGCAGTCGTTTCAGACAAACTGCTTCTTGGCAAAACAGGGGAAATATCACATGAAAGATTGACAAGGATCAAGAACAATCTTGCAAGGTGGATACTGCAGTAAATGAAAACATGACATGGATTTTAAACTTATCTCCGAATACGAACCTACCGGCGACCAGCCGGAAGCCATCCGTCAGCTTACGGAAGGGATAGAAAATGGCGAACCTGCACAGACCTTGCTGGGCGTGACCGGCTCGGGCAAGACCTTTACGATGGCGAACGTGATCGCCAACCTCAATCGGCCCACACTGATCATGAGCCATAATAAAACGTTGGCGGCACAGCTTTTTGGGGAGTTCAAGCAGTTTTTTCCCGAAAACGCGGTAGAGTATTTTATTTCCTACTATGATTATTATCAGCCGGAAGCCTATATTCCTACGACCAATTTATACATAGAAAAGGACTTAGCGATCAATGAAGAAATTGAGAAACTTCGCCTCAGTGCTACCTCCTCGCTACTTTCCGGAAGGCGCGATGTGCTGGTAGTCGCTTCGGTCTCTTGCATCTATGGTTTGGGCAATCCTGAAGAGTTTGGCAAGAACGTCATCCGGCTACAGGAAGGCGATAAATTATCCCGGCAGCGCCTGCTGTATTCGCTGGTGGATATCCTGTACAGCCGTACCGAAGCCGAGTTTAAGCGGGGAAATTTCCGGGTAAAAGGCGATACGGTAGATATTTTTGTAGCTTATGCTGACTTTGGCTACCGCATCTATTTCTGGGGAGATGAGATAGAAGCCATTCATCGGATTGATCCGCACTCTGGTAAGAAGCTGGCCGACGAGCGCCTGATCAGCATTTATCCGGCCAACCTTTTTGTAACCGGAAAAGATATGGTGAAGCAGGCGGTTTACGAAATACAGGACGATATGGTGGCGCAGGTCCAGAATTTTAAAGATGAAAAGCGCTTTCTGGAAGCCAAGCGAATAGAAGAGCGCACGGAGTTTGATCTGGAAATGATTCGCGAACTGGGCTATTGCTCCGGTATAGAAAACTACTCTCGCTACTTTGACCGTCGTCGTCCCGGGCAACGCCCTTTCTGCCTGATAGATTATTTTCCTGAAGACTTTCTGATCATGGCGGACGAGAGCCACGTTACTGTGCCCCAGGTGCGAGCCATGTGGGGTGGTGACCGTGCTCGCAAAGTAAGCCTGGTAGACTATGGTTTCCGCTTGCCCTCCGCCCTGGATAACCGCCCGCTGACGTTCACCGAATTTGAAGACCTCACTAACCAGATTATCTACGTTAGTGCCACGCCTAGTGAATATGAGTTGCGTAAGTCGGAAGGTATTGTGGTGGAACAGGTAATCCGGCCTACCGGCCTGCTGGACCCGGTGATTGAAGTGCGTCCCAGCCCCAACCAGATTGATGATTTGCTGGGAGAAATTGACGACCGGGTAAAACTTCAGGAGAGAGTACTGATCACGACCCTGACCAAACGCATGGCGGAAGAGATGCAAAAGTTTCTGGAACGGGCCGGTGTCCGCAGCCGATACATCCACTCCGAAGTAAAACCTTTGGATAGGGTAGAAATTTTGCGTGAACTGCGCCTGGGTGTATTTGATGTTTTGGTAGGCGTCAACCTGCTGCGCGAAGGCTTAGACTTACCGGAAGTGTCTTTAGTAGCCATCTTAGATGCTGACAAAGAAGGCTTTTTGAGAAACGAACGTTCCTTGGTGCAGACCATCGGGCGGGCTGCCCGTAATGAAAATGGTATGGTGATCATGTATGCCGACAAAATCACCGGCTCCATGCAGGCGGCTATTGATGAAACCAATCGTCGCCGCAGCAAGCAAATGGAGTATAATGAATTGCATGGTATTACGCCTAGGACGATACTTAAGTCCAAAGAAGCCATCATGTTCTCTACCCGGGTCGCTGACTCCAAGAAAGAAACCAAGAAGGCTTATGCCGGACCAGACGATGTGAGCATTGCTGCTGACCCGGTAGTCGCCTATATGAACAAAGAAGATTTAGAGAAGTTAATTGGCAAGACGCAGAAAAATATGGAAAGGGCCGCCAAAGAACTGGACTTTATGGAAGCCGCCCGAATGCGAGATGAACTTAATGAACTCAAAAAACTTTACGAAAAAAAGAAATAGCCCTTACCTTTACCGAAACTATCGGTTACTATTACTATGAAGAAACTCTTATTAATTACACTACTACTGATCACCTTACACACCTTAGATGCGCAGGCTCAATTACTATTTACTGCCCAGGTAGATGCTTACAAGACTGACAACCGCGATCCCTTCAAATTTGTGGACAAAGCCCAGTTTGGAGTAGAAGCCAATTATTTTCTCTACGATCAACTGGCGGTAACCGCCGGGCTAGAGGTTTGGACAGAAAGTGTGCGCTTTATGCCGGGTATGCGTTTTTATCCGATTGATCCGATTTTCCTGCGCTTTCGTCCCTTATTGGGCAAAGAAGTGGACTATGCTTTTGGCGTAGGCTACGCCCGCAAGATTACCAACAATTGGCGGGTAGAAGCCATGACGGACTATTATTTTGAACGCAGTAATCTGGCGCTTCGTTTTGGCGTGGGCTATAGCTTGAACTAAATATCCTTCCCCCGCATACGCCGGAAAAAAGTCTGTAATAAATCTGTACTCTGCTCGGCTAAAGTATCTTTTCGCACTTGAGTGCGAGGATGCAGGATGCGGTCATTGTAATGGGTGAAGCCTTTTTTCTCATCAGGGGCGGCGTATACCAAGGTACCAATCTGTGCCCAGTGCAGTGCCCCGGCACACATTACGCAGGGTTCCAGGGTAACATAGAGCGTACAATCAGGCAGGTATTTGGCGCCGAAATAGTTAAAGGCAGAAGTAAGCGCCAGCATCTCCGCATGCGCGGTGACGTCCTGTAAAGTTTCGGTCTGGTTATAAGCTTTGGCGATAATCCGCTCATCGGCTACCACAATTGCGCCTACCGGAATCTCGCCTTCTTCGTAAGCCTGCTGTGCCAGGCGTAATGCCTGTTGCATAAAATATTCATCGTCAGGTTTGAGTTTACCCATATTTACTCAATCTTAATACTTTGCATCATCTCTCCGGCAGTTTTTTTCCATTGTTCTTGCTGGCTTTGCGGGCAACTGAAGTTAAAAACCAAAGCCTTGTTGTCATTTACCGTGTATTGAATCCTGGTGTACTTACGGATAGGTTGCTGGGGCCTTAGCGCATTTTCATCGGGACGTACGATGGAAGTAAACTCAAAAACCACGAAGTTCTTTCCATGTATCTCTACTACTTCTTCCCTACTGAAATTAACCTCATCATACAACTCCAACAGGCTGGCTTTATAAAAATCTTTGAGCATAGGAAGATCAGAAGGGCGCCAGCGCGTATTGGCAGTGTTTACTGTAAAGTCTACGGTCTGGCGGTCGTTGGTATAAGCAGCGATAGGCTTACGGGCCGTCAGATAGCGCTGTTCCATCATTTCCTCAGTCATTTGCTGAAAAGCTTTGGGAATACCTATTTCCATATTTTCGGCAACTTTGGTTTTGACCAGTTGATTGACTGGGTCCTGAAAGCTGCAAAGGAACAATACCATTAAGGTAAAAGAGATAAAAGGTCTCATCACGTGATTCATGTTCATCAAATATGTTTAGGGATAACGGATACCCTTCAAGCAAAAGTATAACCAAAACATGACGAAACTACGAAAACAGAATTCATTTTGAGTGGTTCTACAGATGTATTACATAATTTTTTAGGCTAAAGAATAAAACTATGAAAACCAGAAACATACTGAAACACCTGTCCATGCTTGCTTTAAGCGTGTTTGCTTTTTTCTTCCTGGCGGCCTGCGATTCAGGGCCTAGCCACGGGCCTAAAGTAGGCGAAGAAGGGGAAGAACCCGAAGCTTACGGATTACAAAAAGAAGACCTTCCGGGGGGCGAAGCAAAGAAAACAGGAAACAGCGCGGATAGCGAATACAACGAAAATGAAGCCATGTACCCCGCTGACAAAGTACAGCAAAATACAGGCTTAGAAGATGATAAACCTTTGGAACTTGACGGGCCATTGGTATTGCAGCAAAAGAAACTCATGGCGATGCTCAACCATCAAAAGACTGATCTGGAAACCGAGATCAGAAACCTGGAAGCCCAGCCGGGAAATTCTGAAAACGCAAGCACTATGGCTGGCAACGTAGAAAAAATGAGAAGCTACGCGAAAAAGCTAGATAAAGAAATGGCTCAGGTTTATGGGTCAAATGAAAATAATTTTGAAGAAGTAGCCGAAACAGCCCAGGCAGCTATAGAAGGCGCCGGGGCGTTAATTGCCAGTAGAAACATGCGCATTTCCGAAAGCTTTTAAACTCAGGAAAACTAAGACAATCAAGTATCCCGTTCCAGTTGGTTCGGGATTTTTTTTGCGCCAACTAAATCGCTATCTTATAAAAGCAAACGGGAAATGCAAAATGAAGTGCCCTGATA
>JBBSOG010000205.1:0-10110 GCA_038259985.1 Cytophagales bacterium
ATTGGAATCAGCATGAGCACGGGCGATTCTTTTAGATACTGCTGGGCGTTTTGTAAATTTTTGTGGACTTTTTCACCCCGAAATTCTCCCCAAAATACCAACAAAAGCTGTTTGCCCATGTACAGGGCAGTGAGCAGGGTTGTCATAAAAGCTAGGGCAGGCACCAAATAGTAAAAACTTAACTGCGATGTGGCTATGGCGTCAGTCCAGGCCAGCGTACCGGCCAGAATAGCGTCTTTGGAGAGGAAACCTGAAAATAACGGAATACCAGCCAGCGAAAGCGCGGAGATAAGATAAGCAGCAAAAGTAAAAGGGAGCTTCTTCCGCAAACCACCCATCATACGCATATCCTGCGCATCAAAGGTGCTTTCATAGGCATCTTGCCCGCTATGATGGGCCATCTTATGTAGTGCGTGTATCACTGAACCGGCCGCCAGAAATAAACAAGCTTTGAATGCCGCATGGGTGACCAAATGGAAGATGGCCGAGTCATAAGCACCTATTCCGATGCCCATGATCATGTATCCCAGCTGAGACACGGTAGAGAATGCCAGCACTCGTTTGATATCGTGTTGAGTAAGGGCAGCCACGGCACCCATAAAAGCGGTAATTGCTCCGGTAAAAGCAATGAGTGTAAGCACATCACCGTCCAGAAATACAAAAACTCTGGCTAGTAAATATACCCCGGCCGCTACCATCGTGGCCGCATGAATCAAAGCAGAAGCAGGGGTAGGGCCTTGCATGGCATCGGGTAGCCAGGTCTGGAGCGGAAACTGCGCTGACTTTCCGACAGATCCACAGAACAAACCTACGCCAGCGAGCGTAAGCCAATGGGCAGGAGCTGAGTTCTCAAAAATTTGCCCTCCGATTCTGAAGTAGCTGAGCCAATAACCATCTTTGGTCAATACCGACTGCTGCATCAGGTGCTCCAACACTTTCAGGTCCAGTGTACCAAACTGAGACCAGAGAACCATAATTCCCACCAGAAAACCAGCATCACCAATACGGTTCATGATAAAAGCCTTGCTACCTGCCTGAAGCGCTGCCGGACGCTCGTTCCAGAAGCTGATCAGTGCATAGGAAGAAAGGCCTACCAACTCCCAGAAAATAAAGATAAGCAGCAAGTTATCCATCAGCACCACGCCTAGCATGGCAAAGGTAAAAAGCCCCAGATAAGCAAAATAACGGGTATAATGCTTATCATTTCGCATGTATTCTATGGAAAACAGATGCACCAGTGTTGACACAAGGGTAACTACCACCATCATCAACGCAGCTACTTTATCTATCAATAATCCTATGGTGAACGGATAGCGAAAGCCATCGGTACTTAGCTGAAACCAGATCGTGCGGGCGTGGATCGTTTCTCCGCTCCAGACCGAAGTAAAAATGATGGCTGAAGCTATGGTTGCCCCCAGGTGAATACCAGTACCTAGCCACGCCCAGGTTTCGCGTCCTTTGCCAAAAGTAATCAGAAACAGAAAACTAAGAAAAGGCAGCATCATCACGATCAGCGAAAGCGAGCTGCCAGTGGTTAGGGGTAGTGATTTTGATAGTGATGCGTAATCCAAGCTGTTACAGGTTTGGCACAAAAGTAAATGCTTGGCTGCTAAATAAAAAGCCCACCTGGAACCAAGCGGGCTTTTTTGTGTCTATTGTTAGACTGATATGAAGAAGATCTTATGATATCTCGTTGAATGCCTCGGCAAAGTATTCCATATCCTGCATGGTTCCGATGCTTACCCGGCACCACTCCTGGTTGCTGAAGCTCCAGCTTCTTACGCCTACGCCCCTTTTCATCATCTCGCCAACAAAGCGCTGACTATCCAGGCGGACAGGAAAGAGTACGAAATTAGTATCGGAAGGAATATATTCGTAGCCCGCATCTTCCAGTGTTTTGTAGAGGAACTGCTTGGATTTGGTGTTCATCTCCTTTGCGTACTTATGGTATTCTGCATCTTTGTAGGACTCAATCGCTGCAGCCATAGAGGGAGAAGAAATATTGCCGTCACCATTGCTGTATTTGGACATTTCTTCAATGACTTCTGGCTGTGCTAAGCTATAACCAATTCTCAATCCTGCAAATGCATGGAGCTTAGAGAAAGTACGGGTCACAATCACATTGTATCCCTCAGCCACCAGATCAGCCATTGAGTATTTCACCGGATCGGGGGTGTAGTCAATATAAGCTTCGTCAATGAAGATCGGCTTTTTCTTGGACACTTCTTTACAGAAGGCCCTGAGTTCTTCAGGGTCTACCGAAGTACCGGTAGGATTGTTAGGATTGCAAATGTATACCAGGCTGTGCTCATCGGAAACAGCATCTGCGATGGCATTGAGATCGTGTTTGAAATCTTTGGTCAGGGGAACAGTATCCCATTCCGCGCCTACGTTCTGGGCAGTACGTACCAGCGACATATACGTAGGATCGGCAGATAATATACGGCCACCATTTTGGCCATAAACAACTGAAGCAGCCAACAATAGTTCGGTAGATCCCGCACCCAATATCACTTGGGTAGGGCGGGGACCTCCCCAACCTTTATCTTCCATTTTGGGAAGTTTGAAATCATCGGCCAGCATTTTGGCAAATTCCGCTTTCTTTTCAAAACCGTAGCGAAAACTGGTGTCAATTTCTGAGATGAGTGCTTCACGGGCTTTTTTGCAGGGGCCAAAAGGGTTTTCGTTGGCCAGCAAGCGGGCTTTCATCTCAGGTCGGGCAAGCACCATACCGCCTACCTGCTCTTTGGGCAATGCATAGAGTTGAGCAGCGATTTCATTAGCAGCCTGGGCAGAATTCCATTTTAGGGAAGAACCAACTGTCAGCCCTCCAGCCAACATCGCCCCGGATTTTAACCAATTTCTTCTATTCATTTTTGTAGACATGTTTGATAGCGTTAGATGTTTAAGTTGATAAATAAGATTTATACGTAAGTTTACAAAAGATAAGATTAATAGTTTGATTTTATGTAATAATTCGGAATATAATTTTTATAAATATGATATTTAAAAAACTTTATTCTAAAAATATTTTATTCTCTTGGGGCGTATTGTGCTTGCCCTTCAGTAACCCGCTGATGTATATCAGCCACCGTACGGCGTGCTGACTCAAAGGCACCAGCCATCCAGGCAGTGTGGTAAGAAGTGTGCTCCCCGGCGAGATAAATATTGCCCTCGGGCTTGATCAGGTCAGGATAAAATCGTTGACGCGTAGCCTCATTGTATTCCGCCCAGGCACCTTTGGTATGTGGAATCTTATGCCACGCCAATGAAAAAGAGTTTTCAAATTCATCTTTGTACTGAGTGTGCAGTTGGCTCCCTTCTTTTAGCGCCAGTGCTTCCCGCGCTTCTAGGGAAAGGTTTCCGGTATATTCCGCTTTTTCACTAAAATTATATAAGCCTTTCAGCACTCCTTTCTTGGCCAAGTAATTATAATTTGGGTACATGATCTGGGTAATGGTAGTGTTGGTTCGGGATAACCCACCGTAGATATTATCATCTTCTTCCCAGAAACGGCGCTTGAACTGTAAGCCTATCTTGCATGCCTTTTTGTAATCCACAAAATCACAAGCCCGTTGCACGTTGGAAGAAAGGTCGTTTTTGATATTGGAAAGCACCGGCAAAGGAATAGTGCAAATGCAATAATCCCCTTTGATTTCCTGGGTTTTTCCTTGAGAGGTATAAACAATCCTTACGCCATTTTCATCTTTTCGGATTTCGCTGACTATCGTTTCATATTGAATATTATCCTGGACTTTTTCTGCCAAAGCATAAGGGAGTTTATCCATGCCACCCACAGGTTCAAAGAGGGTCATTTGGAGGTCATGGGTATATACCGGCAAATTGGACATGGCGGGATCAATGAAACCTGACTGGATCAGGTCATCCAGTGCATAAGGATCAGCGGGTATACCGGATTGGTCACCAGCGCCGGGCGCAGTTTTATAGCCTCGTCTTGGATCTCCTTTATACAGTAAATCAGGGTTTAGGCCACCTTCTACCCTCAAAAACTCAATAAGCTTTTCTTTGTCTTCCTGACTCATAGGCAAGTCCAGCGCATCCTGGTGAATGGCTTTCTCCAGAAGCTCGCAGATGTAGCCCTGCATGTCATACTTTACTTCCCGAATGCGAATAGGCTTATTGGAAAGGGGACCTTTCCCTTCGCTGTACAAATAAGCATTCTCGTTGACATTATTGAATATCTGAAGGGAAATGCCCATTTCCCGGCAATAGTGCATCGTGATATCGTGATGATGCGGGATACGGGCTGCCCCGGCATTGATATAGTGACCCTGATCAAAGTTGCAGGTTTGTGTAGTGCCTCCTTCTTCGGTTTCCCGGGTGCCTCCCCTGACTGTCCACACCCGGCCACCGGGACGGTTGCGTGCCTCCAGGATGGTGCATTCGTAGCCCAGTTTATTCATTTCGTAGGCGGATGTCATGCCCGCTAAGCCCGCACCTAGTATGATGACTTTGGTGCCATTGGCTTTTCCTTTCAGTTGGAAAGGATGGTTGGGTGCTTTTTGGATCATGCCCATCGCTACCATCGCGGGATAGCTGGAACCGGCCAGAATGGAAACACGGTTTAGAAATGTACGCCGGGATATAGAAGATTTGCTCATAAAAGATTTCTGGACTACACTGGCTTGTAATAAATTTAAATGCTATCCATTTAAATACTTCATGTTAAATAAAGTATGGATATTAAGTTAATATTCGGTAAAAGTAACTGATGTATTGTATAATATCAAAATAAAATTCTGAATTTACCATTAATTTAAAATGATTAGTTTGTCAAGATAAATTTTGTCAGAATGATGATTTAATCTGCCAATTTTTCTTATTTGTCAAATTTATTCTCTCAAATTGCACACTGTTTGATCCTTAGTATTTAAGTCTGTCCCATTGGCATGTGCGGTATTCATCTAATTTTTGACAAAAAAATGCAGCTTACCCCTGAACATCCTAGAGCTTTTTCTCAAATGCTTGAAGCGTCCGCTTACCGTGGACCGGATGCCAGGGGAACACAAAGTTTTGCGCTAGGGGAAGGTGCCCTGCACCTGGGAAGTACCCGCCTAAAAATCATAGACCTCAACGAGCGGGCCAATCAGCCTATGACATCAGCCGATGGCCGCTACCACTTATGCTTCAATGGTACCATTTACAATTACTTTGACCTCAGAAATGAGCTGTTGAACAAAGGAGTCCAGTTTACTACCCAGTCCGACACAGAAGTACTGCTGCACCTGTTGATAAAGCAGGAAGTTGCTGCGCTTAGCCGTTTAAATGGTATGTTTTCGCTGATTTTTTATGATCAACAAGCACAAAAAATACTCATTGCCCGTGACCGCTTCGGGATGAAACCTTTATTTTATGTTGAAAATGACCAATTTCTGATCGTTTCTTCGGAAGCCAAAGGCATTATTTCCAGCGGACTGGTAGAAAAGAAGCTTCATACGCAGGCAGTACAGGATTATCTTTGTTATGGTTATGCCTTGCCACCCCACACTTTTTTTAAAAATATATATCAGTTTCCCGCCGGTCACTATTGGGAAACTATTGATGAAGGGAAAGCAAAGCCGGTCTCTTTTGTAAATCCACTAACTATTAATGAGGAACCTGCTGAGGATGAAGTGTTGAAAGCAACCGAAGAACTGCTTAAAGATGCGGTGCTCAACCATTTGGTAGGGAATACCCCCTGTGGATTGTTGCTTAGCGGAGGCGTAGATTCTACTTTACTTTTAAGTCTGGTCAAAGAACTGGGAGTGCATCCTTTGCCTACTTTTTCTATTATCAATAGTGAAAAAGAGGAGGCCTTTGGCACAAATGATTTTCGCTATGCGCGAAAAGCAGCGGAAATGTACGGCAGTTACCACCATGAATTGACCTTAGAAAGCCAAATGCTAAATCAACATCAGGATGAATTTATGGCCCGCATGGACCAGCCCATCACTGACAGCGCTTCTTTCATGACCTATATGTTGTCGGCGGAGGTAAAAAAGATAGCAGGTATTGCACTCAGTGGTGCTGGTGCCGATGAGCTTTTTGCGGGGTACAATCGTCATCAGGCATACTTTCAGTATCTCACCCATTATGATAAGGTCATCAAATTTAGTGGCTTTTTAAAGAAGAGTAGCCAATGGTTACCTACCGGTTTTAGCCATCCACTTCGCAAAAGATTTCGCCTGCTCAAGAAATTAGGACAAAGCCTGGATCAAGATCCCGGCCATACGTTCATCAATTTTATTAGCCGGAGCACTTTTCTACCCGATTGCAAGCAACGGTTGACATTAGCCGTTGAACCGAATACCCAAGTGGGTTTTGCAGAAAATTGGTTTCACGCCGCACTGGAGCACGATCTTCAGTATTATCTGCCCGCCGATGTGCTGGCGCTTTCCGATAATATGAGTATGGCACGCAGCTTGGAAATGCGGATGCCTTATCTGGATTTGCCTTTGGCAGATTACATGCGTTCGCTTCCCGCTAGTTTTCGTATCAAACACGGAAGAAAATGGATACTTAACCGTTTGCTGGAAGCGAGGGGAGGGCAGATATTCACCCGACGTCCCAAAGAAGGTTTTGGCCTACCCTTCGGACAGTGGCTTCGTTCTCCTGAAACACTAAATATTCGCCAGGCACTACAGCAAAAAGAGCAATTTATTTATGGTTATGTTAGTTATGACCAAGTGCAGGTACTGCTTCAGGGACATCTCCATAAGAAAGCTGACCATGGGCGGGAACTGTGGGGTATCTGGGTTTTGTCTTCTTGGTTGAACTTACATTTTCTCTAAAGAAACCATTCAATCATGTATACGTTTGATGGCTTAATCTTAGAGCAGGATTTTTAAGCGTAGTCAAAAAGAATTCCAGCGATGGATATCGGATTTATGTAATATTCACCGTATTTTGCGATTATGTCTGTTTAGATTTTAGCAGGGATATACGCTTTTATTGCTGATATGCGCATACTTTATATACATCAATATTTCAGGACTCCGGAAGAAGGCGGAGCGATACGTTCTTATTATTTGGCCAAAGGGCTGGCAGATGCCGGGCATCATGTAGACCTAATGGCAGGATATGATGGGGATACTTACAAAAAAGAATTTATAGATGGTATTCATGTGCATTATCTGCCGGTAGCCTATGATCAAAACCTGAGTTTTTTAAAACGTATAAAAGCCTTTATCAAGTTCGCACTGCTGGCTATTTTCAAAGTACCTGATCTGGGAAAGATAGATGTCAATTACATTTCATCCACCCCCCTTACTACCGGGTTCATCGCGCTCTACCTGAAATGGAAACATAAGCTTCCCTATTATTTTGAAGTCCGGGACTTATGGCCGGAGGCCCCCGTACAAATGAATATTATCCGAAAAGGTTGGCTGAAATACCAGCTTTATCGCATGGAGAAGAAAATTTACCAGAACGCCAAAGCCATTGTTGCGCTCTCGCCGGGTAGTAAGCTCTATATTTCTAAGATTGTACCTCATCTTCCGGTCATGATGATTCCTAATATGTCGGATTGCAACTTTTTCCGAAAAGCGGAGAAAAATTCTTACCACGAGATCCAGTTTGAGGTGTTAGATAAATTTGTGGTTTCTTATTTTGGGGCAGTAGGTAAAGTCAATCAGCTGGAGTTTTTGCTGGATGCTGCCGAAGCCTGTAAAAAACAAATGTTGCTTGATGTGGTATTTCTGATTGCCGGGGATGGAAGTGAACTAGCCACCATTCAGCAGCAGGCGAAAAACCGACAACTGGACAATGTACGTTTTGTACCTTACCACAACAAGTACCGACTTTTATCGCTGCTCAATATTACTGATGCGGCTTACATAAGTTTTGCGAGCCTGCCAGTATTAGAGCATTGTAGTCCTAACAAATTATTTGACGCATTAGCCGCAGGCAAACTATGTATCACCAACATTTCGGGTTGGATGCAAAAATTGCTGGAAGATAATCAATGTGGGTTTTATACCAACCCTCGTCATCCTGATGATTTTGTCAAAAGCATTGCCCCCTTCGTCAATGACCGCAACATGCTGGATGCCTACCAAAATAATGCCCGTAGCCTGGCAGAACGTGAGTTTAGCCGCCAAGAACAAGTGAAAAAATTGCTTGACTTGATAGAAGAAGACCAGCCCAAAACTTTGGCTAAGGCTTATACTTTGCCTGCATAAATATCTCTTGTGCATTGTTTTTATTCATCACTTCAGTAACGGAAGCGTCAGTTTTGTCAGCATAAGTATTTACAATTTGCCAACCCATCCAACGGCCAATCCGACCGGGAATTTTGGCGTTAATCTCCGCTACATTGGGGCGCTCACCCACATAGCGAGGCTTAATGTCATGACTGGTCTCGTACAGCAGTTCATTTTCAATAAAATGTGACCAAACCAGCTTTTCATTCTCCTTCGCAATGGCAATCTCATCTTCAGTATAGCCTGTCAGAATGGTGTCTGGCAGGCAGGGTATCATTTTTTTTGTAAAGTAATAGCTTTTGCCGTAGTAGACCATCTCCGCCAAGAGGGTATTGTCTTGCATATCGGTAGCGTTCCATTTATTGGAGAGCAACATCACACAGTTAGGTACAATGTATTCCGGGCGGTACCTACTCAGAATGTAATCATATACCCGGGGGCGAAAACGGGCGTCTTCCCCCAAAAAGTGTTCAAGACTAATGACAATCAGTTCATCACTCACAAACAGGTCCGCGCCAACGGTGCCCAGGGCAGAAAAGGCAGCGTAAATCTTAGGTGGTATAAAGTCAGGATAATAATACTTAATATGGCGGAAGGCATCTGCAAACTCATTTTCCAACGTAAGTAAATCAGGAAAGGCTTGCTGGGTTTGCTGGAAAAGGGTATCTACGTAGGGGTCATTTACAAGCTTATCAATTTCATTGACCAGGATAGAATCGTTGGGAAATTCATTGGCCCTGAAGAAACGCTCTGCCATTAAAGGATATTTGTCCAGAAAGGCGGATATCTCTTCTTTGTTGTCTAATTCAAACATTTCTTGATCAAGCCGTTGAATGCTAACTTCCATAGAAATCCCTGAAATATCTGGGCTATTATCACAAGAATCACCGCGACATGAAAACAATATGATGGAAAAAAGATATATTATTATAGAAAAGTATTTCATTCACCTTAATTTTAACCGTAGCTAAGCTTTTTTTATTTACACACTGAAGTAGCAAAACTATCATTTTTATGAACAGAAAAAATATAATACTCTTAGCGTTTTTACTTTTCACATTCTCAGGGGCAGCCTGGGCACAACAGGTAGAGTTGGGGTTTCAACTTTCACCATCGCTATCATTTAACCGCATTGATGATGATAATACCAGTGATGATCTTTCCACTGATGGTATAGGAGGCCGGATGATTGTTGGCGTGATTGGCGACATTAACTTTCAGGAAAACTACTATTTCAGTACTGGTTTGTTATTTGTTCCTAAGCGGGTAGGCATTAGCACCCCTGTTGGCGATGAGGCATACAAGCTACATTACCTGCAACTGCCAGCCACACTTAAGTTGTTTACCAATGAAGTGGCCCTGGATATGCGCGTCTACTTCCAGGTAGGACTAACGCTTGATTTTAAGCTTTTGGAAGATAACATTACTGAAAATGCTACCTACATTTCTGATTTCCGGGGTTTTGATTCCAACGTGCTTTTGGCCTCTGGACTTGAATACCGTATAGGGTATAGTACCACTATTTATGGTGGATTAAGCTACCGTCGTGGACTGGTAAATGTGGTCAAAAACGCTTCAGGCCCAGGTGATTTTATTATCAAAAATGATATGCTGAGCCTGGATTTGGGGGTGAAGTTTTAATAAAAAATTTGATGCAGTTGATGGTGAAAATAATAGGTTAGGCGCTTTGCCAAAGCGCCTAACTAGAATACTATCTTACAAGGCTTGTACTTGTTCTTCATCCAGTCCGGTGATTTTCATGATCATGGATAAGTCAAAGCCCTCCATTTTCATTTTTTGGGCTATCTCTATCTGTTTTTTCTCAACTTTAGCTTCCACGCTAGCTTCCCCTTCAGCTTTTCCTTGCTGATAGCGAATGTCTTTCCTAATGTCATATGTAATAGGCATA
>JBBSOG010000206.1:0-10080 GCA_038259985.1 Cytophagales bacterium
ATCCTGATCACCAGCCTATTTCTAATGTGGGGTCTGGCCAATAACATGACGGATACGCTGCTGGCAGCTTTTAAGAAGATCATGAGTATGTCGGATTTTCAGACCAGTTGGATACAGGTGGCATTCTATGGCTCCTATTTTTGTCTGGCACTTCCGGCAGCCATCCTGATTAAAAAATTTACTTACAAGACCGGTGTGCTTTTAGGCTTAGGTATGTTTATCCTGGGATCCCTTTTATTCTACCCAGCGAGCCAGACGATGGTGTATGGGCACTTTCTGGGAGCTTTGTTTATTCTGGCGGGTGGTCTTTCTATCCTGGAAACTTCCGCCAATCCCTACATCATTGCCATGGGCCCGGAAGAAACGGGGACACGTCGCCTGAACCTAGCGCAGTCATTCAATCCCATTGGATCTATCATCGGTGTATTGCTGAGTAAAGTATTTATTCTTTCCAAACTAAATGCGGCCAGTGCAGAAGCACGGGCAGGTATGAACCCTGAAGAACTAAAAGCTATTCAGGCCGGAGAGCTTTCGGCGGTGATGGGGCCTTACGTGGGGGTAGCTGTTCTGCTGCTGGGCCTTTGGCTGGTGATTGCGTTAACAAGAATGCCCAGAGCTTCGGAAGCTGATGAGCGATTGAATTTACTGCCTACTTTCAGGAGGTTGATCAGAAATTCTAATTATGTATGGGGGGTGGTCGCTCAGTTTTTTTATGTAGGTGCCCAGATTTGTGTCTGGTCTTTTACCATTCGTTACGTGATGGAGGAACTTAGCGTAGATGAAGATGAAGCGGCATCGTATTACCTCGCAGCCCTGGTGCTATTTACCGTCAGCCGTTTTATCTGCACCGCGTTGATGAAAGTAATCAAACCCGGAAATTTGCTGGCTTTACTTTCTATCCTTGCGGTCATTTTTACCTTTCTCGTAGTAGTCACCGGCGGATATGTTGGCGTATATGCACTGATAGGTATTTCCGGCTGTATGTCGCTGATGTTCCCTACCATTTATGGCTTGGCGGTCAGAGGCTTGGGCGATGATACCAAGTTAGGTGGCTCCGGCCTGATCATGGCGATACTGGGCGGTGCGGTAATCACTTCCATACAAGGACAAATTTCGGATATGACAGGCAGTATTCACCTGGCTTATTTGGTACCGCTGTTCTGTTTTCTAGTCGTAGCTGTCTATGGCAGGTTGGCCAGAAAAAAAGCCCGGGAGGAAACGCAGTTTTCCAGTTAAGAAAAGCTTATGCATATTATTTTACAGAAAATCACAGGACTGAAATATCCTGTGGTTTTCTATACTATTAAATACTACAACAGAAATAGAATTCGTTTTAACAAAACGTAATTTAATGATTATCAACTACTTAAATATTTTAACTTTTAACCTTAAACTATCAACTTATTTATCATTAACCCAATTTATTCAACTGCTTCATATCTTCCTGGTCGAGTTCAATATGGGCGGCCTTGGTATTATCCTGTAAATGATTTACTGAACTGGTGCCGGGAATCGGTAAAATATTGTCGCTGTGGACCAATAGCCAGGCGATTGCAATCTGGTACACGGTGGCATTATGCTTTTTGGCGATAGCCTGAAGGGTATCATTATCTAATGCGCCGGAATCCAGCGGAAACCAGGGAATGAAACCCATCCCTTGTTCTTGCGTCCACTTCACTTCCTCTTGCCATTTGCGGTCGGTTAGGCTGAACTTATTCTGCACACTCACCACCTCAAAGTATTCCTGTGCCTGCTTAATCTGGTCTACATTTACTTCAGACAAACCCAGGTGACGGATCAGGCCCTGCTCTTGCAGTTCTTTGAGCTTGCTTAGAAATTCATCGGCAGGTACTTTTTCGTCAAAACGGTGGAGTTGATAGAGGTCAATGCGTTCCAGTTTGAGGCGTTTCAGACTGCCTTTCAGCGCTTCTTCCAGATGTTCGGGACGGCCATTGACCGGCCATTCTCCGGGACCGGTGCGTTCCAAACCTCCCTTAGTGGCAATCAGCAAGCCTTCGGGATAAGGATGTAAAGCCTCAGCAATCAGCTCTTCCGATACATAAGGCCCGTAACTGTCAGCCGTATCAATAAAGTTGATGCCCAGGTCCTGGGTAGTTTTCAGCACACGAATAGCTTCAGCTTTATCTTTGGGTGGTCCCCAAATACCTTCGCCAGTTATACGCATAGCCCCATAGCCTAATCGGTTGATCGTGATGTCGTTTCCTAGTGTGTAAGTGCCAGCAGCGGCAGCATTTATTTTGGTATTCGTTTCCATAATTGTCTTTTAGTCAATGATAAAAAAATGATGATCAAAAGATCATTCACTCACTACAACACCGTCCGAAGCATAGGGTTATCAAAAAGTAAGAATTATAAATCTACTTCCGGGACATTGCGTCTCATATAGTGACATAAAGCAGCGAACTTGTTAGCTTTGAGAAAATCTTCAAAAAATAGCTGAATAGATTGACCTTGCTGAAGAATGTTATCCGTGCCCTGTTGATTTTTCTACTCGTAATAGTGGCGATCGTGATTATATGCATAGCCCCTATTGATGATACCCCTTATCAGGAGCAAGCGTACTACACAACTACGCTCAATGCACTAGACAGCTTGAAGGATACACTTTCCACTTCATCAGGAGATACAGTGCAAGCGGGATGGAGCGAGAAAAACATTACACCCCAAGAGCCGGTCAGCCTGATGGGCTATGGCTGGAAAGGCGATTACGAAAGCGTACATGACTCTCTCCACGTCCGGGCAGTGGTTTTTGCTAACCAAAAGGAAAATGTAGCCTGGCTCAGCTATGAGTTGATGATCGTCCATCCTGACCTGGCTGACGCGATCCGCCAAGCGCTAGACACAGCAAATCTCCCGGTGCAGCATCTTTATTTTACGGCTGTCCATACCCATCATGGATTTGGCGAATGGGCCAAAGGTTTTGGGGGGAAGCTGACTGCCGGAGGGTATAATCCTGAGTTAGTGAACCTGATCGTTAATCAAACGCTCAGCGCTATAAGGGAGGCTTACGGCAACCGTAAAACCGTGAAAGTAGGCTACACAGAATTTGCTGTGCCTGGATTAGTCAACAACCGTTTGCTGAAAAACCATAACGTTGACCCCTATTTGAGAGTAATTAAGTTGGAACAGGAGAGCGGAGAAACGGCACTGCTCTGTACATACGCTGCCCACGCCACTTTTCTTAACAGCAAACGCATGGATTTATCGGCTGACTATCCATCGGCTTTAGTAAATGCGCTTGAACAGGATACTGCCGTAGATTTTGCTGCTTTTGCTGCCGGGGCAGTAGGGAGCCATAGTCCGGTAAAGGATGGGGAGTTTACCTACGAAAAAATGCAAACTTATGCACAACAATTGGCTACCCCTCTTTTGCAAAACCTGGATAACATAAAGACTGATTATACCACCCGATTGCGCTATGCGGATGTCCCATTGTATTTGGGGGCGCCCCAACTTAATCTTGGTGCCCAATTGAGGGTACGACCGTGGCTTTTTAAAGCGGTTTTGGGTGAAGTTAAGCCTCAAATCAGCGGAATAATGCTGGGAGATATGATGATGGTAGGAATTCCAGCGGACTATTCGGGGATGCTGTACCCACAACTACATGCCGAAAACAAGCCCCTGTTGGTCACCAGCTTTAATGGAAGCTACATCGGTTATATTATCCCTGACAAATATTATGGACAGGACTATCGGGAGGCCAGGGAAATGAACTGGTTTGGCCCTTATACCGGAAGTTATGTGACAGAAGTGATGAACCGCTTTATTCGCATGATTAATGATGAGCCGTGATGGCATAAAAAAAGCGGACAATTGTCCGCAGGTTTAGGTGTTAATGATCTCAATCAATTTTCCGTGTTTACTAAATTTCAACTGCGTACTACTTTCATGGTCAGTAAGGGATAATAAATAAGTTTCTTCAAAAACAACGAGTTCTGAGTAGTCATTAAAAAACTGTGAAACCCAGTGGGAAGTATTTTTGGCGGGAACAAAATAAATCTGGGAAATGGTATGCTTTCCAAACTTGCTGCTTTCAAGGCTTCTTAATATATCAGCAGGAAGTTCTGAAGTTTTGATTGGCTTAGCATCCAATCTATTATGAGATGAAGGGGCATCCAGATATGTTTGATAGAAGCCTGAGCTTACAATTTGCTTCTCGGCCACTACAAACCCGGCAATAGCTGTGATGCTTATTAGGGAAAAAAATAAAATGAATTTCATAGAGCCCTGATTAAATAGTCTATAACACAAATGAAAAAATCATACCATTTGCTCTGGAAGCATCAAAAGGGCTTTTTTGGAAAGATGAAGGCCAGTTGAGGAACAAAAAGTGTGGAATCTTTTTCCCTATCTGCTACACATTGTTTTGAAAATCAGCCTGTATCCTTGCGGTGCAACGCTATTGTGCTTTGTGCAAAATGAATGACAAGAACCTTCGGAGGGCAAAAAAAACTAAATTAAACAGCATTACGTGTTTTTGTGTGAGGAAAGGGTTGCTTCCGGTATTTTAGGAAAAAAAAGAGAGAAAGTCGTTTGCTCCCCGCTACAGGCGCTTGCTTTGATCGTGCCTCCGTGCATATTCATGATATTTCGCGACAAGCTTAAGCCTATACCGGAGCCTTTTTCTTTGGTGGAGAAGAAAGGAATGAAAATTTGATCTAATTTATTTTCTTCTATCCCTACCCCATTGTCAGTGACCTCCACGACGATTTGCATTTGGTCTTCATAAGCACTGAGGCTAATCTGAGGATTTTTAGCATGTTCCAGTGCTTGTAGGCTATTGGAAATCAAATTGATCAGTACTTGTTCCACTTGCATACGGTCAGCACACAGGCTTAGTACGGAAGGGTTTACACTTGTCTTTAGTTTGATATGTTGTTTCTGAAGTTCGGCACGCATCAGCCGATGAATGGTGTCAAATAAATCTTCCAGGGAAAAAATTTCTTTCTGTGGATGTGGTACCCTGGCTAGTTTACGATAGTCTTCTACAAAGCCCAGCAATCCATCACTGCGCTTTTGAATGGTTTTGAGCGAAAAAGCCAGATCTTTTAGCAAATCTTCGTTGATCAGGGCGAGGGATTTAAGCTCACCATCGTTTTCCAGCAGCATCAGCATGGTTTCAGTCAGTGATGAAATGGGGGTGACCGAATTCATGATCTCGTGGGTAAGGATACGGATCAGCTTATGCCAGGCGTCAATCTCACTTTGGTTTATCTCTTTTTCTATGTCCTGAAAAGTAATAATACGGTAGGGCTGCCGCAACAGAATTACCGAAGTGGAATGTACCGAAAGTCGCTTATTTTCTCCCTGGACAATGATCTCTATCAACTTGCTTTCGTTCTCCTGAAGCCGGTCTGTTTCCTCTACAAAACGGGGGTGGCTGAACCGCAGGTTGCGCCAGTAATGATAATTACCCGTTTGCAGCATATCCAGCGCCGGCTGGTTGATGAGTGCGATCTCATCATCCCCTTTAATAGAAATGATTCCAATCCTGATATGTTTGACGATAAGCTTGAGATATTCAAGCTGAGCTTCCTTCTCTATCTTGACCTGCTTATAGGCGGTAATGATTTCCTTAAAAGCAGCGTGTAATTCACGAAACTGCCGTCCTCCTTTTTGATGGCTGAAGCTAATTGTAAAGTCATTATTTTTGATAGAAAGCAAAAACTTGGCAAGCTGACGATTGGTCTGCTGTACATACCGGATCAGTTCATACACCTGAACAATAAGCAATGTCCCTAAAATGATGTGGTTAAAAAACAAATCCGCCCGCCCAAAGATGTAGGCAAAGCCGATCATAGTGATAAGCAGCAAAATTATACGGATGGTGGTATTTAAGGTGAATGACTTCATATTTTTTTCGGATCGGAGGCCCTGATGATAGCCGTCACTTGCGAAACGCAAGCGACTGTATTTTCCGGGTGGTGAGTAATATCCAGAGGGGTTTCCTGCCCAATCATATTACTAACAAATGTTTTACAACCCATATTTATCCAATCTACGGTAGAGTGCAGTCCGGGTCAGCCCCAGTTCCTTGGCGGTATGCGTTACGTTGCCCTGGTTGCGTTCTAATGCCCGTCGGATAAATTCCTTTTCATTTGCTTCTAAAGTAATTGACTCTTCCGTTCCGGGTTTTTGTGGGTACATATCGGCAGTATTTTCGTTGAATGAAAAGTCTTCCGGCTGCAAAGTATCCGTCTGACTGAGGATGACCGCACGCTCTACCGCATGTTGCAGTTCCCGCACATTGCCCGGCCAGTTATAATGTTCCAGTTTCTTTAGTATAAATTTGCTCACCAAAAGCCCGGGCTTGTGGTATTTTTCACCGTAGAGTTGCAGGAAATGATTCATCAATGGCGCTAAGTCGCCTTTGCGTTCACGCAGCGGGGGGACAAAAATCTCCACGGTATTGATGCGGTACAATAAGTCCTGTCTGAAACCATTACCTTCTTTATTATCCAGCATATCATATAAGGGCATATTGGTAGCACAGATTAGCCGGATGTTGAGCAGGATTTCTTCATGGCTACCTACCCGGTTTAGTTTACGATTTTGTAAAACAGTAAGAAGCTTGGCTTGCTGAGGTAAAGATAGATTTCCAATCTCATCCAGAAAAAGAGTCCCCCCGCTGGCAAGTTCAAACTTGCCTGGCTTGTCCTGGTAAGCATCGGTAAAGGCCCCTCTTTGATGTCCGAAGAGTTCGCTTTCCATCAGACTGGCCGTGAGAGCGCCCATGTCTACTTTTATAAATGGCCCCTTACGTCGCGCTGATTTCTGATGAAGCAAATGGGCTACCATTTCTTTTCCTGTGCCGTTTTCCCCAAGGATCAGTACATTTGCCTCGGTATCTGCCACCTTATCAATCATTGTATACACCCGCTGCATCGCAGAGGACTGACCGATCATCTGCGGGCTGGGCAGAGGGGTGATCGCCTTGGGAATAAGCTTTTCTACATGTTTTGCCAGTGACTTGTCAACCGCTTCCAGGAGCTTACTATTCTTCCAGGGCTTGAGGACAAAATCGGCAGCGCCTTGCTTCATGGCTTCTACCGCCAGTTCTATATCGCCGTAAGCAGTGATGAGGACTACTGCCGTTTGGGGGGAAATCGTAAGGATACGTTCCAGCCAGTACAAACCTTCGCGTCCGTCATGTTCTCCCCGTCGGAAATTCATGTCCAGCAGGATGACATGATATCTTTCCCGGGAAACGATGTGGTTGATGTTGGCAGGGTTTTGCTCTGTGTCTACCCGGGAGAAGAATTGTTTGAGAAACATATGTGCCGTGCCCAGCACATCAGCATCGTCATCAATGATCAGTATTTTTTTATCTTGCTTGCTCAATAGGATTACAGGCCAGAATGTTTTTCAAGTCTTGTCACCCTGTCTTTCAACTCGTCAATGCCTTTGGTCTTCTCCGTCCAGGCTTTCATGATATCAGCTAGTGCATTAACCGCAGAAGTTACTTGGTTAATGTCACTTCTCATATCGTTGAGACCATCTTTCATCTCATTGATGCCCCCTTTCATCTCTTTGATTTCCTCAACCATAGTATCCTGACGTTTCAGGCTTTCAGAAAGTAGTTCTACAATTCTATCCTCATTTTTCATAATCTATGTAAACGTTGTTTTATTTTCAAGCTATTAAAAACTTCCTATAAATATAATCAAAAGCCCCTGACTTCTCCAATGCCCAAAACCGGACAATCTACTGTCACGAAAATGATACACTTATTTCAATATACAGTGGGTAATGAACAATTAACAGTCTGATTATTAGGTAATTGCATATAAGAATGCTTTTTGGAAAGAAAATTGGCAAACTTTATAATGTTAAATGCAAAATGATGAATGTTGAATGGTTTCTAAAGCTGTGTTCCATTCAACATTCAGAACTCATCATTCAGCATTTTTATCAGTAATTAACCATTGAAACCTATGTTCAGAAACTACCTGAAACTAACGCTGCGCAACCTCTGGAAGAACAAAAGCCATACGACCATCAATGTGCTTGGCCTTTCCCTGGGGATCACCTGTAGTATTGTGCTCTTCTTACTGATCCGCTTCTGGCTGAGCTTTGATACCTTCCATAGCAAGGCGGACCGTATCTATCGGCTGGTCAGTCAGTCTACCTACCAGGGTAATACGGATTATACCGCCGGAGTCCCTGTGCCATTACCGGACGCGCTGCGCACCGATTTTCCTGACCTGGAAGAAATAGTGTTTATGCAGTATTTCCGTCAGGGTTTGATTACGATCAATGCCGGAACGGATGAAGCTAAAAATTTTCAGGAAGAGGAAGGGCTGGTCTATATTGAACCTGATTTTTTCAAAGTATTTGACCGGCCCATGCTGCAAGGAAACCTGGATTCGATACTGGACGAACCCAACCAAGCGGTGATCTCCCAATCTTTGGCCGAAAAATATTTTGGTAAAGATTGGCGAGCACAAGCGATTATCGGACAGGCACTTACCCTCAATAAAGAAACCGAACTTAAGATCACTGGCATTGCTGAAGACCATACGGCCAACACTGATTTTCCTTTTACCATGCTGATTTCTTATGCTACTGTCAAAGATGAGATGTTGAAAGAAGGCGGTTGGGGTAGCATTAGCAGTGACGATCAGGTATATGTACTGCTGACCGAAGGACAATTGCCAGCATCCATTGATGAGCGTTTACCGGCTTTCCTGGAAAAGAATGATGAAGAGAAGATGGAGGAAATGCAGGTTGATTTATCGCTACAGCCACTCACCGAGATGCATTTTGACGAAAGGCGTAGTGCCTATAGCTTTAGCACCATTCCCATGCCGGTCATTTATTCCCTGGGTGCAGTGGCGCTTTTTATGCTGCTGATTGCCTGCATCAATTTTGTCAATCTGGCTACCGCTATGGCTACCCGACGTGCCCGGGAGGTAGGCGTACGAAAGGCTTTAGGCAGCACCCGAGGCCAACTCATGCGTATTTTTATGGGTGAAGCCGTTATAATTACGCTACTGTCACTGATGGTGGCGATGGGCGTGGCTGAGTTATTGCTCATCAGCATGAACGACTTTCTGGAGCTTGACTTGCAGATGAACCTGTTCCAAGATCCTTCGCTACTGTTATTTTTGTTTATCATACTGGTTTCGGTAAGCCTACTCTCCGGGGCTTATCCTTCCTGGGTGCTGACCCGCTTTGAGCCTAGCCAAGTACTTAAGGCAAGCATGACTACGCCTAAAAATAAAGGCTATACCCTTCGCCGGGGGCTGGTGGTCTTTCAGTTCGTCATCGCACAAGCTTTTATCATCGGGACACTGGTCATCATCAGTCAGACCCGCTACCTGGGACAGGCAGATTTGGGCTTCAACCAGCAGGGAATCGTTTCCGTCTTTTTGCCGGGTGACAATACACAAACCAAGAAAACCCTCAAAAACGAACTGCTTAGGTTGAGTTCAGTAGAGAATGTAAGCCTGGCCTATAGCAGCCCTACTTCGGGCACGGTGTCTGTTACTTCCTTTACCATTGAGGGTGACCCAACGATGTACCATACCCAGATGAAGTATGCAGATAAAGATTATATGGATGTATACGGGCTGCAACTTCTGGCAGGTAGCGGGTTGATAGATTCGGATAGCATCAGCCGTTTGGTGGTCAATGAAAAGTTCTTGTCCAAAGTAGGCATTGCTTCGCCCGAAGAAGCTATCGGGCGTCAAGTGAAGGTTTGGGGCAAAACCCTTCCGATTGCAGGCGTGGTCAAAGATTTTCATACAGCTTCACTTCAGGAAAAAATTGAACCCACTGCCTTAATTGATGCGGATAACTTTCGTCAGGCGGATATGCTGGTGAACAGTCGGAATATGAGCAATACATTAGCCGATATTCAGGCGAAATGGTCAGTCGCTTATCCTGAATATACTTTTGATTACAATTTTATAGATGAAGAGATCGCTCAGTTTTACGAAGGTGAAAGAAAAATGTCCGTTATTCTTACCATTGCTTCGCTCGTGGTGATCTTCATTGGCTGTTTGGGTTTGTATGGTTTGATTACTTTTATGGCGCAGCAAAAAACCAAGGAAGTAG
>JBBSOG010000207.1:0-10060 GCA_038259985.1 Cytophagales bacterium
CACTCAAGGATGTTCAGGAGATCATTAACATCGCTGAGGCGCAAGGCAATAATCCTTATTATTTAGGGGTAGGTCAGCTCCTTAAAGCCTACTATTTTAGCATGATGGTGGAACTGTGGGGAGATGTGCCTTACTCGGAAGCCCTCAGGGCTGATGCGGAAGAAGTGATCAAATATCCCGGATACGATGATGATGCGACTATTTATCAGAACTTGATTGGATTGATAGATATAGCACTCGCTAACCTGAACGAGAACAGCGTAGTAGGGGTAGGCGGTGACCCTATTTATGATGGTGATATAGATAGCTGGATTACCATGGGTAAATCATTAAAACTACGCATGCTGATCAACACCCGTTTGGTACAAGATAACAGTGCAGCCATTACTGCCCTCATTGACGAAGGTGATCTGATTTTGAACGGAGGTGATGACTTCACTTTCCAATTCAGCAGCATCAACAACCCTGAAAATGAGAACCGTCACCCCTGGTACGTAGAAGGGTACACTTTCGGTACGTATGACTTTACTTACCTCAGCCACCAGTTCATGGTGGAATTACTGGACTTTGAGGACCCTCGTCGCCCTTACTATGTGAAGCGCCAAACGACCAGTATCCTTAGCCAGACAAATGCCTCCGAGCGTCAGACTACCCCCTGTTCTCAGATTACCGGATGTGTTTATGGCTACCTAGTACTGAATCCCGCGATGATAGACCGACTGTATACCAGCAAAGGAAGAGAGTTTAATAGTAGTGCCGAAGCTTTTTTGGCTGGTATCTTCGGGCGTGACCGTGCTGATCCGTCGGGTATACCCTTGGACGGTGCCATCAGATCAGCGATTGGGGTTTATCCAGCCGCTGGTTTGTATGATGATGGTCCCGAAAGTGCTTCCGGCAATGTAGGCACTGGAGCAGGTATCTTCCCAATGATTACCAGTGAGATGGTTAATTTCTATATCATGGAAGCAATCCTTACCGGAAACTATGCCGGTACGGAAGCCGATGTGCGCACGCGATTGGAAGCCGTTATCCGGAGCCATATCAACAAAGTAGTTGCTTTTGGCGCAGCTAATGATCCAAGCGCAGTACCCGGGCCCGACGAGCCTTTAGACTCCTATATCAACTTGACAACTGACACTGCTACTAATGCTTATGTTGCCCGTTGGTTGGCCCGTTACGATAGTGCACCCACTACCAATGCCAAGCTCAATGTGGTCCTTAAGCAAGCGTGGTTTACTAATTATGGTAGTGGCATTGAGATTTACAATGCTTATCGTAGGACAGGTTTCCCTAATGGTCTACAGACACCTTTGCAACCTCTGCGTGATTTTGCGCTTAGGCTGCCTTATGCTCAGGATGACTTGAACTTCAACCAAAGCATAACCCCCGAACTGGAAGGGGTAGTTTTTGATGTTGATAAAATATTCTTAGACGAAGTAGACGGAGAAGGAGAATAAACATTACATACTATGAAGAAAAATTCCATAATATATATTACAATGGTGATCACTGGCTTGATGCTGTTTAGCACCGCCTGTGAAGATGAGGCGCTTAGTCCCTATGTAGAGCCACTCTCAGGAGTACATGCCTACGCAAAGTTAACCGAAAGTAGTCCCGGTTCATTTCTTATTGGTGATTTGACGAATCCAATAGAAATGAATATTCAATGGGTTAGCGTAGACCGTGAACTGGAAGTTAACCAGATAGAAATTTATGTTCTTTTTAACGAAAATTATGTGGATGAAGACGGTAACCCTTTGGTAGCTGCGCATGGTGGCAGCCAGGGTTTACTTTTTAAAACCATAGACGCCAGTGGTTTGGCCAATCGGGAAAATACGCTGTTGACAATTTCGCAACAGGATGTGTTCAACCTGTACCAGGATGCCACTTTTGACTATGACGATGATGGTACTGCAGTGAGTGTGTTTGATAATGACTTTAAACCTTCCCGCAGTACTACCAATCCATTTATTGACGGAGACAACTTTGAGCTTCGTTGGGAACTGACCACCGCTGATGGTCTGCTATTTGATTCCTGGTCGCCCAGTATTTGTACCGAATTCAATACCTACCAAGCTGCCGATGGGACACCCAATGACGGGGGCTTTAACTGTACCGTAGGTTGGATTCTGGAATGTGGACAGGTCATCAATGAACCCGCCCAGGACTATACTATTGCCTTAAACGATTCATACGGTGACGGCTGGAACGGGGCCGCTATTAGTGTTATCGTTGACGGTGTAGCTACTCAGTACACGCTTCCCGACGGCTTAGCGAGTACCGAAGTGGTAACTGTACCTACGGGTACTACTGATTTGTCATTTGATTTTATCTCCGGTGAGTTTGATTCGGAAGTGACGTATACCATTACCTCTGGCAAAGGTAATGTCATCGCTGCCGCAGGACCCTCTCCAGCAGTAGGTCCTATCACCTTAAACCTATGTTCTGAAAATTTGTAAAAACTCAGAACATATTCATCTCTTATAGAAAGCTGCCCTGTTCCGGGGCAGCTTTTTTGTTATTTATCCGCTGCGCCTAGCTGTATTTCCGAACCTTCCCGATAAACTTTATGTGTATACCTGCTAACACCTACTTTTCTTGCAGGGGGTTTGCATCTACATAATAAATAATAAAATTCATCATTTCACTGGTTGTGTTCCAGCCATAGGTGACGTCCTTAGGAGGATAATTTGGATTTTCAGGATTGTTAATCGTGTTGTCATAAGTGGCTTCGGCATAGATCACCGCACCAGCAGGTATAGTCAACATTTCCTCAAACACATAGCTGGATTGCCAGTTGAAATCCCAATCATCAATTTTGACGAAAGGAATCAAATCACCCTCCGCAGTGATGGCAAAAGCACGGAAAGTCTTTCCTAAGGTATGCATGTGCGGCAAGACAGCCATGACACAAATAGGCTGTTCCAAGGGATTGGTGCGCATATAAAATTGGGGCATTTCCCCGGCAGGAATGATGAAAGGCTGGTTGATAATATCATTTTCCCTTAGCGTAAGTATCCTGACTTCTTTTTCCACTGGTTCTTTCGTAAAATACAGCTTCACTGTGGACTGGTCCTGCGTTTCCACCGCTGAGGGGGAGTAGTGGATGTTAAGGATCAGGTCACTGTTTTTTTTGAGCAGTTTGCCAGTTCCCTCAGGATACACGAAAGGCATATTACCGGGCACCCATCCGTACAAAAACTCCTCGGCAAGGGGTATCTTGTAGAATTCCTGCACCTGAGGGTCTAGTTCCGAAAGCCCATCAATCCCCCGAATCAGGTTAGTCGTATCCAGCATAATCCGGCTGTGGTGGACATATTGTCGGTTTCCAGCACGAAACTCAATCGCTTTGAGGTACACATCTTCCGGCAAGTGGGTAGGCAAACTAAAAAACCTGAACTCTTCAGTCGCAGTAGCAGGAATGGTGAAAGGCGCATGCATCGTCAGCACCAGGTCTGGCTCGGCACGCATCTGGGAGTTTTGCTGAAAATCAGGTGGAAGCGGCGTGTTTTTCTTTTTACCTTCAGCAGCACCGGAATCTATCCAGCGGGCAATCAGGTCAATGTCCTGCTGAGTAAGCACCCTTTCGTTTTGATAATGCTGAAATCCCGGATCAGCTTTCCAGGGGGGCATATAACGTGTCTGGGTCACATGCCGGATAAATTTAGTACGTTTGGCTACGTCCTCATACGTAATCAAGCTGAAAGGCCCGACCTCTCCGGGACGGTGGCAGGGCGTGCAGTTAGCATGAATGATCGGGGCGATGTGTTCGTTAAACGTCAGGGCTTGTGCCTGCGTGAAACTGACCGCCAAAACCATTGACAAAAATAAACCTAAAAAGCCTGCTCTTTTCATTAGGAACCTTAAATTTGAAATGCCCAAATATTTAGCAAAAATATAGGTAAACTAGCTTTCTGTGAATCATTTTAGTGGGTAATATATCAAAAAAAACAAAGGATATGTCGGATATCAAGCTGCTTCTGAATATAAATATCTGCTTTTTTATTCCATTAAGCCTGACAATACTGTTTTGCTTATTGGGCATTCAGAAAGTTGATGCCCAGGCTGATGAATGGCTGGATATTGCCCTACAGTCTGCCCATGATCAAAAGTTCACCATCAGGGAAGCTATGGGTGAAAAAGGTACTGTTTTGCTTTTCTTAGACCCTGATTGTCCGGTTTCACAAAAGTACGGGGCCACCATACGGAAACTATCCGCTAACTTTGACAGCAAAGGAATCCAGGTAATTGCCATCTACCCGGTCGTCCATATAACAGCAGAAAGGATACACAACTTCGCCCAGGAATATGGTTTTGATTTTACCCACCTATTAGACCCAAGAATGCAGCTTACCAAAGCCATTCAGGCATCGGTTACCCCCGAAGCTTTTCTACTCGATCAGTCAGGGGAGGTCTTGTACCAGGGAGCTATTGACAACTGGTTCTATGAATTGGGCCGGTACCGAAGAGTTGTAAGTAAACACTATCTCCTGGACGCGGTGGAAGCTTACACGCAGCAACAAACCATTGAGCCGAATAAGACAGCGGCCATCGGCTGTATGATTGGCACCGGTATCACGGACGATCAAAACAAGTTGCATCATTGAACAAATACCTCAAAAAAAAGCAAAAATTTTTGCCAGCAGAAAAGTCAAGATTCTGGGCAGGTCATTATATGTTTATAGGACTAGACTTTTTAATTTTTGCCTGGAAAATGTTTAGTGTCCTTTCCTAGAATAAGATAGGACTTGATTACCTATCAAAACAGGACAGAAAGCATAGACTACTCAGGTTTGTATTGGCCGCATAAATTGGAATTTTCAATGGGTATGTCCTTCTTTCATAAAATTGTATTTTAATTTTTTTAACATATTTTTGCTAATCTACTGTTGTGGAAAACCAAAAAGAAAGGGTTGAATTGCATCTTCCCTTACCCCATACTTTCTGTTTTTCCATAACTTCAAAGCAAGTATAGTTAGTAATTTTTAGCATTTGTTTCACTAAATACCAATTACATGAGATTGAATTTTACGAAATGGCCATTTTTGGTGACAAAAAGATGGCAAACATTTGTCTGCATGATGATGCTGTCTACACAGCTTCTCGCTCAAGACAAGATAGTCGCCGGCACCGTTACTTCAGAATCGGATAATGAGCCTATCCCCGGGGTCAATGTGCTGGTCAAAGGCACGACCACCGGAACGATTACCAACGTGGATGGAAAATACAGCATCAGCGTTCCTTCTGCCGAGGCGGTGCTTTTATTCACTTTTGTTGGTATGGACGAAAAATCTATCGTAGTGGGCAATCAGTCTACCATCAATATGGGCCTGGTAGAAAATGTTACCAGCCTTTCAGAAGTTGTAATCACGGGATATGGCCAGCAACTCAAGACGGACCTAACCGGTAATATCGCCAAAGTATCGGGCAAGGATATTGAAAACCTACCAGTGACCAACGTAGAACAGGCCCTGCAAGGACGCGCCGCTGGGGTCGTGGTAGGTTCTGCCAATGGTAAGCTAGGACAGAGCATCAGGATGCGCATCCGGGGTTCTTCTTCGGTTACTGCGGATAACCAGCCCCTTTTCGTCATTGACGGAATTCCGGTGACTACCCAAAACAGTGGTTTTGAGGATGAAGCGCCTACCAACCCACTGTCTGATCTCAACTTTAATGACGTAGAATCTATTGATATCCTGAAAGATGCTTCCGCTGCCGCTATCTACGGCTCACGGGCAGCCAATGGTGTGGTCATCATCACTACCAAGAAGGGGAAATCTGGCAAAACACAGTTTAATCTCAACTATCAGGGAGGGTTCAGCAACCCTACCAATAAGCGGGACTGGCTCAACGCCGAGCAATACGTAAACTACGCCTTGGAATCGGCTGCCAATTCTGATCGTTTAGATGGTGTGTCTGTAGATGATCCTGACTCCTGGACGGTCTATGTCACTGATGAGTTGGAAGGTCTTTCCCTGGGAACAGATTGGCGAAGTGGAGCAGTGGATACCGATTGGGAAGAGTTGTTCTACAATAAAAACGCCCCGCAGCACCGGGTGGATATGAATGCCTCGGGAGGAACTGACAAAACTCGCTTTTATGTCAGCGGTAGCCTCTTAGATCAGGAAGGCATCACCATTGGTAATGCTATACAGCGCATCAGTGGCCGGGTCAATCTGGATCATCAGACCAGCGATAAGTTTGGTTTTGGCGTGAATATGAGCCTGGCGCGGACTTCCAACGACCGGGTTTCGGACGACAATGCGTTCTCCACACCCGGACAAATGGTGGCGCAAGTGCCAATTTCCCCGGTCAGGACGGAAGACGGTGAACTAAACCGTAACACCTTGTATTACAACGGCCTGCTAGACCTGGATGGTGTTTCCCGGGAGGATATCACCTTCAGAAACCTGAGTAATTTTTACGCCAACTATCAGGTCGCTCCTTCGCTGAATATTCGGGGTGAATTTGGCATTGACTTACTCAACCAAAACCAGGACCGCTTTTATGCCAGCTATACCGATGGCGGCAATGGCTCCCGTGGATTCGGACAATCCCGTTGGGTAAGGGTATTCAATTATACCAGCAAGCTGTTTGGACAGTACAATAAGCAAATCGGCACCTTACACAATATTGACGTAACCGGCGGGGTAGAATTTCAGGAATCCCGGACTGATGTGAGCCGGACGGAAGGACAGGAATTCCCGGTGGACGATTTAAAGAAATTGATCTCTTCTGCTAAAATTACTTTAGGAGAATCCACCCTGGACCAGTTTGCTTTTCTTTCCTACTTTGCACGGGTCAATTATAAATTTGATAATAAATATCTACTTACGGTGAGTACCCGTGCTGATGGTTCTTCCCGCTTCGGGGCCAACAACCGCTTTGGTTTCTTCCCTGCCGCTTCCCTGGGCTGGATTTTGACCGAAGAAGACTTTTTGCAGGACAATTCTGTACTCAGCTTCCTGAAGTTAAGAGGAAGTTATGGTATTACCGGAAATGCACAGATCGGCAACTTCCAGCAGTTAGGCTTATATGGAGCAGCAGGCTATGCCGGGGTATCCGGTTTGCAGCCCACGCAGATACCTAATGAAGACCTTTCCTGGGAGAAAACATCGCAGACGGATATCGGCATTGACTTTGGCCTGTTCAACGACCGCATTACCGGTGAAGTGGACTATTATGTCAAAAACACCACCGATCTATTGTTGGATGTACCTGTACCGGGTACTAGTGGATATCGTATCCAGACCCGTAATATTGGTTCCCTGGAAAATAAAGGGGTGGAGTTTGTGCTTAATGCTAACATACTGACCGGGCCATTGACCTGGACAACCAACTTCAATATTGCCTTTAACGATAATAAAATCACTGATCTGGGAAACCAGGATATTATTGATGACGGTGCTTCCCGCTATATGAATGTAGCCAAAGTAGGCCAGCCACTAAGCGTTTTCTACGGGGCTGAATACGCCGGGGTAGACCCGCAAAACGGGGATGCGCTCTATTATATCAATGATCCTGAAAACAATAACCGGGAAACTACCAATGATTTCAACGAAGCTAACTTTATCGTTTTGGGCAACCCTAATCCTGATTATACCGGAGGGTTTAACAACACCTTCTCCTGGAAAGGGCTGGACCTGAATGTTTTTTTCCAGTTTGTGCAGGGCAATCAGGTGCATAATGCCGGAGCACGCTTCCAGTTTGCCGGTGACTGGTTTGACAATCAGCAGATTGACCAGATTAGAAGCTGGCAGAACCCCGGTGATATTACTGATGTACCGGAGGCAAGATTTGGGAGTACCAATGGAGGGGCGGGCCGTTCCAGCCGTTATCTGTACGACGCTTCTTATGTGCGTCTGAAAAATATCACGCTGGGATATAACCTTCCGGCTGATTTGCTGGACAGGACGTTTCTGCGTACTGCCCGTGTGTATGTAACCGGCGTCAACCTACTTACTTTCACTGATTATCCCGGTTGGGACCCTGAAGTAAGTACCGACTTCCTGCTGTCGGATTCCGGCACTGGCCGTCCGACCAATATCTACCAGGGGGTTGACTTTTATTCACCGCCCCAACCTAAGACGTTTACGGTAGGTATCAATCTTGGATTTTAATTGAATTGTCAGATCAAAAAAGAAATACATATGCTTAATAATAAGTTGATATATATCACCTTCCTGTTGACTGTGATAACGCTCAGCCGTTGTACAGACCGACTGGAGATAGAACCTGCCCAGGAGATTAGCGAAGACCTGGCACTAAACTCTCCCGAAAACGTACAGGCCGTACTGGTGGGTGCCTATGATGCGCTGGGTATCAGTGATCTTTTTGGAGGGGAAACGCTGATGCACGCAGAGCTATTGGGTGGTGATGGAGAAATTCTCTGGACGGGTACCTTCAATGCTCCCAAAGAAATCTTCCAGAAGAATATTCTCACTTTAAATGACGCGGTATCTGAAGTATGGCTGGAAGCTTACGAGGACGTTAATATCGTGAATAATGTGCTGAGTGCTCTGGACATTGTAGAAGATGCTGATGAAAAAGCCAGGACCGAAGGGGAAGCTAAATTCATCCGCGCTATGCTATATTTTGAACTGGTGCGCTTTTATGGTTCACCTTATCAAACTGGCGATAGCAATAGCCAGTTAGCCGTGCCTATAGTTTTGTCGCCTACCCGGGGCATCTCTGAAGAAAACCAACTCAGCAGAAATACAGTAGAAGAGGTATACACTCAAATTGTTGATGACCTGAGCGATGCGGTAAGCATGTTACCTGAATCCAATGGATTTTTCGCAACCAGCAATGCCGCTAAAGCATTGCTGGCCAGGGTTTACCTAACGATGGGAAATTACACAGCAGCACGGGACTTAGCCAACGAGGTAATCATCTCCGTTGAGTTTATCCTTGTTTCTGAATTTGCTGACGCCTTCAACCGGGATGGCAACTCTTCGGAAGACATCTTTGCCATGCAGGTGACTGCCCAGGACCAGATTAACCAGCTCAATACTTTCTTTGCTACCCAGGAATTTGGTGGCCGAAATGGTGATATTGATATTTTACCTGCGCATCTGGCTTTATATCCTGAGGGAGATGCAAGAGGGGCTTTTTTCTATGAAGGAGAAAGCGATGGTGCTATACATACTGCCAAGTTTACCAACCAGTTTGGCAATATTCCTATCCTGCGCCTGGCGGAAATGTATCTGATCCGTGCAGAAGCCAACTTCAGAGAAGGTACTGCCGTTGGAGCTACCCCTTTGGAAGATATCAATGCCCTGAGGACAAGGGCTGGCTCTCCACTATTTACAGCAATTACCTTAGATGATATTACCAATGAAAGAAGGCTGGAATTAGCTTTTGAAGGTCACAAAATCCATGACATCAAAAGACTTCAGCAGTCAGTTGGAGGCTTCGCTTATGATGCAGAAGAACTGGTTTTCCCGATTCCCGCGCGAGAAATTACCGTGAATCCCATGCTGGAACAGAATGATGGGTACTAATTAATTAACTCCACCTTCTCATCTCAGTGTCACAGTAGGGCGTAGCTGTGGATTTACCTGGTAAGGAGACCTGCGTATAGTTACGAGGGGCGCTCCACACGGAATCATCTTCGCTAGTTACTACTTGGAAACATATTAGTCTTAGTGAGTTTCTCGTAGAGAACCCCGCGTCATCATCTGGCGGCGGGGTCGCTTGCAGCAGACCCCGCTGAGACTTAATTTTGAATAATAAACTTCTCAGAATTCGGTGTACCAGCGGGGTCTATCGAAGATGACCCCGCGTAGGAGCGCCCTGCTGTGAAAGTAACGTGACAAAGTAGCGTTATAATAAAAACTCCAAAGACAAAAAGACTAGCTAATCTAACAGCTAGTCTTTTTTTTATTTCTCGTCCATGGAGGAGGCTTAGTATTTTACCCTGGCCTTAAGACTATGGCTTTTCCTGTGAAATAGAAATACGCTATTATTGACCACACCTCTGTTTTTTGGTTTCAATTTCTGTCAAATTCCCTTTAATTTTTTAACTTATAGATTAATATCTCTGTTTATAAGCTTATAC
>JBBSOG010000208.1:0-10047 GCA_038259985.1 Cytophagales bacterium
AAATTCTTTCACTCTGCTGAAGCCGTATCCTTTATGGATAATGATATTATTGGATGGCTCGGTTTCTTCGTATTGTGTACCGCCCCGCTTGGTGAAGAAGGCAATCACTCCTCCACTCCCACGTCCACCGTAGATGGCTGCTGATGGGCCTTTGAGCACCTCAATTCTGTCCAGGTCAAACTGGTTGAGCCCGTTGAGTGCGGTAGCGTCTACCGGCATCCCATCTATGAGGTAAAGGGGTGAACCGCTGCCGCGAATCTGCGCCCGGTAATCAAACATCCCTGAGCTATAAATCTGCACGCCGGGAATCCTTCCCTGAAGGGATTGCAGAATATTTCCGGAAGGAGCGGTGGGAAGATCTTTCGCGTCAATCACCACATCGGCCTGGCTATGTAACCTGAACGGCTCCACAAGCTGCTCACGCCTTTCCTGTACCACGATCTCTTTCAAGAGCATTTCTTTGAGGTTCGGCTGCAATGACTTTTCTACCGTAGCCTGGTTGGCGCTTCGGGCGACAAAATTCCCAGTACTAGCCAGTAACTGATCAGCCGCCATAACATCATTTTCTTCATTCCAATCCGGCACATTATCATTTTTATCCATCAAAACTTTTACATTTCGCTTGCCTTTAGCAGTGGTACCCTGAATCACAAAATCCACGCTATCCATAAAGTCAAAACCTTCAAAGGAAAAATGACCGTTTTCGTCGGTGTTTTCTACCAGAAATATCTGCGGCTGGTCTTTGACATACAGGATAACTTCTCCGTTTTCTACCGGATTGTCATTTTCCGTGACCAGTTTTCCATTAATAGACAAAGCTGCTTGTTGACGATGAACGACTTGCGGAAGTTCTTCATTCCAGTTAAAGCGGCGCCAACCGTGGGTCATCATCACGTAACTTAATATCTGCTTTTTTTCGTCAGTAATATCTTCAAAATAATAATCAGGCTGTTCTACGTACCCTTTCAGATCGGAAGTTAATAGCAGATGTGAAAGGATATTTCTCTTTTCCAAGTCCCCCGGCACTAATTCTTCGTCCGTAATTGCCATAGAAAGGTTAGCAGGAACAGGCTTACCTTTTTCGTCAGTGGTTTCTAACGTGAGTGTTACCTTTTCCTTTTTCAGATACTCCGGCTCATTCATGTGAACATTCAGCTTTAGTTGTTGCTCAGGATGAAGAAATACTAATCTTTCTACCAAAGGTTCACCTTTAGCGCTAGCCAAAGTGATACGGCTGATACCCATTGGGTATTCGCTGGCAGCTATGCTCAATGGCTTCCCCAAATGCTGAGCAGTAATTTCTTCGGTATGCAATAATCGGTCACCTCCGATAATTGTTAGTAATAAAGGCGCTTCTTCAGTAACGTTACTTTTTACCTCAATCATCAACTGGTCTTGCTCCCCATATTCATCTACCGACAGTACATACCCTTCTGCCTGTATTTCGGGAAGTTCATATTGATGTTCAATGCCATCGGTATTTTTAACAACAGCCACATAGCTTTCACCTGGTTCAGGCATCATGGTGATAGCACCCATACCGGCGTGTTTACTTTCAAAAGTAGCTATTGTTTCACCCGCTTGGCTTTGTATTTTGCCACTTACTGCCACGCCTAAGCCCTGGCGGTCAATCGCCTTAAATGCTACGCTAGATGCGATACCTGCTACCCAGCCCCCCCCCTCTGGGAAAAACTGTAAGTCGGCCAATGAATGAACCTGCTGTTCATCCGTTCTTTGTTGCTGCGATTGCTTTTTTTGCTGCGCGTCCCAGATGTGAATAGTTTTGTAAAAGAACTGTGCTTCATCAAAATTACGCATCCACTCGGTATATGCTACCAATTGATATTTGCCACTCACCAAAGTATCGGGAAGGCTTAAGCTACCTTCCACTTTTCCATCAGTTGAACTGAGTTTGATGTTTTGCACTGCTTCTCCCTGCTCGTTCAACAGCTCAATATGCAGTACCTTTTCCTGAGCGATGGGCTCATTTGTCATTGCGTTTACCAGATAGGTTTTTAACCACAGCGTTTCGCCGGCCACATACTGGGTTTTGTCCAGATGTACATATATTTTCTCCGGATGAAGATTGACCCGGTAAGTCTGTAATTTCTGCTCTACACTTTTGATCAGGCTTTTAATCGGGTCTTCTTTCCATATAAATGCGGAAAGCCCGAAAAAAATAAGCAGTCCGCTGATCAGCGCTATCCTATATTTTTTCATGATTGTTCCTCTTTAGTTGTACTATAATAAAGACTAGAAGGTAAAAATCGTTCAGTCTTGACGTTGCTACAACGCACTATACGTCTGATTGGTATGAAAATATTTTGAGCCTTCACAACATAAACTTGCTGGTCCGGTTATACATCAACACCAAAACAATCTAGTCATGATGGATATGGACGCAAAAAAAACAGTAGACCTGACCATGGATGAAATCAACGAAATTATTGCTAGCTTAGAAGCCACTGCTGCCGATTTAAGTAAACACACTGATGAGCAGGGCAGAGAAAATAAGCTGGAAACCATCCACAGGATTTTAGAAAAAATAGCACATTAAATTTTTACAAAATATGACTGATGTAAAAGAAAAAATTGTCGTTTCACAATCCATTGCCAGTGATTTGGTCGCGGAAATGTCTACGGTGCTGGACCAGAAGGAATATGACGAAGAAAGCTTGCAGAACATTTACCGTCGCCTCAAAGAATTGTCTTCTACCCTTGATGAGATTACTTCCGGTGGCATGGAGTTCTAAAACGTATCAGCGATCAAACAAAAATCTGACAGTGGATGAAAACAAAAGTAGCCTGACTTCTGATAAGCCAGGCTACATTTTTTATTACTAAATATTTATTCTTAGCGACTCAAGTCTATTACTATTTCCATCTTTTGGTATCTGCTGCCGTTGGTAGAAGCGTTTGCTTTTTCTTCCACAATAGAAAAAGTAGCCTTTTTCTCATTAATATTCTTTACCTCCAGGTACATTTCATCGCCCTGAGCCTGGAGCAGCAGCATATGCGCGCTTTTCACTTGCCACATACCCTGCTGAACACTGCTGTTGGGGAGTTCAATGCTATACGAAAAGTCATCATTGAATTTGAACTTTGTTCCTGTAGGAATTCCCTGATAACCTTCCCTAAATTTATCCGCCAAGGCACGGGGATTAAACTGATGCCCGGTACTGGCTGTCATTTGGGCAGCCATTTCCTCAAAATGCAGGTCAAAGTCTTTACCATTGATCAACATTTCCTGCTCCTCCAGGTACCATTCCCCTAAAATCTGATGGATGATAACGGGATAGGTGAACGAGGAAACTGTAACTGGACTAGCTACAAAACCAATGAAAAATCCGATCTGGCAAAGCTGGGTAAATCTTAAATGTTTCATGAGGTGCTAAGAGTAAATACTATACAAATTTACATAAAAATATTACTATTTCTATACAAAGTTGCACTGAATTATTACTCTCGCTCTACATCTATGAAAACTAAGCGCAAATAGCCTATCCTTTCTTGATAAAAGCCTGGGCAAGCCTCAGCTTATAATAGGGATACTTTTCATCAAAATGAACAAACATATCTTTGAGGATTTCCGGTTTGCCCATTTTATGCCAAGCAGCGGTAATCTCACCAATCTCCCCATCAGTGATGTAAGCGGAGATATCTACTGTTTCCCCTTTCTCATACAGGTAAGCAATATGGCTGTACACCGTAAGTAAATTCAAGTTTCTTTTTTCGGCAATTTCTTCCGGCGGACGGCCTTCTTGTAGTAGCGTGTATGTTTCCAGGTACGTCTTGCCCTTGATATTTTTGGGTGCACTTTCTTTAAGCACAAAAGATTTGATGGCTTCCAAAAATAGGTCTCCGTACTTCTCCAGTTTATGCTGGCCTACTCCGGAAATAGAAGCCATATCGCTAGCGTACATAGGCCTTTCCGACACCATTTCCTGAAGCGTAGCATCGTTGAAAATCACATAGGCGGGCACATCCTCATGCCGGGCCAAGTTGCGACGAACATCGCGCAGGTGATTAAATAAAGCGTCTTCAAAAGTAGCCGTTTTGCTTTTTTCAGGTTTTGTACTGGCAGGTTGATAGTTTGGTTTGCTTAACTTTATTTTTTGTGCGTCAAATAGTACGCGTTCACCAATATGTGTCACCTTCAGCTTGTTAAAATTAGTGAAATCTATTTCCAGCAGCCCCTGGTTGACCATTTGCGCGATATAGCTCAGCCAGTCCTCACGACTGATGTCTTTACCCGCACCAAAGGTTTTGATCTGATCATACGACTGGGTGATGATTTCTTTTCTTTCAGAACCCCGCAGGATATCCACCAGTAAGTTGATCGCTACATTTTCGTTTAACCTTTTAATGGCAGACAAAGCTTTTTGAGTAATTTCTGTTCCATCAAAGTGCTCGGGAGGATTTTTACAGTTGTCGCAGTGGCCACAGGCTTCGGAGCGGTGCTCACCGAAATAACTCAACACCATATTGGTACGGCAACTGCTGGCCTGCCCAAATTCCAGCATCCTGCTGAGCTTAGATCTTTGGACAATCTTAAAGGATTCGTCCGCCTGGCTGTCATCAATAAATTGACGCAGGATTTGGGCATCCTGAAAACTAAAAAAAAGAATGGTTTCCGCTGGTAATCCGTCCCGGCCAGCCCGGCCTATTTCCTGGTAGTAGCTTTCTATATTTTTGGGTAGATTGAAGTGCAAAACGTACCTGATGTTAGGTTTGTCAATGCCCATCCCAAAAGCAATCGTCGCGCAGATAACTTTAATTTCATCCTGCTGAAAAGCCTGCTGTATACGGCTACGCTCCGCTCCACTCAGTTCAGCATGATAATAAGCCGCCTGGATGCCGATGTTACAGAGCGCGTCCGAAACTTTTTCAGTGGACTTTCTACTCAGGCAGTAAACGATGCCGCATTCATCTTTCCGCTCCACAACATAATCTTTAATCGCAATCAGCCGCTGGATCGCGGGCTGTACCTGAAGGTGAAGGTTTTTCCGTTCAAAACTGGATAAAAACTTTTGAGGGTGGCGCAAAGCCAGCTTTTCTGCAATATCAGTCTGCGTGGCTTTATCAGCAGTAGCCGTCAATGCAATGTATGGTACCTGAGGAAAATGTCGCATCAGTTCCGGCAGACGGGTATATTCCTGCCGGAAATCATTGCCCCAGATGGAAACGCAGTGCGCTTCATCTATCGCAATCAGGTTAACTTTTTTGTCCCGGATGTAACTGATAAAAGCCGGGCTTACCGCTCTTTCCGGTGAGACGTACAAAAGTTTTATAGTACCATCTAAAATTTGTGCTTTGATTTGGCGGATTTCTTCTGCCGAATTGCTGCTATTTAGGGCAGCCGCTGCCACACCATTGGCTTTCAATGCGTCAACCTGGTCCTGCATTAAGGCGATGAGCGGGGAGATAACGAGTGTAATGCCTTCCATTGCCAGGGCAGGAATTTGATAGCAAAGGGATTTTCCACCCCCGGTAGGCATAATGATCAGGCTGTCTTTCTTGTTGAGGGTGTGCTCTACAATCTCGCGCTGCTGTGGCCGGAAAGTGTCGTAGCCAAAATAGGTTTTGAGTAGATGATATATATCTGCTGACATGCCAGTGTACTGATGTGTAAAAAGGAGGGCAAGTTAAAAAAATTAGCGGCAGATGCAGTAGCGATTAGCCGCTAAAAATTACAAGGACTTTCTTTTGAGCGGCGCTAATAGATAATCCAATCCGTTGCTTTTGATCACCAGCATGGTAGAGAGTAGCATTCCCAGTTTACCCGGAGGGAATCCCTTATTGGCAAACCATTCCAAATAGTAAACGGGTATGTCACAAATCAGCCGGTCTTTGTACTTGCCAAAGGGCATTCTCACCCTTATCAGGTCTTCTAGAATTTGGGGTTGTAGTCCTTCCATAAATATTTTTGTAAAGTTACGACGGCTGCTGTACTTGTTGCAACCATTTGAAGTTTCTTCGGTTACTATTTCATCTAAAAAATATTTCTAATTTTTTAATCTAAGAACATGCAAAAAGTTTTTACCTACTTCAAAGAAACTTACAAAGACTGGATGAGCGATGATGCTTTTGAGAAGAGCGCGGCTCTAGCGTATTACTCCGTTTTTTCTCTGCCCGGTTTATTAATTATTGTCATTACTGTGGCCAGCCTGATTTGGAGCGCCGAATATGTAGAACAGGTAGTTGCGGAACAAATCGGTAGTGCCGTAGGTAGCGACGCTGCTAGCCAAATCCAGACCATGATTGAAAATTCCCGGCAAAAATCTAGTTCTACGATGGCGTTAATTGTGGGTATTGGCACACTAATTTTTGGCGCTACCGGCGTATTCAGTCAGTTGCAAAAATCTATCAACAATGTCTGGGAAGTAGAACTAGATCCTGACGCAGGTATCAAACAATACGCTCTAAGCCGGATCACTGCCCTGGGTATTGTACTGGCGATCAGTTTCTTGTTGATTGTTTCCTTGCTCATGTCGGCTGCGCTCTCAGCCCTTGATGGTTGGATTGCACAACAACTTCCTGGATTTCCTAATTTTATATTTTTTATCGTCAGCAATCTGTTATCCATTGGGGTGCTTACTGCTTTTTTTGCGCTCATGTTTAAGGTATTACCCGATGCCGATGTAGAGTGGCGATCCGTCTGGTTAGGGGCACTTCTGACCGCGATCTTATTTACCATTGGCAAATTTGCATTAGGCTTTTATTTTGGTAAATCTGATCCGGGAGCTACTTTTGGCGCTGCTGGCTCTATTATTCTGATCATGCTTTGGGTCTATTATTCCAGTTTGATTTTGCTTTTTGGTGCCGAGTTTACACAGGTATATGCGCGGCACAATGGACATCGTCTGGAGCCTTCCGAACATGCCCGCCGCAACGCTGAATATAGGCTAAATCAGATAGAGCAACGGGATGGAAAGACTGCTCAAAAATCCTAATCCATTTATTAACAATTTTTTGGAAGCAACATATGGGCACTGATACCCAGGAAGTCGCAGTTAACTATTCTTCTATCCTAAAAAGGGCAGCAAACCTTGCTGAGCAACTTACTTTCCTGCGAGAACGACAAGCTGAGAAAGAGGCCAGAAAATTTCCCGAGCAGGAGTTTGATATTTTAATCAAAGAAAAACTGTTGCATGTTACTTTGCCCGGAGAAGCAATGGCCTTTGGCACTACCCATACAGCGCGCCTTCTTCAGTTGCTAAAACTTGTAGGAAAAGGTAACTTATCGGTAGGTCGTATCTATGAGGGGCATATTAACGCACTTTTTCTTATTCATTTGTTCGGCACAGCAGCCCAACGTGAACGCTGGTATGCTGATGTGAAACAGGGCCAGCATATGTTTGGCGTATGGAATACCCAGGCACAGGGTGGTGTGAGGATTGTTTCGCAAGGCGGTGGGAGATTTATTTTAGAGGGTGCGAAAACTTTTTGCTCAGGGGCCAAATTCATAAGTCGTCCCATTGTACCGGGCAAACTCATAGATGAAAAGGGCAATGAGTTGGGCTGGCAGATGTGTATCGTTTCTTTGGACCAATTTCCTGCTGTTCCTGTGGATTCTTCCTTCTGGCAGCCATTGGGTATGCATGCCAGTGTGAGCCATAAGATTGACTTTAGCGGTATCAGCATTAACGAAAGTGATTTGCTGGGCAAACCGGAGGATTACCATCAACAACCTTATTTTAGTGGGGGAGCTATCCGCTTTGCCGCAGTCCAATTGGGTGGAGCTGAAGCTGTTTTTGATGCTACCCGGCACTTTCTTCAAAAGCTGAAACGCATAGAAGATCCCTACCAGCGGATGCGCTTAGGAGAAATGGCCATGTTGATTGAATCAGGTAATCTTTGGATAAACCAAGCAGCTAATATGGCTGATAGTCAAGCTTCATCTGCGCAGATCATTAACTATGCTAATATGACTCGTACAGCCATAGAACGTATTTGCCTGGAAACTATGCGTTTGTCTGAGCGCTGCGTGGGTGCCCGGGGTTTACTGTACCCTGAGCCATTTGCTCGCCTACATGCCGACCTTACCACTTATCTACGTCAACCGGCACCTGATGCGGCACTGGCGCTGATTGGTGAATTTGTAAGCTCACAAGATTCTCCAGCCCATGCCCTTTGGTCAGATGACATTTGAGCAAATAGTTGCTCAGGCTCAACCATATTCAGTGGAAGTACCATACTGCTGGGGAAGCACCCTGGTGGTGGCTCCACATCCTGATGATGAATCGCTGGGCTGCGGAGGTGCCATCGCACTTTTAAAGATAAATAAAAACCCAATACACGTACTTTTTATCAGTGATGGAAGTATGTCGCACCCTCATTCTAAGCTTTATCCAAGGGAAGCGCGCATAAAACTGAGAGAACAAGAAACGCTCAATGCATTGGAAATATTGGGGCTGAACGCTACCGAAGTATCTTTTCTTCGCCTCCCTGATACCCAAGTACCTACCGCGCCAATTTCTTCGGATGTATCCAACGATTTAGCTGACCCTTCTCAGCTTTTTTTGGAGGCAGTTGCTGCTATTCGCAATTATTTACGTCAAATCCGTCCACAAACTATACTGGTGCCTTGGCGAAGAGACCCTCACGGTGATCATCGGGCTAGTTGGCAGCTGACCGATGCAGCCGTGCGAGAAGAAAAATTAAATATTCGCTGGCTGGAATATCCAATTTGGGTTTGGGAATCAAAAAATGCTAAGGATTTACCTACCGGGGCAGATGGTTCATGGTTTAAATTGGATATCAGGGACGTATTGTCGCAAAAGCGCCAGGCTATTCAAGCCCATGTATCGCAAATTACCCGTCTGATTGACGATGACACTGAAGGCTTTGTACTCAGTCCGGATATGATCAGCCATTTTACACAAGCTTATGAATACTACCTGAAACCATGAGAAAATCACTACCTACTGACTATTTTGACCAGCTTTATCAGAAAAATGGAGATCCTTGGGATTTTGAGCATAGTGGTTATGAGAAAGAGAAGTACGCTGCCACATTAGCTGCTTTGCCAAATGCTGTTTACCAAAACGCATTTGAGATTGGTTGTTCCATCGGTGTACTTACCCAGCAACTTGTGCTGCGCTGTAAAAAATTACTAGCGGTAGATGGCAGTGAGATTCCTCTCAAAAGTGCGATGAAAAGACTTCAGCAAGAGCCGCATGTGCATTTTGCCAAAATGTGTATTCCTGAGGATTTTCCACAAGATCAGTTTGATCTGATTTTAGTTTCTGAAGTAGGTTACTATTGGTCTATGGAAGACCTGGAAAAGGCGAAGCGTTTGATGATCAATAGCTTATTGCCAGGTGGCCATTTGTTATTAGTTCATTGGATTTTACCTACCAATTATCCCCTTACAGGAGATCAGGTACATGATGAAATTGGCAAACCTAACCATAATACTGAATCCCTTCAGCATCTTTACGCGCATCGTACTGAGCAATATCGTCTGGATTTATGGGGAAAATAGTATCAAAATGTTTGATATACTCTTTTAGTTCAGCGATTGCTTTATTGATGGAGACCTGAACGAAATTTCGGCTGACATAACTATCTATCTCCGGCAATTCAATAAACCATTGCCAAAAAGTGCCAAAGTATTTTGATTCTCCCATACGATGATATATCTCAAAAGGGGAAATCTGAAGCGGTTGGGTGACTATTTGAATTAAACTAAATGAATTGCGTTGCCATGCACATTTTAAATGTTTTTGTAGCTTAAAGCGAAATAACCAGTAATTCAAATTGTATACGGTGAAAGGGATTTGCTGCTGATGCATCTGTTCCCATGTCTGAAGTTGAACAGAAAAACCGAAGCTTACCCTGCCTTTCAGTCGCGATGAGGTAAGTACCTGCACATGAGGGCAGTGACGAATGCGGGCATCACAGCGTTGTAGGGCTTCATAGAAACGCACATCTTCAAGGAATGGAATGATAGGCATACGACCAGAGCGCTCGTACAACTCACAGGTGACTGCTAAACTCGGCCCAAAATTTTGAAAGTGTCTAGGCCAAGGATCTACATCACTT
>JBBSOG010000209.1:0-9981 GCA_038259985.1 Cytophagales bacterium
ATTTGGAGCAAATAACAAATGGGCAAATTTCCCTTCTATAGCTTTTGCCTGGCGGGTGATAGAAGAATCTTTTATGCAAGATCAAAATATATTTTCTGATCTAAAACTCCGTACCAGCTGGGGTATTACAGGAAACCAGGAAATTGGTAACTACAATTCATTGGCCCGTCTATCAGGACAAAATTATGTATTTAATAACAACTTCGTGGTTGGACTAGGTACTGATGGAGTTCCAAATCCAGATCTGCGATGGGAAACCACCGCCATGACAAATGTGGGGCTGGATTTTGCTTTAATGGAAGATCGCCTTCGCTTTACCGTTGATGGCTATTACAATAAAACTACGGATATGCTCTTAAATGTGACGCTTCCTACTACCACTGGAGCTACTTCTGCTCTACAAAATGTGGGAAGTTTAGAAAACAAAGGACTTGAGCTGGCTGTGGGTTATGACATATTTCATGGGGATTTTGACTGGACTATTGATGCCAACATCTCAGCAAACCGTAATCAGATCTTGGATATTGGGCCACTGGAGCAGTTTCAAATCGGAGGGAACGTCAGTGCCCACCTAAGTTCAGCAGGAAGTTGGATTATCCAGGATCAGCCTATTGGGGTTTGGTATGACCTAGAGTATGCCGGAGTATATCAGCCATCCGATTTCAATGAAGACGGTACAGCTGTTGATGGAGTTGTCTTGCGCCTGGGTAATGAAGAACCAGGATGGGCCAGGTATGTAGATCAAAACGAAGATGGGGTTATTGACGCCGATGACAGAGTCATTATTGGTAACCCAAACCCTGAGTTCATTTATGGTATCACAAACCGTATGGGTTGGAAAAATTTTGAACTTAGCTTTTTTATCTCTGGAAGCTATGGCAACGATATTAAAAATTCACAGCGATTTGAAGTGGCCAATGGGAATCCGGGAACAAACCTGACTCGTTATTATTATGAAAACAGGTGGTCTGAAGAAAATCCGAATGGTACTTTGCCTTTGGCGCGATTTGATGGAAATGGGATAGTGAGCAATTCTTCTATTAATATAGAAGATGGATCATATGTGCGTCTGCGTAATGTTACCTTTGCTTATAATTTGCCCGCTAGTGTAGAGTTTCTCAGAAATGCCCGGGTGTATATCAGTGGGCAAAATCTGATCACGATCACCGACTATACCGGTTTTGATCCGGAGGTAAATGTACTGGGACAAAACAATGTCAACCTGGGTAATGACTATGGAGCTTTCCCACGCGCACGCACCTACACGCTGGGACTGTCAATAGGGTTTTAAAATCTTTCCCTATAGAATTTAATACTTTATACTTTGATTTAATTTTAATCACCGTACATCCTATGAAAACAAGAAGATATCTGAACATTATGCTACTTTCCGGTGTGCTCACTATGATCGCACTGGCATGTGGTGAAAGTCTGCTGGAGGAGACACCGTACGATTTTATCTCTCCCGAACAATTTTACACCAATGAAACAGATGCGCTGGCAGCGGTAAATGCAGTTTATGATGTGTTACAATCCGGAAGAGGTGTTTGGGTCGATGAATTTTATGGAAGAACCATGTACGTGGTTCAATGGACACCAACAGTTGCGCAATGGAGTGGAGAAGAATCTACATTCAATCAATGGATCTGGCAAGCTGATAATGGAAGGATCCGGTCTATTTGGATGGGTTCTTACCGTGGAATTAACCGGGCAAATGCAGTCATATCCAGAGTTCCAGATATTGATATGGATGAGGACTTAAAAAACAGGATCATTCATGAAGCTAAATTTCTGCGGGCATTTTACTACTTTGTGTTGGTTGGCCATTTTGGGGATGTTCCTATTGTACTCGAAGAAACTCTGGGATTAGCAGGACCTGCTTATACTGCTGGTAATGATGGAACCGAAGCAGAGGTATGGCAATTGATCGAGAATGATTTGAAGGAAGCGGAAAGTGTGCTTCCAGTAAGCTATCCGGAGTCGGATAAAGGAAGAGCTACACAAGGTGCTGCTAGCTCTTTATTAGCCAAGGTTTATCTGCAACAGAAAAAGTGGCAGCAAGCTGCAGACAAGGCAATGGAAGTAATTACCGCTGGCACCTATGGTCTATTTGAGGATTACACCGATATTTTTCGATTGGAAACGGAGAATGGGATTGAACATATTTTTTCCGTACAATACGCTTCCGGAGTTGGAGAGGGTTCTATGATTGGAGCTTATACCGGTCGTTCCGGATTTGTTAATCCGGGGTGGTCATCCATTACTGGTGAGCCGGAATTTTTCGATAGTTTTAACCCAGAAGACGAACGTGTAGATGCCACTTTTCTAACAGAGTTTACCAATCAGGACGGTACAGTTATTACTTATGATCCAGCTGGTGGGCCTAATACCTTTAACAGACCTAATTGGCAAAAAATGAACTTGTGTGAATGTTCCTTAGCAGCTCAGGACTGGCCACATAATTTTAATGTTATCCGCTTTGCAGATGTTTTGTTAATGCATTCTGAAGCTGTTGCCATGGGAGCTACATCAACACAAGATGCCTATTATGGTATTAACATAGTGCGGGAGCGTGCTGGATTGGATCCATTATCCGGTTTAAGTACCATGGAGTTGCGGGAAGCAATTATTTGGGAACGTTTCTGGGAACTGGCACTGGAATCTTTTGGATTATTTGATCTTTGGCGACAGGAAGTATTGGATAACCCGGAATGGATCAACCAGTTTGTTAGTCCGTTAGGTAGAGATAATATCGATCCCTCAAAACATTATAGGCTACCTATTCCATTAACAGAAATAGATCTTAACCCAAACTTGCAACAAAATCCTGGCTATTAACTTTGTCAGGCTTATCTAACAGTTACCAAAAGGCCGTATAAAATATGCGGCCTTTTCAATTACATTATTCTCAACTTGAATCTTTGATGAGATGCTGAAAGTATATGTTTGTTTGACCGGATTTTTTTTGTTGATACTTAATTTCTCATGCTACTGCCAGGACAAAAAGGTGTTGCCTGATGGTAAAGTCATTATGTTGCCTATTGAAGAAATCAACAAAGCTACTGGCATGTCGATTACTCAATCTCAGGATAGAGCCTATTTTGATGCCTCTTCTGTAACACTTTTTCAACCTAAGCAGGCAGCTAATTATTTGGTTTTAAAAGATGCTCAAACACAGGTGAATTGGAAAAACATCAATTACCTGATTCTGGAAGTTTTTAATGATGCTGATTTTTCAAGTATTCTACACCTTGAATTTTTTAAGAAGGGCAGCAATGAACCACATATACGTGCCCGTATTGGCGTGAATCCCCGTTTGGAAACTCAGGTGATATTTCCACTGGCTTACCTGGATGGCCAGGAAATTTTTATGGAGCGTTTTCCAAGACAGTTAAAGGGAACCGTGTTGGGTAGAAGAATGTCACCTGAAGAAATTGAACGAATCACGGTTCGCATAACGCCTATCAAAGAAGGCCTCTATCAGCCAACCGTTGCTTTCAGAAACGCCTTTTTGTCTGAACATGTACCTCCCTCCTATGAACCGGTTCCCGAAACTGTTATCGATGCGCTGGGGCAATGGAAGAAAAAGGAATGGCCGGGGAAGACTCACTCCGAAGATGAAATGATAGAGCGGGTAAAAAAGATGGAGTCGGAGATTACTAATGCAACTTTTCCAGAAGGATGGAGCCGTTTTGGAGGAGATCAATCCAAAAAGCTAGCAGGCAAAGGATTTTTCAGGGTGAAAAAGGAAGGGGAAAAATGGTGGTTTGTAGACCCGGATGGTTATGCATTTTTAAGCACGGGCGTGGATGTGATGAACCCCACTTCTGCGGGTCCGGTAGAGGGTATTGAAGATTTGTTTGATTGGTTGCCAGAGAAAGAGAGTGGCTTTGCAGCTGCACAAAGTATTAGCCGGGATAGGCAACATGTCAGCTTTCTCACGGCCAATCTGATTCGGATATACGGAGACAGTTGGCGGGAAAAATGGGAAACACTTGCTGCCAATTTGATGAAAACCTGGCGGTTTAATACTATCGCTAATTGGTCGGATTCAACCTTTATTGCTCATCAACGTCTTCCTTATCTATTGCCACTACAAGATTTTCCAAGCACAGAAGTAGCCGTTTTTCGGGATTTTCCAGATGTATTCGCACCAGTCTATAGGAAAGCCGCTGCTGCCTTTGCCCTTCAGTTAGAACCTTATAAAAATGACTCATTAATGATTGGATACTTCCTTCGGAATGAGCCGCACTGGGGTTTTGGAGCACACAATCTGGCTTATGAAATGTTAAGTGTTAGCCAAAAAACACATACGAAGTCCAGGTGTTTGGACTGGTTATCTGAAAAATACCAGGATGATATTTCACAGCTTAATAAAGCCTGGGGAACCAATTTCACTTCTTTTAATGAAATTGGAGATACAGCAATAGACCAGCAAAACCTGCAGCCACCAGCAGAAGAGGATTTATGGGAGTTTTCAGGATTGATGGTGGACGAGTATGTTAAAGTAGTATCTGAAGAAGTGAAGAAAGTTGACCCCAATCACCTGAACCTGGGTATGCGTTTTGCCAACATCAGTACTGATCTATTTTATCGTACAGGTGCTTTTGTCGATGTATTTTCCCTGAACCAGTACAGTTCTCCGGATCCCCCTGATACTGATGAAATTTATCGGCGAACTGGTAAGCCTGTCATTATCGGTGAGTTTCATCATGGTGCTACCGACCGGGGATTGCCGGCAAGTGGGATTAGGGCCGCCAGAAACCAGGAGCAACGGGCTATAGCCTTACGCCACTACCTTGAACAAGGGTTTTCGCGCCCTGAGGTCATTGGGATGCATTATTTTCAATGGAATGATCAACCCTGGACCGGGCGATACGATGGGGAAAATTATCAGATTGGTGTGATGGACGTCACCCTTAGGCCCTACAAAGAATGGACAGATGCTGCTACCAAAACCAATGAACGGATTTACAAAATAAGTACAGGAGAATTAACTCCTTTTAAGCAGGTGATTGAAGAGGTTCCCAGTATATATTATTGAGGAATAGCGCTTGATTTTGAGTTATGATGAGATTCTTGATTGCTGGAAGAAAAATCAAGATGCTTTTTGGTGATTTTTATCGGGGAGGAGGTATTCTGATGTATTTCCCAGGCGGTATTGACTGGTAAATTCTCGTATTCACTTTTGCTATTATTCTTGTCTGGCCAGGAAATTTCTACTTTTTTTATCACCTTAATATTTTTCCCGAGACCTATTTCTTGCTGCAATGGAGAAGCACCAAAGCTTCCTCCTGTATTTACGGTAGCGTATACATTGTGCAACGCTCCATCCTGACCCTCAGCTACTACCCGTATCCTGGCACCAATGGCAGAACGGTTGGCCTGGCTTCCCTGTAATTCAAGTTGAATCCAGTTGTTTTCATTGCCTGGATTTTGATAGAGTACATTCCGGTAAATATCTCCTTCAAAGGCGCCTCCCATCACACAGTAAATATCCTGATCGCCATCATTATCTATATCTCCAAAAGCAATGGCATGGCCTTTTTGCAAATGGCCAAAGCCCCCTTGAAAGGTAATATCTTCAAATTTTTCACCTCCTTTATTTAAAAACATGCGGGATGGAACCAGTGCCGATAGCTCAGGAACACCGGTTCCTACATAGAAATCGGGATAGCCGTCAGAGTTGATATCCCCAAAATTACTTCCCATACTAAACAAGGGAGTTTGTAAGCGGGCCTCTTTACTCACATCTGTGAAGGTCATGTCTCTATTATTTCGGTATAATCGGGGAAAAGTGGCGCCTGATGAAAAGCCCATATAGCCGGCAGCTACTGAATAGGGCACAGTTTCTTCACTTCCATAGCCGGAAACAAAAATATCCAGCCATCCATCCTGATCATAATCCCAAAACCAAACCGGAAAACTATGATAAGGAGCACCAACACCTGCTGTATCCGTAATCTCCCGGAAGGATAACTTCTGAGAAGATTTACTTATCTCATTGATAAAGAGTCTGTTTTTACCTCCCAACACCGAGATGTATACATCCGGATAATGGTCATTATTGACATCGCCCCAGGCTACCCCTTTCACGTAAGCTTTCAGGTCCAGGCCTACATCCTGCGCTACCTCTCGGAAGGTGCCATCGCGGTTATTCATATACATTTCACAGGGATACTCTTTTCCTCCCGGTACGGCTGAAAGGTTGATAAATCCATCTTTGGATTCGTTTCCAATATAAAGATCCAGCCAGCCATCATTATCTACATCTACCCAGGAGGCAGTCTGGGTAGGATAGAAAGATAAAAGCCCTGCTGATTCGGTTACATCTTCAAAGGTGCCATTTCCATTATTTTTCAGTAAGGAATTGGGTAGCTCTCCTTCACTGCCTCGCCATGCACCACGCAAAACAAAAATATCAGGATAACCATCATTGTTATAATCTCCGTGAATCATATTTAAGCCTCCGGTGATGCCCAACAGGCCAGCGTTGCTGGTTTTATTCACAAATGTGCCATCTCCTTGATTCTCATAATAAAAGAGTTGATCTGCTGATCCAAAAGAACTTGTGGCAATGTCCAGAAATCCATCCCTGTTGAAATCCTCCATGCAAACTCCTCCTGAAAGTCCGTGGGTGTCAATACCCAGCTCTCCTGCAATATCCTGAAAGGGCAGGAAATCTTCTTCCACATCAGAAGTAGGTAGCGGGATAAGCCACTCTTTTGGTATGTTATCTGGATACTTTCCCAGCGTCATGGCTGCAATATTATATAACCACTTGCTATGAAGATCTCCGGGATTATTTTTTAGCAAAGTAGCATAGGTTTCCATCGCCTTTTCAGAGCCTAATTCCCATTGATGCTGGGCAGCAGAAGCGATAGGGACGATGCAAGACTGATGATTATGGAAGCGTAGACAATTCTCCTGTTCTCCTAAACGAAGGTAAGCAGTTCCCAGTAAATCATACAGCTCCCGAATTGTGATCTGAAGATAGTTTAAAACCGGATCCTGATTCTTAACAATTTCTTGTAATATACGAATCGCTTCCCAAGTTTGCCCGGCATACAGGCTTTCCTTGGCGTAAAGAAACTGAAATTGCCATCTTTCTTTTTCATTTTTAGTTTCCTCCGCTCGATCTTTGTAAATATTTGCCCTTTTTTCATTTAGATAAATATTGGCAAATGGATTCTCCTGGTCACGAAGCTCATTTAACAATTGTACCATTTTTCTAGTGCCGGTGGGTTGGCGTTCCAGGTTAAGGGTATCGGGATTAATTTTCATTTCGTTGATGAAGCCTTCGGTAGTAGAAACGCGTTTCTTTTTGCATGCAGTGGTTATGAGTATAAGAAAAAATAATAACATGCTTAGGCGAAGAATATAAGAATGAAAATTTGGGGATATGTTCATAATCACTTATCAGTTGGCAAGTAGCGTATCTTGGGTTACTGGAAAATAAGCATTATAGTGGCTGCCCAGGTATCCATTCCAGGAGGAAGCGTTTTGAACAGGTATAGATGTACTTTCCCGAACTACCAGCAAATGTCTCACTAATTCGTATTTCCGCGTATTAGAAAGCACACAATATAAAAGGTCCAGATAACTATCTTGATCTATATCTGCAATCACCGGAGTAGAAGATAAGACTTTGCCGTAGTAACTTTCACTAAAAGGCAGTATTTGCTTATTAGCAATATCAAATGCCATCACCTGAGTTTGCATGGAACCCAGGTCACCAGTGTAGCATGAAACACCAAAATTCATCTGTAGCAATACGTCATCCATTCCATCGCTATTTATGTCAACTATCACGGGTGATGCAGAATGGAAGCAGCCTGTATTAGACTGAAACAGTACCTGACCATCTTTTCCATCAAGGGCAACCTGAAAGGTTTTGGGTACATCCGGCCATATGCCTCTACCCGCGCTGATGAAAAAATCAGGTATTTCGTCCTGATTGAAATAGCCAACAGCGGGTGTGCTGTTAATAGCAGCTTGCTGTATAGAATAACTCCATAGCTTTTTCCTAGTACGACCATCAATGGCAAAAACTTCTCCGCCATAGCTATTACCTACGATGTCAGCCACGTGATCTCCATTGATATCCACCAGTACAGGCGGCGCTACAAAACCCTTATCTTCCACTTGATGTATGACCACTGCTTCTTCCAACGAATTAGCCATTAGGTGGTCGTGTTTGGCTATATATAAGTGCCCCCCAATCGTTTCTCCTCCGGTACCAAAAATGATAGATAAATTTCCATCCGATTCAAAATCATGGACGAGTGCAGTCATGTAGGTTTCTTTCCCATCAGGCACATTGGCACTGGATAATATGTTTCCATTGGCAGCGCTGATGATCATAAGTTTACCTGCAGGGCGATTTTTTTCAAAAGGTTCAGCAAAAACGTCTCCTCCATTTGCAATCAGCAAATCATCTAAACGATCCCCATTCTGATCGGGGATCAATTGAGGAGAGTAGAAATTATAATAACCGGCATCTGCGGCATAAATGATGTCACCTTCGGGTAAAAAGTGCCAAATTATCTCACCTGTTTTTCCGTTTAAGGCCATCAGGCTAGCTTGTCTACCACTCACTATTACGTCTGGAGTATCATCTGCGTTAATATCCAGAAAGCAGGCTGAACCGAATAGCTGATCCCTGGAAGGGGCGTGCCAAAGTAATGCTCCATTTTTACCATTGATGGCTACCACACCGGTGTCGCTCTTCTGTAGTTCATTACCTCCTGTACCAATTACAATATCCAAAATGCCATCACCATTCAAGTCAGTTAATCTAGGGGAAGAGTGTGTACCGATATTTCGTAAATTTGAGTTCCAAACCGTATACTTTTGACCCTTTCTATCATGATTGCATCCTGTCACGAAGACAAAAAGACATATCCTTATCAGAATACGTATCATCTGATGTTTTGGGAATAAAGTTGAAGCAACTTCTGCTTTCATGGATAGGAAGTACCTAAAAAGTAATTTGTACCAAACAACGCTACGATAAAATGAAGCATGATCTATATTATCAATTTTTTCATTCAGCACCTAAATCTACCGGCACTTTTCATTTTATCACAAAACAGCTACCTTAATATTTTATTGGGAATCGGTAAAAGAATAATAAAAGAATGGTAAAAAAGATAGCTGTTACTATCATTGTTGTATTCTTACTTAGCTCCTGTCAAAAAGATTACGGAGATAAACGATTTAGAAAAATACCCGCTTCTCACTCAGGACTTATCTTTAAAAATTCACTTAGGGAATACCAAAACTGGAATTATATATTGTATTACTATTTTTATAATGGAGGGGGCATTGCAGTGGGAGATATCAACAATGACAGCTTGCCGGATTTGTACTTTACAGGAAATCAGGTACCCAATAAGCTTTATGTGAACAAAGGTGGATTAGCGTTTGAGGATGTCACTGAAAAGGCAGGGGTGGCCGGAGATCAATCCTGGTCTACCGGGGTTACGATGGCTGATGTAAATGGTGATGGTTGGCTGGATATCTATGTCTGTCGCTCAGGTAAATTTTCGGAAAGAAGAAACTTGCTGTATATGAATAACGGTGCCTCATCAGGCCGTTACTCACACGCCCAAAATCTAACTTTTACGGAAGCAGCAGCAGCCTGGGGATTGGATGACCAGGGGTATTCCACGCAGGCAGTATTTTTTGACTTTGACCTGGATGGTGATCTGGATATGTATTTACTTAATCATCCTATAGATTTCAATAAAACAGTTAATCTACAATTTAATGAAGGTACTTATGAGTCAGGCTCAGATAGGTTGTACCGCAATGAGGGAACTCATTTCAAGGACATTACTGAGCAAGCCGGGATCAATCGATACGGCTACGGTTTAGGGGTGGTAGCGAGTGACTTGAATAAGGATGGGTTGGTAGACCTGTATATTTCCAATGATTTTCTAACGCCTGATTTTTTATACCTCAATAACGGGGACGGCA
>JBBSOG010000210.1:0-9866 GCA_038259985.1 Cytophagales bacterium
TGATATTCAGTTCCGCCACATTCCTTGGGTTGATCAAAATTGTCTTCATTGCTTAAAAAATTGGTGAATAAAATTTAAAAATTTGGTGATAAAGAAAGCCGCCCCGCTAAGCAGGACGACTTAATCAGCTGGTCAGCTGTTTTTTATTTTACAACCATCACCAGATATTTTGATGATTCCCAAAACTTAGTGGGATCAGAAACAACCAGGTTAATTTTCTCCTCATCACTCTTTTCCAGACGATAAGAATCTGATGGATGATTGGTAACCAATTCTACTTCCTCACCTTCCAGCGGAAACGACAGTGTTTCACGGATGTCAATCTGGTTGAATTGGCGCCTATTAAAATTATCGCTGAGTACTTCAGTTTTTCCTAAGCCCAAAAACCCACCTTCTTTGCTCAGCACCTTATTTTCTTTAAGTTGCTTGTACGAACCCGCAACAAAGTAAGCAGTATTCAATTCCCCGGTTTTTGATACTATGGCCTGCTCTTTTTGCTTGTTCTCTTCAGTAAGGCCGGCAAGATTGGTATTCAGTTCTTCCACTTTGATTTTCATCCCTGCTAATTCATCTGTCAAGACTGAAATCTGCGTTTCTTTTTCTTCTACTTTTGCCAGTAGGTTTGCCTGAAGCTCTTCCATAGAAGCCTTAAGTTTAGCATTCTGCTTTCCTGAATATTTAAGCTGCGCATTTAGCTCCCCTATTTTCTCTTTATTTTCTACCAGCAAACGGTTAATTTCTTGTATATCTTCCTGAATGCGTTTTTTTAGGTCTTCGCTGGAAAGGTTTTTTTCCCGGTTCAGTTCAATATTCATTTCCCGCTCACGGATTTCACTCAGGTTACTTTCAATTTCAGCAAACGATGAAATGAACGCCGATAGAGAGGAATCTTTGCTGGCGGTTTTTTTTTCAAGATTGAGGTTCTCTTGGGTAAGCGAACTAATCTGGTCTTGCATTTCCTTATTCTCACAAGAAAATAAGCCAATTGTTAAGACTGATACAATAACGAAATTTCTAACTTGGGCTTTCATACACGTAATTTTAGTTGTTATATACACAACCATATTAGAAAATGTATGCCAAGTCAAAAGCGCGCCAGAAATAAGGGTTTTAGGTAAGCGAAGTGGGGATATTTTCTACATATTGTGCAACGCTTTGTAGAAAAAATATAAATTTTTAAAGATTTTGTCTTGTGAATTTACAAATTATTCACTTTCCTCATTCAAGTTACGCAGTTTCAGGATCAAGTCGGTTTTCAATTTGTAAAGCTTTTCTTCCAAGCCTACAGGATAACTGTGAGGGTTTACCAACCTTTTGACTCCGGCAGGCAATTCATTCAAGCTTTGAATTGTTTTTTCTCTGAGCTGATGGATGTCAGGTGATTGGTATACTTGCTTACCATCCTCAAATATGGGCTTCAACAATTCTTCATACTGCAAACCTTCGGCTTTGATAATTTTGCGCCGGGTCAAATCCATAGGGTCAATAATCTTAAGTTTTTCACCCAACTTGGATTTTAGGTCGTAGAGCATGTCAGCCATGGGTGTTTTCTGTCCATTTTCACCATCCGTGAAAAATCTCCTCACCTGCTGAATTCCAGGGTTATTCACCTTAACCGCCTGCTCCGATAATTTAATTTTGTATTCCCAATGTCCTTTGTCGTCCTTGATGGCCGAAAGTTTATAAACAGCACCCAGCGCTGGTTGGTCATATGCGGTTACCAGCCTGGTACCTATGCCCCATACATTTATCCGGGCATCCTGGGTACGAAGACTGCCGATGATATTTTCGTCAAGGTCATTACTGGCGACTATAGAAGTTTCTGTAAAGCCCGCCTCATCCAGCATCTGGCGGGCCTGTATACTAAAATAAGCAAGGTCACCGGAATCAATTCTGATTCCTGAAAGCTTTTTACCTTTTTCTTTCAATAGCTGCCCCACCTTGATGGCATGCTTAATGCCTTCTATAGTATTATATGTATCTACCAGGAGGATGCAGTTGTCAGGCATCGCTTCAGCATAGGCTTTGAAGGAAGATAATTCATCATCAAAGGCCATTACCCAACTGTGGGCATGGGTACCGCTGACTGGAATGCCAAAAAGTTTACCTGCCAGGACATTAGAAGTAGAAGAACAACCACCGATATAGGCTGCCCGGCTGGCGGCCATCGCCCCATCTATTCCATGGGCGCGGCGCAGACCAAACTCCAACACCGGGTCACCCTTTGCTACACTGTAAATCCTGGCGGCTTTGGTGGCAATTAATGTCTGGTAATTAATAATATTGAGTAAGGGCGATTCCAATAATTGACATTGGAGGATGGGCCCTTTGACACGAATTAGGGGCTCATGGGGAAATACAACTTCACCTTCAGCGATAGCATCAATGGTAACACTTAGCTTCAGCTCAGCAAGATAGCGGAGGAAGTCTTCACTAAATAATGCTTCTCCCTGGTTGCCTTTAATAGTAGCCAGATAAGATAAATCCTCGTCGGTAAAATGAAAACTATTGATGTAGTCAATGGCATATTCAAGGCCACAGTTAATGGTGAACCCACCATTAAAAGGGTTCTTTCTAAAAAACAAATTAAAGACTGCTTCTTTCTCGGCAATTCCTGATTTCCAATAGCCATAGGCCATGGTCAGTTGATAGAAATCCGTGAATAAAGCTAAAGAATTACTGTATAAATCTTTGGTAATTTTCATGGCGGGCATTTGGGATCAGGTTTTAGGGATTGAATTTTTATACTGGTTTTTCTAAGTCTTAACCTCCAAAATCTAATCCCTAAAGCCCTACTTCACCGTTTGTATTTTGAGCATGTTGGTCCTGTCTTCCCAATGTAAAGGCATACTAGCAGTGTTTACCACGACATCACCGGTGTGTAGGTGGCCTTTTTCTTTGAGGAGGCCCTCCAAATCATCAAAAGTCTCATCAGTAGAACCCATTTTGTCATAATAGAAACCCCTAAGACCCCAGTAAAGGTTAATTTCATTCAACAAGTCCTGGTCAGCGGTAAATATAAAAATATCTGCTTTAGGACGGTGGCCTGAAAGCCTGAAGCCGGTATAGCCTGATTTTGTCATGCCGATAATAGCCCTGGCATTTACCTGTTTACTTAGCTTACAGGCAGTCAGCACCAGATGGTCGTTATAAAATGTAGGGGAGTCGGTATCTATGTGTGAAAGCTTATCATACACCACATCCGAACTTTTTTCTACGGCAAGTATCGTTTTCACCATGCTTTTTACCGTTTGTATCGGGTATTTGCCGGAAGCTGTTTCAGCGGACAACATAATAGCATCCGCTCCATCCAACACCCCGTTGGCAACATCATTAGTTTCCGCACGGGTGGGGCGAGGGTTTTCTATCATGCTTTCCATCATCTGGGTGGCGATGATCACTGGTTTTGAAGCCATATTACACTTATTCACCAGCATTTTTTGCACCATGGGGACATCTTCCATCGCGATTTCTACCCCCAGGTCGCCCCGGGCTACCATCAAGCCATCGGTTGCTTTGATGATTTCATCAATGTTACGGATAGCTTCCGGCTTCTCTATCTTGGAGATGACTTTGATACTTTTGCCCTTTTGCTTTATCAGGTCTTTTAGGTTGTAGATATCGTCTGCCTTTCTCACAAAAGAAAGAGCAATCCAATCCACATCATTTTCGAGGCCAAACTCCAGGTCTATTTTGTCTTTGTCCGTAAGTGAAGGGGCGGAAACTTGTGTGTCAGGCAGGTTAATCCCTTTTCTGGATTTGAGGGAGCCACCATAAATTACTTTGGTATATACATTGTTTCCCTCTACTTTTTCTACCCTGAACTCCAGTTTGCCATCATCAATAAGAATGGTATCCCCGATACTGACATCAGTAGATAGGTTTTCGTAAGATGTACTTACCCGCTCTTTAGTACCTACCATATCTTCTTTACAAGTGATGATAAGCGTCTGGCCAGCTTCAACTTCTACACCATTATTCTCCACTTTATTTACCCTAATTTTTGGTCCCTGTAGATCTTGCAGGATACAGACATTAGTACCCATCTCTTTGTTGATCTCACGGATAAAGCCAATCACTTTTTTATGGCCTTCGTGGGTGCCATGAGAAAAATTAAGACGAAAAACATTCACTCCTGTTTTCACCAATTCGCTAAGCATTTCTTTGGTGTTACAGGCCGGGCCAACAGTAGCCACGATTTTGGTTTTATTAAATACAATATTGCTATCCATATTAAAAAATAAGGTTTTCTTTATTTTTGAGGTTTTCTACGTTAATAGAGGCAAATGACTGCACAATACCTATCTCCGACAAATGACACAGATACTTACCAGGGTCAAAGGTATCACTTTCATTCTTAATCAGTAGAAAATAGTCTACATTCTTTAGCTCGGGTAACAGATATTGATTCCAATCTTCGGAGATCGCGTGATTTTTTAGCAATTTGAAGGTACAATGAGAGGTAGTGAATGTAAAATTTGAAATGATTATACTCCGATTACCTACAAAATTAATGGCAATATCCTTAGATTTAGCTAACTTAAGCCCCAGGTTCTGATTGAGTGACCAGGCAAGCTTATATTCTTTAGCGGAAGAGACTAAGCCAATCAAATCAAAGTCGCACTGAAGGGTTAACTGTAGTTCGTGGCTTTTTAACATATTTCAAGTGAATTTCTGGTATTAAACATAAAAGACTCAGGGCAATTTAAATATTTTTGGCGCTTGGGTAAATAAAGAATCAAAAAAATAAGTTTGACTTTATTAACCTAAATTTCTTTACTTTGCGCCGATAACTCAAAAAATCCTAAAAAAATGTCTGAAATAGCGCAAAAAGTAAAAGGTATTATTATTGACAAGCTTGGAGTAGAAGAGTCAGAGGTGACTCCCGAAGCGAGCTTCACCAATGATCTGGGTGCTGATTCCCTGGATACTGTTGAATTGATCATGGAATTTGAAAAAGAATTTAACATTTCTATTCCTGATGATCAAGCAGAAAATATTTCTACGGTTGGTCAGGCCATTTCTTATCTGGAAGAAAACGTAAAGAAATAATTAAAAGAAGCGATCCCCTTTTTATGAATTCAAGGAGAGTTGTAGTTACAGGAATGGGCGCACTTACGCCTGTGGGAAATACTGTTCAGGAGTACTGGACAGGTCTTACCCAGGGCGTGAGTGGGTCTGCTCCCATCACTAGGTTTGATGCGGAAAAATTCAGAACCAGATTTGCCTGTGAACTCAAAAACTTTGACCCTATTGATTTTTTTGATAGGAAAGAAGCCAGAAAAATGGACCCCTTCACCCAGTATGCCATGGTGGCCGCTGATGAAGCAATTCGGGACTCTGGGGTCTCCTTGGATGAACTTGACCCGGATCGGGTAGGGGTAATTTGGGGCTCAGGAATCGGGGGGCTAAAAACATTTCAGGAAGAAGTGTCTTATTTTGCCCAAGGGGATGGCACACCACGCTTCAACCCTTTCTTCATTCCCAAAATGATTGTAGACATTACCCCCGGCCATATTTCTATCAAATATGGTTTCCGTGGCCCTAATTTTTCTACAGTTTCAGCCTGTGCTTCCGCTACGCACGCTATCATTGACTCCTATACCTACATCAAATTAGGCAAGGCCGATATGATTGTTACCGGTGGTTCAGAAGCTGCCGTATGTGAGGCTGGTGTAGGAGGTTTTGGTGCCATGAAAGCCCTTTCAGAAAGAAATGATTCACCGGAAACCGCATCACGTCCTTTTGATAAGGACCGGGATGGTTTCGTTCTTGGTGAAGGCGCTGGTGCCCTTATTCTGGAAGATTACGAACATGCTAAAGCCAGGGGCGCTAAAATCTACGCTGAAATCATTGGCAATGCCATGACAGCCGACGCTTATCATATCACGGCCCCTCATCCTGAAGGTATAGGCGTTAAGCATGTCATGCTTTTGGCGCTAAAAGATGCCGGAATCAATGCTGATGAAGTGGATTACATTAATGTGCATGGTACTTCTACCTCTTTAGGGGATATTAGTGAAGTTAATGCGATCAAAGATGTTTTTGGTGAACATGCTTATCAGTTAAATATTAGTTCTACAAAATCTATGACTGGTCATTTGCTGGGCGCTGCCGGGGCCATAGAGTCAGTAGCTACTATATTAGCCATCCAAAACAATCTCGTTCCTCCTACCATCAACCATTTCACGGACGATGAAAATATTGACCCAAAATTGAACCTTACTTTCAACAAAGCACAGGAAAGAACGGTAAATACGGCGATCAGCAACACCTTCGGGTTTGGTGGACATAATACTTCTGTCGTTTTCAGGAAATTCGTACCTTAGTGCTCCCACTAATTCGCCGGATAAAAAGCATTTTTACTACTTTGTTGATACGTGCTTTACCTAGCTGGCTACTCAAAAACATCCGTGCTTATCCTGCCCAGGATAAGCACCTACTGGAGGCCATCAAAAATATCGTAGGTAGCTATCCTGGTAATTTAGAATTGTACCGACTGGCTACCAAACATATTTCTGTTGCCAAAAAGAATATGTATGGTCTTAGGGAATCCAACGAACGCCTGGAATATCTGGGTGATGCTGTGCTTAGCACTGTAATCGCCGAATATCTCTTCAAAAAATATCCTTACAAAGATGAAGGCTTCCTTACTGATATACGTTCACGCATTGTCAACCGGGAATCATTGAACGCGGTTGCCAAAAAAATTGGGGTAAATAATATTATTGTTTACGATCAAACAGGTGTTTATTTAGACGGAAAAGGAAAGCTCTCTCACAAATCCATTGATGGTGATACCCTGGAAGCCTTAGTAGGGGCAATCTATCTGGACAAAGGATTTGCTTATTGCAAAAATTTCATTTTGAAACGCCTAGTCATCCCCCATTTTGACCTGGATAGCATCATCAATACCAATCCGAATTATAAAAGTACCATCATAGAGTGGGCCCAAAAAAATAACAAAGATATACGTTTCGGAATTCTTGATATTGTTGGAGAGACACAGTTCAAAGAGTTTATTGCCCAGATATTTATCAATGGGGAACCGCTGTGCACCGGGAGCGGATTGAGTAAAAAGAAAGCCGAACAGAGTGCCTCGCAAAAAGCCCTTGAAATGCTTGAAACTGATCCCGATGAGGCGTAGTTTGCTTTTCTAATACTTTATTTCCTAATCTTTTACCGATGACAAAATTAAGAGTAGCCGGAGCCACCTTAAACCAGACGCCTATAGATTGGAATGGCAATCTGGAAAATATCGCTTCCGCCATTGATATCGCCAGGGCACAACAGGTAGATGTTTTATGTCTTCCCGAATTGACAGTCTGTGGGTACGGCTGTGAGGATTTATTTTTGAGTGAATGGCTTTACGAAAAATCATTGCACCAATTAGAAGAGGTGAGGAAACTTTGTACAAATATTACGCTTGCCGTTGGATTACCCATGAAATTTGAAGGGCACAACTATGATGTTGCCTGCTTGATCCACGACCAGCAGATTCTGGGTTTTACGGCTAAGCAATTTTTAGCCAACGACGGCATACACTATGAGCACCGCTGGTTTACCCCCTGGCCCGCCCATCGGATAGAAAAAATCAATGTTTTTGGTATTGATTATGATTTTGGAGATGTCATCTATCAGGTAAATGGAATTAAGGTTGCTTTTGAAATTTGTGAGGATGCTTGGCGGAACCAAGACCGCCCGGGTTACCGCCATGCGAAAAAAGGGGTTCAGTTGATACTAAATACCAGTGCCAGTCACTTTGCCTTTGGAAAATCTGCCTTTCGTGAAACCCTGACTGTACCTGCTTCCAAGGAATTTCACTGTACCTATGTGTTTACCAATATGCTGGGGAATGAATCAGGGCGTATGGTGTTTGACGGTGAAATTATCATTGCCCAGGAAGGAAAATTACTTAAGAAGAACCAGCGCTTTTCGTATGAGAATGTCAATGTATTATCAAGCCTGATAGATTTTGAGCAGCCTGAAAATTCAGAAGCCAGCCCTACGGCAGACAGCAATGAAAAAGAAATAGAATTCACCCAGGCAGAAACGCTGGCGCTGTTTGATTATATGCGGAAAAGCCGGTCAAAGGGTTTTGTGCTGTCATTGAGTGGTGGAGCAGATTCTTCCACTTGCGCGGTGTTGGTAGCCGAGATGGTTCGCAGAGGCGTCAGTGAGCTGGGCTACGAAAAATTCTTGCATAAAGCAGGGCTGACCCAATGGATTGATCAACTTGAGCTAGGCAAATATTCCGAAGAACTTATCAATAAAAGTATTATTAAACTTATGCTTACTACTGCCTATCAGGGCACCAGAAATTCTTCAGAGGATACGCTGGAAGCTGCTCAAACATTAGCTTCTTCATTAGGCGCTACCTTCTATCACTGGAAAGTAGATGAATCGGTCGCCTCCTATACCCAAACTATTGAAAATTGCTTATCAAGAGCATTGAGTTGGGATCAAGATGATATTTCTTTACAAAATATCCAGGCCAGGGTCAGGGTTCCCGGCATATGGATGCTTGCCAATATTAAGGGTGCCCTGCTGATTGCTACCAACAACCGTAGTGAAGCCGATGTAGGCTATACCACGATGGACGGAGATACCAGTGGTAGCATTGCTCCCATTGCGGCAGTAGATAAGCATTTTATACTGCATTGGCTGAGATGGGCTGAGGAAAACCTTCACTATACTGGGCTTTCCCGGGTCAATCATCTTGACCCTAGTGCAGAGCTTCGTCCACTGGATAAGACGCAAACAGACGAAAACGATCTCATGCCCTATGCCCTATTAGTAGAAATTGAGCGTTTAGCTATTCGCCATTGGCTCTCCCCTACCCAGGTATATCAAAATTTAAGCGCGCAGCGTCTGGAGGAAGGTGTGCTTTTGAAAGCTCATATCAAAAAGTTCTTTACCCTCTGGGCTCGCAATCAATGGAAGCGGGAAAGGGTGGCCCCGGCTTTTCACATGGACGATTTCAATGTAGATCCGCGAAGCTGGTGTAGATTCCCCATCCTCTCCGGTAGTTTTGAGGAAGAACTAAAAGCTTTGGATGAACTTTAGTATGAAGCTATTATCTTAGGGTTGATAAGTACTCGGACAGCATTGAATTTTAGTTCAACTGAATATAAATCTCTATAGCTAGGTATTTAAATGCTAGTAAAATTTTACATAAACCTTATAACAACCTCGGGGTAAAATTTCAATTTGCTTATTGCTTAATTTTATTACTTCCGGCACATTTCCATCCTAATAAGACAATTTATCATCTGATTTAGCTATTTATTTGCAGTCAACTCATATAAAAAGCTTGGCTGTTGCATGTTAACTACTCAGGATTTTAATCTACTTGCCCTCCGTTACAAAGAAACCTTTGTCATGGAACATGGACAACTTATCATGCGAAGACAAGCGTACCCTTATCTGGTAGGTTTGTTTCAGCTTGAAAAATTTTACGCTGAAGTTTGGTACAATGTACAGACCAACCAGATATGTGAAGTGATCACTCACGAAGAAAAAGAATTATTCAAAAACTATTCAGATTTCATTCATCTGGAAAGTTTATACTGATATTGCCTATGGTACTAAATTCCATATTTCAAATACTCCCTTCTATACGCTACTCTTATTTTTTGGTGTCAACGTTCTCGTTTTTTGTGTACATGACTTTTCTCAAAAGCGCCTTTCACAAAAAAAGGGTATACCTTCTCATAGAAAAATATACTTTATGCGAATCAAGGGTAGCGAGTTAGGGCAAAACAGGCAGCAGCTATCTTACCAAATACATGCACGAGTAGCCCTTCATAGGAACGCACCTTGGAAGCGTTCTGTATCTGGGTCTTTTCGTTGATCCAGTTGAAGAA
>JBBSOG010000211.1:0-9824 GCA_038259985.1 Cytophagales bacterium
AGCAGTCTTACATTGTACCAGCGTACCATCGGTTGACGCTCAAACTTCATAGGTCATATAGTTTTTTGATCATGCGATATTTTTCTTTCCACTGCATACCGCCTTTTCCTTCGTTTTTCAGGTTGTTATTGAACAATTGCTGTATCCTGGTCCGGGCAGACTGCCTAAGGTAACCTTCGGCCAGCTGCTGTTGTTCGGCACCAAAGATTTGGAGTTTGATGCTTTTGAACTCCAGTCCCAGCAGCCAGTTGACCGGTGCATTGAGCCGGAGACTTGTTTTCAGGCTGTACTGTTGGTCTTCGTGTACGAAAGCGGAATCTATCTCAAGATAAGAAACATTCTGGTGTTTGATAAATCGGGTGTTGTTTTCCCTAGTACAAATTTCCCTGCCCAGCGCCTCAATGTAAATACTGGATACTAAACTCAGGGCAAATTTCCCTTCAATTTCGCGTAAGATGAAGGAAGGACGATAGGTGATATGAGATGCTTTCCCATCAAATTGCAGCTTACCCTCATAGTGCAAGCGGAAGTTGAATTGCTTGCCCGGATCTTTCATACGGGTGCTGTCTGTGTCATATGCCACGCCTATTTCGCTCATCCCGTCCAGGTATTTTAGCGTGTCTACATAGCCCATGTTGATCAGGCTGGTCGTATCCACTTTGTTGAAAAACAGGTCAGGGTCCAGGGGCAGCGGATATTCCGGCTTGATGACATGGAGTTTTATAGGATGGCGTTGGCCGTAAGGTGAATCCCCGACAGCTATCCTTTCGTTGAGCGCTTTGATTTGGGCATATTCTTCCAGCAGCCCGCCATTGGCACTCATCTCAATCATGTGAACGTACTGGTTAAAGAAGCCGGGCAGATATTCTTTGGTATTGCCGATCGCCCAGACCAGCCAGATTTCTTCAGCACCTCGTTTCACCGCTTCCATCAGGTTGGCATCCTTGATCCAGACGGCATCGGTATACCAGTCGTCATGTATTTTAATAGCTGGCATAAAGATGGGCAAAGAAACCCCGGCGATCAGATGATCTTCCGTGGCTTCGCGGTTTGGAATGGCTTCTACTGTTTTGTAGGTGAAGTTGCAGACATTAAAGGTGGCGTTGATGGCTTTGTTCTCTCTGATTTTGTCAAGGTCAATGCCCAGGTGGGGAAATACTTTCTGACGGATACCGTCTGCATCGCCGAAGGCAGTCATGCTAGCGAGTTTGAGATAGCTTTTGGCTGGTCGCAAGGACATAAAATTGCTAACCTTCAAGCTACGCCAACGGGCGCACATCTCATCAGGATTAAGCCCTGAAGCCAGCATGGCGGTATTGAAAATACCTCCCGAAGTGCCATCTACGTGATTGAATTGCAGGCCATGTTCTTCCAAGGCCTGTGAGACGCCTGCCTGATAGGCCAGCCGCACACCGCCTCCCGCCAGGACTAAAGACCGAGAAGGTTGCTCGGGGTCTTGCTTTGCATTGATGAGTTTAGGCAGAAGCATAGTTTTAGTGGTTTGACAGGTACACATGTAAATACATATCCCGCCGATGATTTTATAGCCCAGGAAGAGATACATCATCGCATTGGGGTAGTTTTTTTGTAGCAATGTGATACTACGGGTAGGCGATGATTTTCACCATTTTAGGATAAAGCCTAAGATAATGAAAGAAAAGGAGAGAATGGTGGGTCGCTGCGGATTATCCAAATAATAAAGCCACCAGTCGGGTTCAGGGTCCTACACCTTGACCCCTGACTGGTGGTTAAATCTATTAGTAACGTGCCACAATGGTAGGGTTTACCCAAGCGGCCCAGTCTTGTCCCGAAGAAGCCCCGGCATCTACCCGTAGCTCAATGCCCACCCGTTGCCCGGCTAGGTGCGACAAATCAATACTAATACGTGATAAACTTCCGCTATAGCGCTTGTTTACATTAGCCACCCTGTTCCAGACTTCCCGTCCGCTTTGCATGTGATGCTCCCACACCTGGAAGCTTACCCCATCGGTACCTGTTGCTCCAAATATAAATCCCACTTCCGCTTCAAAGCGGGCCCCAAATGGCAAATATGACCACGGAAACCATCCCTTTATAGTGCCTTGTGATTCCCAGCGCGGGTGCATGTGCAATACAGGTTGCTTGGTACGATCTTCCAGCCAATTTTCTGCTATCTCCACTTTACCGCTCACCCGGTCACTAGGGTTGACGTTCAGGCGCAAAGCCGTGCGACTAGTGACATTATGGGCATCTATCAGGCGACCGCTTTCCCAGCGTGCTGCTGCTGCCAGATTGGTCAGGATTACAGAACGTCCCGGATACAGTTCGCGGACGATACGAATATCTCCGGTAGAGAGGCGGCTTCTTTGCGCAGTGTAAGTACTACCGTCTCGACGGGTGATTGTCGGACGAGAGTTTTGGGAGAACGAAGAGGAAGAGTACATCATGATCGAGCCCAGGTCAAACGCTCCCCGGTTAAATCCATCTTCTCCCTGCGCTTGGTAAGTTTGAAAATTATGTTCCTTACCGGGGGTGATGTTACTCCAGTTGATTGTCACAAACTGGTCTCGGTCAGTCCGGGTTTGCTCATGCCATAATCCCACGGAATGGCCGATTTCGTGGATGGTGGCTCCTGTACCACACCCGGCACCCAGCTCAATAATCTGTCTTCCGCGTTGCATGCCCACCGGAGAAGAGCAGATGTTGTCTGTGTTATTTTTAAAGTATATATAGTTAGGATTGGATGCGAGGCGCTGAACAAATATCAGGTTTGTGTTTGCTTCCCAATGAGCGATCGCGTTGGTCACCCGGCTCTGGTTGGGCAGCGTTGGGTCTATGGAATAGAAGACGATGTTATTAGGCCATCGCCAGGCGGTCAGCAGACGGCCCGCCCCTTCGGTACGCGCACTACTATCACTGGCTACCGGGTTGAGCTGCTCTGGGGTGAGGGTGATATCACCCTGAAACAGGTTAATGCCATCAATTTCTTCGTACGTAATAGGTGTACCGTACAAAACCCCCTCTTTGATCACTCCTTTTTTGGTGGTGAAAAGATATTCGGCATTAGTCGGATCGGACGAGGTAAGTGGAGAGGTAGTGACCAGGTCGTCTTCCTGACAAGACATAAGATTAAAGGCAAAGCCGACATACGCCAGGCGAAAAAGAAGCGAATAAGTGTTTTTGAGTTTCATCAATGTTGTGGTTTGAGGTGAATAAGCATTTAATTTCCCATTAGTTTCCTCAAGCGATTTATTCGTAATGCACCTTTGTCAAAAAAATTTTAAGTGCATTTAGCTCATTTTTTTATACGAGCGAGGCTTATGAAGTTTGGGTATGTCTTGGACTGTTGCTCAACAAAAAACAAATGGTTTTTGTCAATGATGATCAAATGGAATTTTATTAGAAAACGTAGTTTTTTGTGCTTTGACGGGTATACAAGTAGATGCATATCCAGCCGATGATTTCATATCCGAGGAAGATATACATCATCCAGTTGGGAGAACCTTCGTACATGAGGGAAGCCAGCCGGGCCAGGATTCCCAGGGCCATAATGGCCATAAATAAAGTATTAAACTTAGGCTGAGCAAATATCTCTTTGATAAACGTCAGGGCAAACAAACCAAAACCCAGCTCCAATGCCCGGAGAAAACGGTACTGGCTTAGCAGGTTAGTACGTACCTCCTCGGGCAAGGTAGCGGTATCCAGGTTCATCAGAAGCGCAAAATCCAGGTGGGCATTGAAGAAGGCACCCCAAAGCCCCGCCAGACAGACCAGCCCAACATAAGTGTAAAAGAAAAAGTAGCTAATCCATTTCACGGCGGCGCAGGGTTCGGAGGTAATACAAAAACAAGAGACCGGAAAAAAGATCAAAGAAAGCTACCGTTGCGGCGATAGGGGCAAAAATATCGTTGAAGATACCTAAGCCTACAGCTACAAAAGCGCCGAGCTTCTGCAAAGCGGCCCAAAGAATAGCCACATGATTGGGATAAGCGCTATAAACTGCATGAAGCATCATGCCCCCGAAGAGCGCCATAAACATGCCTACAATCGCAAAGAAATGCATAGAAGTAGGCGTGATGCTGGCCCCCACAAAACCCAGCACAAAATCCGGGGCTATTAGCTGCGCAAGTCCTGACAATATGGTGGCAATGGAAATTGCAATGACCAACAGGTTAAGATAATTTTTCATCAATTAAGCAGTTTCGTAATTCATGGTGCTGGCTTGGGGGCGCTGGGTCTCCGCGCTATTTTGTCGGGCTTTGGCAATGAAGAAATACATGGTGATGCACCACATGATCGTCAAGATAACCCAGCGGACATCGTTGAGAAACATCCATTCCGATAATAATTCCTGAAGTTGCAGTGGCTCAGTGATACCGGCCTTAAACTGGTTGTTGACATCCTCAATCCATATCTGTTGCACCAGCACCGGCGCCAGCAAACCAAAAATCCAAGTCAGGGGCACCCAGCGCAGTTTGGTCTTCCATTCACTAATCAACATAATGACAATCGCCACCGCCATGATAGGAATGGTGATGAAGAAAAATTGGGTGGCCGTGTCGGTGATCGGAATGATGGCATCATAGTAATTATCTACATTCAGGGTACTGGGGTAATTGGGAAACCAGAAGAAGTGCAACGCCCAGAACATCCCCAGGTAGATAGAGGCGCAGAAAAAAATGTAGGCGTTGTTGATGTCTAGCAGTGTTTGTTTCATGGTTGGGGGGAATTAAAAATTACACATTGAAAATTTAAGATTGAAAATTGAAAACTTTAACGAAGCTATCTTCTGCTAGAAGGTATATGATTAACGTAGTCAAACGTCACTCTGAACCGCCTAAGGCGGTGAAGGAGCCGCCGTGGCCCGGTCTCCTCGTTTTTTGCTTTTAACAAGGAGACGGTTCGCCGGGGCGGCCCCGCCGCGCGATTGCTATGGGCTGCCGCCCCGCTCCGGCGGCCCGGTTGCAATGCACGTACTTTGTTTTTTTACGCTAATCACGTACGCTAGAAGATAGCTTCGTTAAAGTTTCTAAATTAAGAAAGCGTTGTAAACGCTTGGCCCAAGAATCCTCGTCACAGACTATGACTATTGAGGGTTTTCATCCGTCATCAATCATCCTCCACTACTCACCAATTCCCTCTTGTTTTCCTTACCTATCCGGTATTGTTCATAATCAGTGAAAGAAGGCGGGGACAGCCAGCTTTCGTCCCGGCCCAGGTCAAATACGCTTTCAAAGCCTTCCGGCATTTGGGCAGGTGGCTCGTCGTAAGTCAGGAACCAACACTGGAAATGATCGTCCAGCACGCCGTTGGCCTCCGGCATGAACATAGTAAAGAAAGGATCGCCATTGATGTCCAAATCTCTTAGGTGAGCCACATTGGGATGGTCGCCGATGTAGAGCCGGGCATTGGCTTTTTTGAACAGATTGATCCCTGCTTTAGATTCAAAATAAATATAGGACGCCATCAGCATATTGCGGTAGCGACAGTAATTGGTGGAGCCCACTTTGAGTTTGAAGCTGGGCGAGGCCGGGCGGTCTATCTCTATGCGAAAAGCAAACTGTCCGTCCTTTTCGTACTGGCTGGACACGGTGTCATCATTGATTTTGAAATCTAAATTTGCCTGGTGCTTGGGCATGCCCCAAATACCTTTGCCCCCTTTAACCGATACCTCCGAACTCACCGGCAGGTCCAGAATATACTGCCCGGTGCCGTAGGTTTTCATCATCATGGCGGGCAGCATAGGGGGCGCGGGCTTGCGGCCGTGGGTGCAGCCGATCCCGATGCTATACTCTATGTACTTGCCGATGCTGGTATCCAGGTAGTTGATGACGGTGATGAGCAAAACGGCCCTACCATTGGGAAGCCGGATGGCATGCAATTCATTGCCGGGCAGCAAAGCTTTGGCTTTTTCATAATCACAAGAAAAGCCGACCATAAGTGCCGGGGAATCTTTGGCGTAAACTGGCATCCGATAAGGGATACCGTCTACGAGGGCGTAACGGTCCCGGTACCGCTTGATTCTTTTGGGGATGGCCATGATTGTTTTGGTTTAGGTGGATAGGTTTGGTTCAATTCTTTGATCATTAAAGGAAATACATCCCGGTGGGCATTTTTTCCCAAAAAAACATCCAGGTGACTGTAGTCTTTCAGTAGGTACAGCTTATGGATATTGGGCTGTCTACTTTGTAAGTACGCATAGGTATTTTGCTGGCTCTTTGAAAGAAAGCAGAGGTTTTTTTCGCCGCCGAATAACACGACACGGGCTGTTAATTTGGTAGAATGGCTGAGATAGGTTTCCTGCTCATTACGGCTGTCGTTGGGTACTAACGCCCCTCGTTTGACCCCTTTTTTGATATGGTCAAAAAAGCTAAGGGGCACCTCGGCAAATTCATGCTGTATCCAGTCTTTGGTTTTTTCGTCCAGGTTTTCCAATCGCCACAGGGCAGGGAAGCCTGCCCCGTAGGTGAAGCTGACGAATTTACCCACCAGCGTATCATCTTCCCGATGGGTTAGCTTGACAATAAACCGCAGCAAGCGAGTTTTGACATCAGGCGCATAAATACCCCATTGTGGGTTCAGGTAGCGGAACATCAGCTTGACAATGGGCACGAGTATTTTGAGCTTGAAAACAGAAAATTTGGGCACTACCGGATGGAGGGAAACCGCATTGCTGATGATTACTTTTACTTCGGGGATTAAACCCAATATTGCGGAAATCATGAAACTTGTGCTGCCCTGGCAGTGGACAATCGCTTTGAGTTCTTTAGCCCCGCTTTCTTCCAGCACTTTCTGCACTGCCGCCGGATGATCATAGAGCGCTGCCTGGTCCAGGTTCCATTCGTTGGGGAGCAGGTCAATGCTGGCGCGCCAGTTTTCCAGCCACACATCGTAGCCTTCTTCCACCAGCATATGGATGATGTTCTTTTCCGTAGGCGGATTAAAAATATTGGCCCTCACCCCTGCGCCGTGAACGAGGAGTACTGGTCCTTTACTGGTACGCATAGTATTCACTACATGCTTCAGGTCACAGGCGAACCCATCCCGACTGCGAAAGGGTACAGTGTCAAACTGTATAGACATGGTAGTAGAGGTTGGATTTACTTAAGTTACTCATTTTATGCTAATATTCAAATTGCTACTAAAGCCTTGCCTCACTACCGGATAGCTTTAAGCAGCAGATGCTGCCTTATTTTTACCGGAAAAGGCGCTGAAAAACCCACTAAACCTCAGTAAATAAGGAATAGCCGTAGTCAAGCCGACCAGCAAGGCCACAAACTGGCTGATGATCTCCTGCTGGGACAGAGATACAAATACAATCAGGCTGACCAACAGGATTAGAAATATAGAACTGTACAGGCTCCAGTTGCCACTCCGCCTCAGTTCTTTTTCCATCGCCAGCGATTCTGACTCTTTAATGGTAGACAGTATAAAGTTTCTAAAGCTTTCGTTCATTACCTGCAAGGATTCCTGATAGTAAATGAGTCCTTTTTCCAAAAGTTTCTTTAGCCCCCTTTCGTTTTGGGTATTGACAAAGCCATCCATCGCTAGATCGTAGAGCAGGTATTTCTCTTCTTTGGAGCAGGTGTTCCACAGCGAATAGTAGAATGGCTGCGCCATGCTCTGTATTTTCAGTAGCACCTCTTCTTTCACATCCAGGTGTTTCAGGGGGCTATCCTCTTGTTCCTGGTCTATTTTTTCCAATGCAGCAGTGAGTTCTATTTTTCCTACTCCCCACTTTCGGGTGAAGGCTTCCCTGATCCTTTTGAAGTAGGGCTCATTGACCCTGAACTCATAAGCCAATAGTTGTTTGATACTGAAATCATCGGAATACTGTTGCTTCAACGTATCTTCGTGTAGCAGTGAATAAAACACTTTTACAAAGCCTGCCAGTATATCCTTCCACTTGGAAACCTGCACTTCTAATACTGCGCGCTGCCCGGCATCCCTGACTTGGCTAAGGCGTTCTTCGTATTTGTCAATGATCTGGGTGGGCGACAGGCGGGACACGATAATGATATTGTTGTGGTTCCTAAGCAGCCGTTCTACGATATCCAGAATCTGCTTATTCGCTTCGGTATCTTCTATTACATAACTGAAATGCTCCAGTACTACCTGGCTGTTGCTGATCTGCAGTATTTTGGCACATTCATCTTTATCCAGTAGCTGAGGCACATCAAAAACCTGAAGGTGCTTTTTGCCATAAAGTCGGTGCGTTCCAGCAAAAGGTAAGGCAATTACAAACAAGTGTTTATGTCCGTCGTCCTGACGGCCGTCAAAATATGTTTCCAGGTAAGCATCATCTACCTGAATGGCCTGGAGATTGTTGAACAGCTTTAGCGCAAAAAACTTAATGGTGGCAAAGCGGATAATATGGTAAACGGCCAGCAACAAAGCCAGTAAACCTATCCAGAAAAATTCTCCGGAGAGGCTACCCGGGGCATAATTCCATGCTAAACCTTTCACACTGCTGGCAAGAATCACTGAATCCTCAGCCGTGTGGTTAATGCTGTGGTATTTCATGCGGATGCCATGCACATCACACCTGCGGGTTTCCCATTCATCGCCTCCTTTGGAGAAAACAAAACCGCTGGAAGCCACGAACATGCTGGTAAAAAAGGGCCTGCTCCTGTACAACAAACTATCGCCCCGGGTACTCATCAATGGAAGGGTATTTTTACAATCACAGGTTTGGTATCCCAGGCATTGGTAGTAGTTGCCTATCGCTTTGGCTTGCTCAAAGCGGGCTTCTTCTTTCCCGTAGGTATGGATCAGGTTTTCTCGCTGGATATCACTGGCATTGTTCAGACTGTATAGCTTTTTCATCAGTTGGTTTCTGTCTTCTTCTGCTTTGCTGATGGTATACATCTCGTGCTTTTTCCAGATTTTTTGTTCCTGCTCATAAGCAGTGCTGTACAGAAAAAAGGTAGGCAACACACTACTGATAAACAGATAGGTAAAAAGCATGCCCCAGTAAGCTTTTCTAAAGCCAATGTTCCTTTTCAATTTCAGGGGCCCTTTATAAAATTTGCGAACCGGTAAATGAGGCAGCAAGGACAATACCGCCACCAGAACTAATATGCTAAAATTGGTAAACCATGCCTGGGTAAAATAGCTTGTCATTCCGAAGATCAGCAGGCAAACGAGCATCGTGAATCCAAGCACCGTATTGCTCCTACTTTTTGTACGTTTTGAAGCATCAGCCAACAACACCCAGGTACTGCTGCTGGCAAAAAGTATGGCGTACAGGAAGGAGGCTAATACCTGAAATACGCTCAGCTCAAAAATAAGATGGTACACGCACAATACCCCGGCCAGCACTACATTGTATAACATTACTTTGTAATACTGCTCCCTTTTCCCGGCCAGCGGCCACAGCCAGTCATAGTAAAAGGTTTGTTTTTTTAGTTTGGAAGTCCGTCGGTCAAACAAGGAAATGAGGTAAAGTTGAAAAAAAGCCATAGCGCCGATGATCAGTATACAGATCACATTCAGGCTGATGACTTGCAAATAAGGCGCCTCACTGTAGGCTTCTTCATAAGAGGTAAGCAGCATCCAGGGGGTATGTACCAGCGGGCGGATAAAAATTCTCTGTTCATTGCCACCGATGTTAACATTAGCGTAAAGACTGCTCTTTCCTATCATCGCCGAAAGCACCCCTTTATGTTCATCTACTTCCGCCACGAAGTTTTCCTGTAAGTTTTTTTCCTTATCCGAATGAAAGAGCACCTGTCCGTTTTCGTCTATGACACAAAAACTAAAGGCAGCAGGAAGCAAAGGGTCAATGAAGGAATGAAAACGCACCGAAGCAGCCAGCACGCTTGCTTTTTTGGTACTATTGTCAG
>JBBSOG010000212.1:0-9819 GCA_038259985.1 Cytophagales bacterium
ATTGGTGATGTTTTGTACCTGTTGCAGTATGCTGTCCTTCTCCGGGTTTCCTTTTAATGAGATTTCGCAGAGCACATCCAAAGCTTCTACTTTGGTAAATGTGCTGTCAAAATCAAACACAAAATACTTGTCAGATTTCATTAAGATTAGTTTGCTTGTCCGTTTTCTTTTTTATTTGACACCATCAATTCTCCACTTCTAACGTGCAGGTCGCGCTGGGGAAAGGGTATTTCAATGCCGTGTTCTTTAAACTTTACAAATATAGCATAGTAAAGCTGACTTTTAAGAAACTTAGGCCTTTGGACATATTTTGCTGTCCAGACCATCAGGTTAAAGTTAAGGGAACTGTCGCCAAACTCATCAAACCAGACGTCTGGTGGAGGAGTCTTTAAGACGGCATCGTTTTCCATCATCACTTCCATCAGGATGGCTTTGACTTTAGCGGGATCTTCTTTATAAGAAACGCCTACCGGAAAGCGGAACCTGATCTTACGGTCGTTGTGGCTCCAGTTAATCACTGTAGAAGAGATAAACTCCGAGTTAGGGACGATGATGGAGATGTTGTCGTTGGTGATTACGGTAGTGGAACGGGCAGAGATATCCACCACATCGCCATTGACACCGCCGACTTCTATTCGGTCACCTACCTTGATGGGCCGTTCAAAAAGTATAATCAGGCCGGAGATAAAGTTGTTGACAATGTTTTGTAGGCCAAAACCAATACCAACACCCAAGGCACCAAATAGTACGGTAATCGCGCTCAAATCTACCCCGGCAGCATTAATAATGATGTACAGACCCAGGATAATAATGATGTACCGACTGATCGTTCCGATGGATTGCCGTATGCCAATATCCAGATTGTAGCGTGTCAGTATCTTATTGACCAGTATTTTGTTGAACTTGGATGAGAGGAAGAACAACAGAAATACAAAGATCAGAAACTGAACAATGGACCAGACGCTAATATCTACCCCGGCAAATTTCCCAATATCAGAAGTAAACATGCTTACTACTTCTAATACTGTCTCTTTGATCTCATCCCAAAAGTTTACAATTGGTTCCATAGGAGCGCTGCTAACAAGTTTCAAAGTTAAAGAAAGGAAATATAAAGTAAAGTAGGCGCTTCAAATTTGTGAGGGATAAATTAGGGACTGATGATTTTGTAAGAACTAATAATTTAGTCATCCTGCTAGGGATCTTTTACGTGAAGAAGCTAAAGAGTTGAATGGTAAGGTGGTAAAGATTCCTCCGTTTCACTGCGGAATGACTTCCTGAAACTAATACTCTCAGTCATCCCGTTAGGGATCTTCTACAAGAAGCAAACAAAGTGTTAGACTACGTGGCGGTAAAGATTTCTGCGGAATGGCGATGCAATCGCCAAGCTCATCAGTCCTCGTTTCCCAACGAGGACTATTGATAAATTTATTTCCCAGTGGGGCGCTCCACGCTGGATTTCGTTTGAACCCCACGTTCTGATTTCAGCTTATGATAGCTGTTTTCATCATTCCAGCACCTCAACCTGTGTGGTCTCGTGCCGAAGACCCCACTGGGGCAGTATATTTTTTGGAGTTTATGATGGTAAAGATTCCTGCGGAATGACGGCTTTGTTGATTAAAAAATAAGGGTAGGGAATTTTTACTGATGCCTTATATCTAAGCAAGCACAATCTTCAGTTTTTCAAGCCAATCTTACCTGCTGCCCGAAAGCTGCTGTTGGACAATAGCTTTGTGCATATTAAATTGTGGTCACATATGAAGAAGCCTGCCCGGATTCATGCTCTGGACAGGCTTTTTTCTTGAAATTAACATACAAACCGATGCCCATCGGTTAAAAATTCCTTGGGCATCGCTTTCCCAAGGCATGCCGACATCTTTATAATGACTCCTGTTCCCTTAGAAAAAGCGTGCTGTGCCATGCATTTCAGACTGTTGAGAGGTGCCTATACTTTGTTTTCCTCTTTTTTTCTTTCCCAGTAAGTTTTGTTTATTCATACAACATCCTCATCGGTCATTATACCCCCTTCAGCGTTTCTTACAGGTAACTATCAAGGGGATTAATGTTGAGGAGGTAGCGCCAGAAGCTCTAAGGATATTTGTCACACCGCCGGAGCAGTGCGACTGGCAGTATAAAATTCCCAGTTGTTTTAATGCACCAGCAAAGATTCCCCGGTCATTTCTTCAGGTTTTTCTATGCCCATCAACTCAAGGATGGTAGGGGAGATATCGCCTAGCTTGCCGTCTTTGAGCTTTCCTTTATACGCTTCATCAAACAAGATGCAGGGAACGGGCACAGTCGTGTGCTGGGTATGGGGTGTGCCATCGGGGTTGATCATACAATCTGCATTACCGTGGTCGGCAATGACGATGGCAGAGTAACCATTTTCTTTGGCTACTTCCAATACGGTCTGGGCACATTGGTCTACGGTTTCGCAGGCTTTTACTGCCGCTTCAAAGACACCGGTGTGCCCCACCATATCAGCATTGGCGAAGTTAAGGCAGATAAAATCTACTTTGCCTTCCTTCAATTTGGGAATAATCTTATCCCGAATATCCCCGGCGCTCATTTCCGGTTGCAGATCGTAGGTAGCTACTTTGGGCGAAGGACACATGATGCGTTCCTCTCCCTCAAATTCTTCCTCCCGGCCGCTGTTGAAGAAGAAGGTAACGTGCGGGTACTTTTCGGTCTCGGCGATGCGAATCTGTCGCTTACCGTGAGCCTCCAATACCTCTCCCATCACATGGCTAATCGGTCTATTGTCAAAGAGAAGGTCTACGCCTTCAAAGGTCTCATCGTACTCTGTCATGGTGATGTAGTGGAGATTGAGCTTGTGCATCTCCTGTTCGGGAAAGTCTTTCTGGGTAAGTGCTTCCGTAATCTGACGGGCACGGTCGGTACGGAAGTTGAAACTGATGACCACATCCCCTTCTTTTATAATAGCCACTGGCTGGCCATGCTCCATACAAACCATCGGCATGATAAACTCATCGGTGACATCCTCATCGTATGATTGCTGTATTCCCAGGACAGGATTTTCTATTTTTCTACCCACTCCATTGACCATCGCATCGTAGGCCAGTTTGGTGCGTTCCCAGCGTTTGTCGCGGTCCATGGCATAGTAGCGGCCGGTAACCGTGGCGATCTTACCGGCAGTTTCTTGCGCATACTGCTCAATCTCTTCAATATTGCCTTTGCCGGACTTGGGGTCGGTATCACGCCCATCGGTGAAGGCATGGATAAATACTTTCTTAAGTCCTGCATTGTCGGCAGCTTTCATTAGGCATTTGAGGTGGGTAATGTGCGAATGTACGCCCCCGGTAGAAGTAAGCCCCAGTAAGTGTAGCTGCTTATCATTATCTTTGGCGTATTGTAAGGCTTTTATCAGGGTTTCGTTCTCCAGAAATTCCCCTGTTTCCACCGAATTATTGATCCTTTCCAGCATTTGGAAGACTACGCGACCCGCACCAAGGTTCATATGCCCTACTTCAGAATTGCCCATTTGTCCTTCGGGTAAGCCCACGGCTTTGCCAGAAGCGAGTAGTTTGCTATGGGCATAATTTCTAAATAAAGAGTCTACAAAGGGGGTATTGGCTTTATCTATAGCGGAAACCTCAGGGTTTTCGGCAATGCCCCAGCCGTCCAATATCATCAGGATTACTTTCTTGTTCATAAGTTTGTTAGTTTAAAAAGCAAATACAGTGCGTCTGCAATTTAGCAATGATTGTGGGATTGTTAAATTGCTTGAGGGTTAAATTGTAGCAATGATGCCGTAGTTGAGGGAAAATTTGAAGTTAGCGTAACCTTCGTTATTTTAGGTAATAAATACAAAAGACATGGAAAAGTTTGAAATCAACGTAGCCGCTTTGGGAAGGTTCTCTGAGCAGGAGTTCTTTCACTTCTGTCAGGACAACGATCATTTGCGCATTGAAAGGGAGGCTTCAGGAAAAATTATTATTATGTCACCAACAGGAAGTAAATCAGGCCATAGGAATTTTAATCTCAACGTTCAGTTGGGTATTTGGAACCAACAGTATCAAAAAGGCTATCTTTTTGATTCCTCTGCCGGATTTACTTTGCCCAACGGGGCTACCCGTTCCCCGGATGTTGCTTTTGTCCTCTCAGCAAAATGGGAAGCCCTGACCGAAGCACAGCAGGAAGGCTTCGCACCGATCTGCCCGGACTTTGTGATAGAACTGAAATCCAATACCGACCGCCTACCGGATTTGCATGCAAAAATGGAGGAGTACGTCCGCAACGGAGCTGCTTTCGGCTGGCTGATTGACACTTACGAAAAGAAGGTTTATATCTATGATCAGGCAAAGGTTTCACAAAATCCCCAGTATGAAGTTTATGAACACTTTGAGCAATCCCTGACAGGCAGGTACTTTATGGAGGATTTCTCTATAGTGCTACAGGAAGTGTTGTGATAAAATGGTGATGGGGAGACCGTGAACTGGAAACTGAGACCAGGTTTGAGGTCAGCAAAACTTCAGTCTTCTGACTTCAAGCTTCTCACTATTTTCCTCTTATGTTCCGCTTTCATCCCCTGTTTCATGCGGGTAATTGTTAACTTAGTAGAAAAAATTATGGAAACAGAAGTAATCAAACGCCGCTTTACTGTGGAAGAATACCATCGTATGGCCGAGTCGGGTATTCTTACAGAAGATGATAAGGTAGAATTAATTCACGGAGAAATCATTGCTATGAGCCCTATTGGTATCAGACATATGTCTTGCGTTAACCGCCTCAATATGTTGTTAACCTCGTTATTCACCGGAGAAGCCATCGTAAGTGTCCAAAACCCTGTCAAGATTAACCATGACTCTGAGCCGGAGCCGGATTTGGTTTTGCTCAGGCACGAGAACGATTTTTATGCCCGCCGCGCTCCTACAGTTGAAGATGTGCTGTTGATTATTGAAGTAGCTGACAGCACCCTTCGATACGACCAAAAGGTAAAGCTGCCCTTATACGCCCAGGCCGGGGTGCGAGAAGTATGGATAGTCAACCTGGAAAAGGAACAAGTAGAAGTATACACGCAAGAAGGAAAAAACTATCGTCAACAAAAAAATTATAAAAAAGATGATAAGTTTACCTTCATGAAGCGGGAAATTCAGGCAAAAGCCATCTTAGGTGAGTAGATTTGTAATGTCATTTTTTTATCAAACTTCCTTAGGTATTTTTCCGTGGAGAAACATTTTTCTGAAAGTAGTCACAAATATCTGTCAGGTAGCATTGCTGACATTTGGGATTACTCCAGGTACAGATGCGCTGTCCGTGCTTAAAGAACAGCTTATGGAAATTGAGCAGTTCATCAGCTTCCTGGGGCAGCAGGTCAAGCAGTACCTGATGGGCTTTGGCTTCGGTGGTCTTGGGGCCGATAATGCCTAAGCGTTGTGATACCCGATGGACGTGGGTATCCACTGGCAACACCGGCCGTCGGAAGGTAAAAAGCAGCACGAAAGTAGAAGTCTTATGCCCTACACCCGGTAATGCCATGAGCCATTGAAGGGCTTCTTGTATCGGTATTTCCCCTAAAAAGTCCAGGTTAAAGTCACCTCTTTCTGCCTTTATTTGGCGCAAAACTTCCTGAATTCTTGGTGCTTTTACCTCAGCATAGTTAGAGGTGCTAATGGTCTCGGTGAGTTCGGCGACCGGGGCATTAATGATATTCTCCCAGCTTCCGAAGCGTTCCCACATGGTATCAAAGGCTTTCTTCTCATTAGCATAAGTCGTGCGCTGGGATAAGATGGTGGCAATCAACTGGTCCATAGGTCCTTTACCAGAGAAGCGGGTTTGCCTTCCCAAGGTGTCTTCCATGCGTTGCAGGGCAACATTGATTTTTTCCTGTATCTCCGACATATCATTTGAAACATAGAATTGGCTGCTAGGTTTGAAATAAAGGCATAGATGCCTACTTTTACCAAATTAAATCTCTACATAAGCATTTGATGCCAAGGTGTATGTCCTAAGGACTTATTATTCAAACTTTAATCAGGAAACAAACATGAAATTAGCAATAGTCGGCGCTACCGGTTTAGTGGGTAGCGAGATCCTCAAAGTATTAGCAGAAAGAAATTTTCCTCTAGATGAATTGCTGCTCGTAGCTTCATCCCGCTCAGCAGGTAAAGAGATTACCTTTAAAGATAAAGTCTATAAGGTGATCGGTATGGAAGAAGCTATTGCTGCCAGACCTGACATTGCTATTTTTTCTGCCGGAGGCGCTACATCCCTGGAGTATGCCCCTAAGTTTGCTGCAGTAGGTACTACAGTAGTAGACAACTCTTCTGCCTGGCGCATGAATCCTGATAACAAACTCATTGTACCGGAGATCAATGCCCACGTGCTGGAAGACGAAGACAAGGTCATCGCTAATCCCAATTGTTCTACCATTCAGATGGTGCTGGCACTAGCCCCTTTGCACAAAAAATATACAGTAAAACGCGTAGTTGTTTCTACCTACCAGTCAGTGACCGGCACCGGTAAGGCTGCGGTTGACCAGATGATGAATGAGCGGGCAGGTAAAGAAGGGGAGAAAGTATATCCTTACCGCATAGATATGAATGTGTTGCCCCATATAGATGTTTTTTTTGACAATGGATACACCAAAGAAGAAATGAAGATGGTCAACGAAACCAAGAAAATCTTTGGGGATGACAGCATCCGGGTCACGGCAACTGCGGTACGTATCCCTACGATGGGAGGTCATTCTGAGGCGGTTAACGTTGAGTTTGAGAATGAATTTGACCTGGATGAAGTAAGACAACTACTGGCTGAAACACCGGGAGTCGTGGTAGAAGACGATGTGAAGAACAACATTTACCCGATGCCGATCAATGCGCATAACAAAGATGAGGTGTTCGTTGGACGACTAAGAAGGGATGAGACCCAGGACAAGACTCTCAATATGTGGATTGTCGCGGATAACTTGCGCAAAGGGGCAGCCACCAATGCAGTGCAAATCGCTGAGTACCTGGTAGCGCGTAAGCTGGTTCATGCATAGGAAGAAATGTTAAATGAACAATGATGAATGTTGAATGAACGTCATAGGTGGTGCCCAAAGGAAATGGTGATTAGCAGCATTTGATTTTGTAGAAACTATGCATGACGTTCTTCATTCTACTTTGCTATGTCTGTAGCTTCACTATTGAGTCCGGAAGTGCAGGCTTTTATGCGGGTACATGCCCAGGATGATCCCGCTAAGTTGGTATTGGCCGGGCACAGGTATCCTAGTATTCCTATCAAAGAAGTAGCGGCACAACTACAGGCAAGGCAGAAAGCTAAGCATAAATTTTCTGAGTGGCATCAGGCTCAAGGACTCATTTTTCCTCCAGTTTTATCGGTAGAACAAGCCTCCTCAGAAGTCACTGCCCGCTACAAATCAAGTCTGGTCAGTGGAAATCATCTGGTAGATTTGACGGGGGGGATGGGCGTGGATACTTTTTACCTGAGCCAATCTTTCCAGCAAACTGATTACGTAGAGCAGCAAACCGAACTGGTAGCATTGGCCCAACATAATTTTAAAGAGCTTGATGCCCGGCAAATCACTACCCATCATGGCAGCGCCGAAGAATTTCTAGATCAGATGCACTCCCAAGCAGACTGCATCTATATTGACCCTGCCCGTCGGGATGCGCAGCAAAAGAAAGTCTTTCGCCTGGAAGACTGTAGCCCGGATGTCGTTGCCTTGCAGGAACTGCTTCTGACCAAGGGAAAACAAGTGCTTATCAAAACGGCTCCGCTCCTGGATATACAGGCAGTATTATTATCCTTAAAGTGTGTTGAGAAAGTGGTGGTGATCGCAGTAAACCAGGAATGCAAAGAAGTCCTTTATATGCAGAACCCTGCATTTGTGGGTGAAAACACAATAGACACTGTACACTTTCTGCACGATGACGTTCAGGAGTTTAATTTCAGCAAAAGCCAGGAAGAATCCACACAAGTCAATTATGCTGAACCGCTGGATTATCTCTACGAACCCAATGCAGCAGTGTTGAAAGCCGGAGCTTTCAAGTCAGTAGCTAAAGCTTTTCAGTTGAACAAGTTGCATCCCAACAGCCACTTGTATACTTCAAAAGTGTTAGACAAACACTTTCCGGGTAGGGCTTTTGAGGTAAAATCTATCAGCAAATACAACAGGAAATCAATCAGGGCGCTAATTCCATCAGGTAAAGCCAACATCACTGTCCGCAACTTCCCTGATAGTGTACAACAAATTCGCAAAAAGACTGGGCTTCAGGAGGGTGGAGAAACTTACGTATTTGCCACCACAGATATCAATAACCAGCTTATTTTATTGGTTACTGAGAAAATATTTTAGACAAAGCCTGATATCAACTATCAAGTATTTTATATAGTTTTAACAGCTCAACTTAAGTTGAAATTATATATGAAGCAGCCCTTTTTCCTCCTCTCATTGCTCCTCAATCTTTTAACTTTATGCACATTCCAGCAGTCCTTAGCCCAGGAAATTACTTTTGGAAGGATCACTGGTGAAGAATTGAAAAGTACATTTTACGAAAATGATTCCTCAGCGTCTGCAGCCGTATTGTATGATTTTGGCAAAACAGACTTTAGCTATCAGGAGGGCAGTGGATTTAGGGTGGAAACCCAGCGCACGGTCAGGATCAAAATATTTAATAAGGCAGGTTATGGCTGGGGAAATGTAAACATTCCTTTGTACCGGGACGGTTACAACCGCACAGAAATGGTGCAGGATATCAAAGGCTATGTCTATAATCTGGAGAATGGAATGATTCAGCGGGATGAACTGGACAAAAAGGATATCTACGAGGAAGATGTGAGCGAAAAGTGGAAGGCCGTAAAGTTTGCCTTTCCTAAAGTAAAAGAAGGTACAGTCATAGAATACAACTATACCATCATATCGCCCTTCATTTTCAAACTGGATGACTGGAAATTCCAGCAGGATATCCCCGTAAAATGGAGTGAGTATATATTAACCGTTCCCGCCTTTTACCAATACATGATGTTGAAGCAGAGCTATTTTGATCTGGCCAAACAGGAAGCAGAATTATTAAAATTTGAGCATCAGCTTGGTTCCTATACTTATAACAACATGAAATACCAGTGGGCGATGAAAGATGTGCCTGCCTATCGTGATGAGGAGTACATGACCACCCGTGAAGATTATATTGCTAAGGTGATGTTCCAACTTTCCAAAGTCAATTATCCCGGCAGCCATGTTAAAGACTACATGACCAGCTGGCCACAGTTGTATAAAGATCTGATGAAACTGACAGATTTCGGTAAGAACATAGATAAAAACGATACCAAGGAGATTGTCAATACGATTACTACCGGGTTGAATAGTGAAAAGGAGCGGGCGGAAGCGATATACCAGTACGTGTTGGATAATTTTGCCTGGAACAGAAAATATGGTTATACGCCTTCCCATTCCCTGAAACAACTGCTCAAAGAAAAAGAAGGTAATTGCACCGATATCAATCTGCTTTTGCTCAACATGCTCAAAAAAGCCGGTATTGAAGCTCATGCTGTACTGCTCAGCACCCGCGGCCACGGGCAAATCACTACCAAATTTCCGCTCATTGATCAGTTCAATTTTACCATCATACTGGCAAAAATAGAAGGGCAAAACGTTTTGCTGGATGCTACCGACCCGGATTTGCCATTGGGCATGGTCAGCGAAGATTGCCTGAATGGGTATGGCTTGCTGGTGGACGAAGACGCTAAAGAAGAGAAATGGATTGATGTGACCCGGCAGGGAATATATTCCTGGGACATATTTCTCTATCTCCATTATGATGAAGAGAAGCAGGCGTTTGTAACCCAGATCAAAGAGAA
>JBBSOG010000213.1:0-9817 GCA_038259985.1 Cytophagales bacterium
CTTCATTATATACTTCATTGTCCGATTTGGAGATATTTTTTCAACTTTTTCTAAAAGGCAAAAACGGAGAACCTATTGGAAGAGGGCAACTAAGCCCTGAATCCTTAAAATTAATGCGAAAACCACATTGGGATATGATGGGTGAAAGTATTTACGGTTTGGGCACTATGCTATACATTGATGTTGGAAATGATGAAAATATTTTTGGGCACGATGGAAAAAGTACGCCACCTATTAATACGGCAATAAGAATAGATCCAAACACAGGAGACGGAATAATTGTTTTAGAAACAGGTAATCCAGATTTAGCTACAAGGTTCGCAAGCGACTGGGTATTTTTAGAAACAGGAAAAACAGATACACTACTTTTCTTTATGCTTCTTGGAAAAATGACCAAGATTATAGTAACTGGGTTAATTGTAATTAGCATTCTAATTATCGGAACAGGAATATGGCGTAAGAAAAGTAAAACTGCTGCCAACACCATGCAGCAGCCAGCCGGGGAATAATAAGCTCGGGCACTTGTTGCTCCAAGCAAGAACATTTATCTTCGGAAGATCAAAGCCAACAAGCCCCGGCCTGACGGCTGCACTTGGCCGTTGCGGTAATCAAAGATGGCTCTAACACCTAAAAATTAGGGGCAATGTCTCTATATAAGACAAGCCAACAAAACGAAATGACTTGAAGCCATGAATATTTCACTGACGATGCGCTTGCTAATGCTATGTGTAGCCCTTGTGTTTTCCTGTAAGTCAGTCAACCAACCTTAAAACTACCAACGCTTTCCTGAAAGTTATGCGGAAATCCAGCGTGAATATGAGAGTTATTATCACCTGAGTAATTGCCAGGAAGGGGAAACGATAGCCAGCATTGGAGCAGGCAATGGCATAAAGGAAATTCAGATTTCATGCTTTGTGGAAGGCAATACCTGGTACCTACAAGAGATTGATTCCACCAAGCTGTATCAGTTTGAGGAAGTGCTCACTTATCATGAAAATCTGATTGGCTCATCGCTTAGCGCAGATTTTAAGCTTGTATTAGGTACTGAAAACGCTACCGCTTTGCCTCATGGGATATTTGATAGGGTGTTGATGTTCAACGTATTTCATGAGGTTGAATTAAGAGAAGGAATGATGATGGAAATCCATCAATTGCTCAATAATGAGGGTGAGTTAATCATCATGGAAAGAATGGGTATAACCGAGGGTGAGGTCTACAGTGATTGTAAGTATCCTAAGCTGATGGAAGCTGGTTTTTTACAGGAAATGAAAGATTATGGATACACGGTAAAAAGAAAACAACTTGGAGTAGCCATGTCAAACTTGATGTTTTACACCTTTCAAACAAAAAAATAAAGGACAACTGTAATGCGATACCTTTGGGTGGTATTCCGCATAACCCGCTCTATCTTCAGCCATGTTGGCGGCCACACCTGGCACAAACCGATTCCAATGAAGCAGAAAGATAAATCCAAGTTTTTAAAACTTGTTTTTACCATTGCTTCCATTCGCTGAGTGTGACAAGCTGACACAGTGATCAAATGCTATCATTTGTTCACTGATTTGGTATGCCCAATCCATATATGAAAGCAAGCGCTGAGTGTTTTTATCTTTCTCATCTTAATTGGCATGGCAAACCTTGTGATGGCTCAGGCATAGCAAAGGATATTGGAGGTAGTCATCCAACTTATTTTTCCAGAGGCTGATAAACATGTAAAAACGGATAATAAGAAAACATAACATTTTAATGTAAAAGCATTCTAAAAGTGAATGAAAAACGTTTATTTTGGAAATTATTCTGCAAGGAAATGCTAAAGGCTACTTTTGTGACTTAAGTATAAGTAAGCGATACTCACTATTTTTATAAATTTCTACCCAATAGTATGCAGATTTGATTAATTTTAGGTAATATGTTCTAGGTAAAATCCACCATGCTTTTTACCCAATCACTAGCAAGCTTGACTGGAGAAACATGAAGACACACTAATTATTTCAAACATGTCATTATTCATCAATATTGTCCACAGCGGATTGTTAGAAAATGATAGCTATCAGAAAAAAAGAGAAGTTATTTTTGCGAACTATATATCATTGATATTGTGTGGTGTAATTATTTATTCATTCCTGGTTAGGAAAGTTTTCTTTGGAAATATTGCTTACGGTATCAATAGTGACTTTCTATTTTTTGGTTTAATCCTCTTTGTTTGTCCAATTCTGTTGAATAGGCTTTTATTGACAACCCTGAGTCGCCTTTTCGCCTGTATTATCCCTGTCATCTTTATTTGGCTCTTGTATATTTCAGAAATGAACAAAATAGACTTTGTAGAGACAAGTGTCTATAGTAGCCTAAGAATTCATTTGCTGTCAGTAAGTTTCATTCCATATTTGCTTTTTCAAAAAACAAATCCCTATTATCTTATATTGGGTATCATGCCCACCTTTATTTCTTTTGTTTTCTTCGAGTCCATTATGAATTTTACTGGGGAAAGTATTAGTCAGCGTGGCTTAGCAGGAGATGATTATGAGGTACTGCAACATAGAACTTTTGTTGCTTATATCTTAGTAAGCGGAGGTTGTTATATTTTTCATTCTATCATTAGCCGAAATGATTTATACATTCAGAAGATTCTGTCTGAATTGGAAAACAAATCAGACGAAATAAAAGCACAAAATGAAAAACTACTGTTAAGTCAGGCTAGCCTGAATGAGGTGAATCAACATTTAGAGTGCTTGGTGGAGCGTAAGACAGAGGATATTAAACGACAGAACGAAGAACTAAGAAAATATGCGTTTTCAAATGCTCACCATGTACGGGGGCGAATAGCGAGAATCCTGGGATTAATTGAGCTTTCTAAGCTAGAACCTGCTTTGGGCCATGCTTGGTTTTTTGAAAAGGTAGTGCATGAAACAGAAGAAATTGATAAAGTTTTGCAGGGTATAGCTACTGATTTATATAGTGTAGATGCCCAAGACATTGATGATACTGATAATGAGGCGCACATTACATAATAGCATCTCCACTGGTCTGAGTCCACACGGAGTAGCACCACTATAGCGGAAGACGCAACCTATACTAATAAACGACAATGGAACAAAACAAAAGCGGGAACACATCAATTCAAAGCCCTTTTGCCCAGACCTACTTCCACGGTACAAAGGCAGACTTAAAGGTTGGAGACTTAATTGAAGTTGGTTTTAACTCAAATTTTGGGCAAAGAAGAAATGCGAAATACATTTTTCTAACAGCCACATTAGATGCTGCTATCTGGGGAGCTGAACTCGCCTTTGGAGAAGGACAAGCAAGGATTTATTTAGTAGAACCCACAGGAGCAATTGAGGATGACCCTGATTTGACAGATAGAAAATTCCCAGGTAATCCAACAAAGTCTTACCGTTCAAGACATCCATTTAAGGTGGTTGGCGAAGTTACTACTTGGCAAGGACACCCAGTAGGACAAGTTAAAGCCATGAAAGAAGGATTAGCTAAACTCAAAGAACAAGGTATTGCATCACTAAACGACCATTGAACCTACTACTTTCCTGTGGGTCTGTGAGACACAGACAAAGGGGAAGTCTACCATAAATAACAATGATTGCAGGCATTGCGCGTTGAATGGAAAACCCTCAGCGATGCACCACCCACTTAAGATACTCTTCGTCTTACTATTTCTATCCGCCTGCGCTCCTTATGCTAAAGGACCGGTCTTCACGCAGGAAAATGCCAAAGAGACCTTTCAGCCCATTGTGGAATTTATGGGCATACGACCAGGTATGGCAATAGCTGATGTGGGTGCCGGTTCGGGCGCGCTTACGGTGATTATGGCTACCCAGTTGGATAGCTGCGCTATCTACATTCAGGATATAGACCATGAGGTACTACAACAAAAAAATGTGGACAAGATGATTACTTATTATTCCAAGCAACAAGGTTATGAGTTGGGCGAACGGAACCAGTTTCACCTGGTTTATGGCACCACTACCCAATCCAACTTGCCTGATCGTGCTATTGATAGAATTTATTCCAACGCCACGCTACACGTGCTGGATGCGCCGGATACGATGCTGCAAGATCTGCGAAAGAAGCTAAAGCCGAGCGGGCAGCTATTCATCCGCGATAGTTTCAGGGGGGATCATGATGAGGGGGAGTTTTGCTCATCGGCTGAGTGCGGCAAACGATTGCTGAGTATTGATGAATTTCTGGCCATGATGACTGAGAATGGTTATCGGCTGATCAAACGGGAACCCGATATGGATGGCTATCCGCTGTTTGGCTTTGCGTTCGGGGATTAAGCCATTAGATATAAAGGAGGAGAAGAAAATCAGCAGAATATTTGACCACTATCGTTGAAATATACTCAAATATTGTGACCTTTATTCAGCCCTAAAAATGATATCCCCACGCTATGGCCTACGACACCCAACTTGCTGACAGAATAAAAGCTTATCTTCATGAAGCCAATTTACCAGATATTGAGGAGAAGAAAATGTTTAGTGGATTGACCTTTATGGTCAACGGGAAAATGTGTGTCAGCGTAAGCGGTGATAATCTGATGTGCCGTTTTGATCCAGACTTGCAGGAGGAGGTGGCAGAACGGAATGGATTCCAAACCATGATCATGAAAGGAAAGGAGTATCGGGGTTATGGCTACATCCACCCGGAAGGTTTTAAAGCTCAAAAGGATTTTGAATATTGGGTTAATCTATGTCTGGACTTCAACAAGAAGGCGAAAAAAAGTGTACGGCGGAGAAAAACCAGCAACAGTTAAGGTAATACTGATGCGATAGCAAAGTACATCAATGTCTAACTTCAGATATGGGAAATCTCGGTGAGGCAATTGGTATAGATTTGTGTGGCTTGTTTGATATCAAGCTGCGCTAATTCCAGCATGGTTTCCAGCCCTTCCAGTTTTGCATCGCAAGTCCGGGTCTTTAGCACCTTGGAGCTTAGGCTATGCGACTTCAGCATACCATTGGCTATCACCGCAGTGACAGACAGCACCGTTGCCAATAAGCAGAGCACTTGCCAGACCGGTATACCAAAAGACATCATGTTTTTGGCAGCGCTGATGAAGCCATCTCCACCCACGCCAGGCCCGGCAGTAAGCGCGGCTGCCAAAGCTCCTGTAATAATGGAAGAATTAATCAATCTGGAATTTTGAGGCTCTGTCCTGGCTAGATACTCCGCCAGCTCTTTCCGTTTGTTACGGATTTTTGTCAGTAGTACTTCTTCATCTTTAGTTTGCGCTAACATGGGCCAGTTATTTGGTAAGCAATTGAATATAGCGTATAAAAATTTCTCGTGCAATGGAAGCAAAATCTGGAAGCACTTGAGTTTTAACAGGGCAATTTGCAGGAATACTGTGCTTATCTCAATTTGTAGTTGGCTTGATGAGATTGCCCTTTTTATTTTTGATTAAAATCTTTGCCCCAGTTGTTATGCAATGTTTGCTGAAGCTGGTCAATGGTTCCTTGCATTTCTGTGCTTTCCGCAATATTGATGGTTTCATTCGGGTCTTTCTTATGGTCGTAAAGCATTCTGGCATAAGCCAGTGTATCCGATTTGCTCCATTCAGTGTACAAATACTGATCGGTTCTAACAGAAATCCCATCAAAATATTTGCTGATCACATGGTCTTTCCACTGAGCATTTTCATCGTTCATTAAAGACATCATGCTCATCCCTTCCAGTTGGTCGGCGGGTGGGTCCACACCTGCCAGTTCACATAAAGTCGGATAAATATCCACGTATTCCACCAGGTTTTCAATCGTTTTTCCCTGAGGAATACCTGGCCCAGAAAAGAACATAGGGACCTGCAATGCAGTGTTAAAATTACTATGCTTACACCACAGCGAATGTTCCCCTAAGTTCCAGCCATGATCTCCCCAAAGTACCACGATGGTATTTTCTCTTAAACCCAAATTGTCCAGTTCATCCAGCACTTTGCCGATTTGGGCATCGGTATAACTAACGCAAGCGTAGTAACCGTGAATGAGCGAGATCGCCATGCTATCAGTAAGTGCTCCATTCTTAGGTATGTCATGGTAGCTTCTTAACTCCCCAAAGTTATGAATGGCTGCCTCTGGCGCATTTTCCGGTACGGCATAGTTATCGGGCAACGTGATTCTATCGCGCTGGTACATTTCCCAATATTGGCTAGGCGCATTGAATGGCAGATGGGGTTTCAGAAACCCTAATGCCAGGAAGAAGGGACCTTCGTTTTCTTTCAGTTTTCGCAAATCGGTAATAGCTTTATTAGCAATTTTTCCATCAAAATAAGCGGAGTCCGCGACATCCGCTTTCTCGTAAGGCATGCCCCGGCTATTTTCCAACGTATCCAAACCTACATTTGCAGGGATACGATAATCCCGGTTAGACCCAAATTCATTCTTTGGCTTCCAAATTTCGTCCCAGCTATCCTGGCTATCATTTTGGTGGTGAAATATCTTTCCGTTGGAAACGGTATGATAGCCCGCCTGCCGGAAAACTTGGGGCAGCGTCACCGCTTCGGGATAATCCTTTTCGGCATAGGTATCGTAGCCCAGAAAACGATTGCGGGTAGGCCGGGTGCCGGTGAGCAAACTGGCACGAGAAGCCCCGCACACCGGGATATTGCAATAAGCTCGTTTAAACATTACGCCTTGTGAAGCCAGCTTGTCCATATTGGGCGAATGAATATGCTGCGCTCCGTAGCAGTTGAGTTCCGGCCGTAGGTCATCCACGGCGATGAACAGGATATTTGGTTTTTGGGTTGCTGTCTGTTCTTCAGCCTGTTGCGCTGTACATTGCATGAGGATAACGAAACTTGTTAAGAGCAGCGTGAGAAAGAGAGCATGTTGGATTTTAGGATTTAAGCACATGGTGTGGTATGTTATAATGAGTGGAGGTTCAATTTGCTCATTAATTATTTGTTATTTGTTTTCTAAGCCGCCCGCATCCGGTCTTCTTTGATCTTTCTTCTCGCTTTTTCCTGGATAACTTCCTGTACCGTTCGCTTCTGGATTTTACTCTCCAACCAAGAGATAATATCAAAATAGCTAAAGGAGCGGCTTTCGTAGGGATTATCAATCAAAGTAAGCAATTGTGCTCTTAAGTCCTCAAATCTTTTTACCAGTTCACTTCCGGTGGTTTCTTTGGTCAGGTTTTTCAGGAACTTAAGAATATACTTTTGGTAATGGTTCATATCATCTTTAGCCAACAAGAAGCGATAGGTTGATTTGATATAGTAATCAATAATATCGGTATTGCCCAACTCAAAGTGACTAATCAGGTTGAGAATGCGTGCGAAGCAGTGGACATCCTCCCGCAAATCTACATTTTGTTCATTGATGATCTTCTGGAGCCAATGTACCGCCATTTTATGATTACCATCTCCCACATACATACAGGCAATTTTATAATAAAAAATGATGGTAGAATGCTTGCCTAGTTTATCCACAAAATGGTCCAGATCGCGCTCAATTTTGGTCACTAGCGAGATGCCCCCAGTAAAATCCCCGGTCAGGAAATAGCGGTTGATTTCATGAATTGTAATGTATTTGAAGAGCATTGCCCGGATGTTCTCGTTCACTTCTATGCCCGGTATTTTATATACGTTTTTGAGCTTTTTGGTAGACGCTACAAACTCACTGTACTTCATCAGTTTGTTCTGGGCGATCATCAGGCTGTGGATACCACGGATGTACATAATGGTTTTGAGCGGAATAAACTCCGGGGTTTCGTCAAAAAGATTGACCCACTTATTGGCATAAGCATAGGCCCGGTCAAAATCCTGAATGAAGAGATAATAGGCTACATACACATTGTACAAGTTCAGTTTTTCATTAAAAGAAAGGCTTTCTTCCTTAAAATCAGGTAGACTGTTTTTGATAAACTGCTTCACCTCTTCCAGGTATTCTTCTTTCCTGACAAATCCCGTCTTGGTGTACCAGCTATTGATCTGCACCAGAATATTAGAAAGCGTATTGATATTATATATGCGCGTGTTGACATCCTGCACTTCACTGATAATCGCGTTGACCTTCTCCGGGTCCTCACTACCCACACCCTGGGCTACAACCTGCTTTTCCATTTTCAGGATTTCCAGCCTCAGTTCCAGGTTGTCATTTTTGTGGGCGAGTTTACTGGCCTTCTTGAGTATCTTGTTGCATTGCGTATAAAGCCCTCGGTCAAAGAGGATCTGCGCATGGTCAATGTATTCCCTGATGCTGATGTCTTTGTTCTTTTTCAGGTGAAAAGAACGCATGGTTTGCAATAAGCGGTGATACAAATGGGCTTTCATATTTGATAACTGCTGCGGATGGAGATCAGCCTCCTGGCGAAGTATCAGATGTTCATCGTAAATCGGTTGCTGATCTATTGCCTGAAACAGTTTTAAGGACTTTTGATCTTCACCGTAAACCTGCATATGCACCTTAAAGTATCTCTTTTCACTGGGTGACAATGATTTAATCAGGTGAAAAAGATCTTCAGTTCTTTGCTTTGACATCGTATTTATTTATACTAAAAAAATCGCTTGACAGTCAAATAAACCACAATTAATTGGAATTAACATTGGCCAGCCATTATAAAAATAGTTTTTTTTGACTTTTTTAGCCAAAATCATTGTTATACTTTTCTGTCAAATTATACAGTTAATTTAAACTTTTGATTTTATGGCGGACCAAGTCTATATTTTTGATACTACCTTGAGGGACGGTGAGCAGGTGCCTGGTTGTCAGTTGAACACAGAAGAAAAAGTGATCATCGCCAAAGCCCTGGAGCAGCTTGGTGTGGACATTATAGAAGCGGGCTTTCCCATTTCCAGTCCCGGCGATTTCAATTCAGTCATTGCCATTTCAAAAGCAGTTTCCCAACCCATTATTACGGCACTTTCCAGGGCAGTAGAAAAAGATATAGACCGCGCAGCAGAAGCTTTACAGTTTGCCAAACGGGGACGTATCCATACTGGTATCGGTACTTCAGATCAGCATATTTTTACCAAGCTTTTCTCTGATCGGGACAAAGTATTAGAAAGGGCAGTAGCCGCCGTGAAGCACGCTAAAAAATATGTAGAAGATGTAGAATTTTATGCTGAAGACGCCGGAAGGACTGATCAGGAATATTTGGCCAGGATAATGGAAGCAGTCATTAAAGCCGGGGCTACGGTGCTGAATATACCTGACACTACTGGGTTTTGCCTGCCCGATATGTACGGTGAAAAGATTAAATATCTCAAAGAAAATGTAGCCGGAATTGATAAAGCCATTCTTTCTACCCATTGCCACAACGATCTTGGTTTGGCAGTAGCCAACTCCATCGCTGCCGTGAGGCATGGTGCCCGTCAGATAGAATGTACGATCAACGGCATTGGGGAAAGGGCTGGTAATACTTCATTGGAAGAAGTGGTGATGATCATGAAAAAGCATCCCGAGATTAATCTGACGACCAATATCAATACCCGTCAGCTCTATCCTACCAGTCAGTTGGTGACTAAGCTCATGAATATGCCGGTGCAGGCCAATAAAGCAGTAGTAGGTAAAAATGCTTTCGCGCATTCATCAGGTATCCACCAGGATGGGGTCATCAAAAACCGTGAAAATTACGAGATTATTGACCCCGTTGAAGTCGGCGTAGACAAATCATCCATTATCCTCACGGCGCGCAGCGGGCGCGCAGCGCTGAGTTATAACCTCAAAAATATTGGTATTGACCTCTCCAAAGAAGAACTGGATACTGCCTATGATAAATTTCTGGGTCTGGCAGACCAACTCAAAATCGTGCAGGACGACGACCTACGCAAGTTGGCTGAAGAACTCTCTTTCAAATCAGCATAAGTAGA
>JBBSOG010000214.1:0-9791 GCA_038259985.1 Cytophagales bacterium
CGAAGGTGGAAAAACCCGTATTATCCAGGTAAGGGAAAGTTTATACGAGCTTTATAACCCTTGTACCGGTTGGAGTGCTGTGTTGCAGGAACTAAATTGAGAGCGCTTTCCACTAAGCGTTTAAGGCAACCTGAACTGTTTGATACATACTGCCGCCGGAACTTTAGCCTCGTTTCCGGTATAGGTAAGCTTACCTGAAGTAGCGTCACGTTCAAAAATAACTACATTATCGTTGTCCCGGTTGGCTACAAACACAAATTCCCCCTGATCATCCATACAAAAATTGCGGGGATGCGCCCCTCTGGTGGGTTCATTGCCGACGTAGGTTAATTTCCCGGTCTTCGCATCTACCCCGTAAATCACCATACTATCGTGACCTCTGTTGGATGCATACACAAACTTGCCATCAGGTGAAGTATGGATGTCGGCGGTAGAATTTCCCTCGGCTGTCACATTTTTCGGAAGCGTAGTGATACGGTCTAGGGGGCTGAGTGCGCCGGTTTTCTGATCCACCCGATAGGAAGCTGTGGTGGAAGAAAGTTCTTCAATTGAAAAAGCCAATTCACCATTAGGATGAAAGGTAAAATGCCGGGGACCGGCGCCAGGTTTGCTGGCGGCAAAGGGTGTAGGGGCAGGGGATAATTTGCCAGTTTTACGGTCTGGCGCGTAAATCATGATTTTGTCTAAGCCCAGATCTGAGGCATAAATAAATTTTCCACTTGCGGAGGGAATGATAGAATGCATGTGAGGCTCTTTCTGTCGGTTGGGGTTGACACTGCTTCCGCTGTGTTGTATCATATCTGAAGCTTTGCTTAAGCTTCCGTCATTTTGAATTGGGTACACTGCAAGGTTGCCACCACCATAATTAGACACATAAGCTAGTTTTCCTTCTGGGTCTATGCTCACATGACAGGGACCAGAACCTTCTGAGGATTGCTCATTGATTTTAGTGAGTTTTCCGTTGGCCGGATCAATGGAAAAAGCAGCTACGGTTCCATTTTTATCATCAGCATTTATCCCTTCCCCGTATACCGCGTATAGATATTTCCCATTAGGATGAACAGCCAAAAATGAAGGGCTTTCCTTGCCTTCAAGTGTTTGGATTTCCTTCAGTTCTTCGTTAGTCCGGTCAAACTCAAGTACATAAATCCCTTTACTCCCACGGTCTGAATATGTGCCTACATATAGTATGTCTTTGGAAGGTGATTGGGCGAGTGTAGTCATACAAATAAAGGTGAAAAAGCTAAGCGCGAGGACAAAAATATTTTTCATGGGTGGTGTGTTTATCCCCTTAAATTGCAAAGTTCAAACGGGTTTGCCAACAATAAAAGCAAAAAAGGCAAAAAGATAATAAATATTCAACGTGATTGCTGAGAGAAATTCTCGGATTGAAACCCTATCACCGAATAATATTAAACTCCACCCGGCGGTTGAGCTGTTTGTCTTTCTCGGTTTTTTCTTCAACGATGGGTTTGGCACTACCATAACCGATTGCTTCTACGCGGCTGGGGTCTAGCTTCCCAAATTCTATCAAATAGGCTTTGATGGCATCGGCCCTAAGTTGTGATAAGTCCAGATTTTGCTGGGCATCACCATCCGAATCCGTATGGCCCTCAATCCTCAGTTTAAAGGCAGGGTTATCCAGCAGAAAATTAATGATCTTATCCAAGTCAGCAAACATCGCGGTCTTTAAATCAGCCTTGCCATTATCAAACTTCATGTTTTCAAATTTGAGACGACTGCTCACCGAAGCTACTTTTCTATGAAATTCCTTATCACCGTCCAAAAAGAAAATTTCTTCTAATCTAAAAAACTCGTCCCCCTGGATGACAATCAGGTAGTTATTGTTGTTGATTAGCTGAAACTCAAATGAGCCATCAGGCCGGAGAAACTTAGGTGCTACTTCCACGCCATTGTCCAGATCAATGATAGAAACAATACCATTGGAGAAAGGCTTACCGCTTTCCTCATCACGCAGTGAACCTGTCAGTTGGGTAGTCGCCAGTGGCTGGGCTTCCATCGGTAGCGGAAATGAATACAGATCAAGGTTAGCCATCTTGTTTTCCACCGAACGAGCATAGTATAGGTTTTTGGACTGGGCATCAATGGTAAAGTAAAACTCACTGCCCTGCCCATTTACCAGTGGGCCAATATTTTTTGGTTCGCCCCAAATCTCGTCCAGCCGGTATGATTTGTAAATGTCAAATTCCCCAAAATTCAGCAATTGCCCATTAGAACTGAAATACAATACATGATGGGCAGGGTGATAAAAAGGGCTTACTTCGCTGCCCCGGGTATTGATGATAGGGCCCATATTCTGAGGCGCTGCCCAGTTTCCATCAGCAGATTGGTAAGTAAAATAAATATCCGTCATGCCGAAACCCCCTGACCTGTCGGAAGCAAAAAACAATGTATCTCCGCTATGAGAGAATGAGGGATGGGAGTCCCAATAAATGCTGTTGATATTTTTACCTAAATTACGGGCAGTACTCCAGGTGCCGTCTTCCTGCATGTCGCTGATGTAGAGGTCACAACTTCCGCTTCCGTCAGGTGAGCCACAGCGGGTAAAGACAAGCTGGTTGTCTTTGGGACTAATGGTAGCAGAACCTTCGTTGTAAAGGGAATTGACAGGAGCAAGAGGTTCGGCAGGAGTCCAGTAGCCGCTTTCATTGCGGCTAATCATCAGGTCTTCATTTTCCCTTTCTTTCAGCCCATTTTTGATGGTATTTCTCTTGGAAGAAAAAAGTAAAATGGAGTTATCCGGGCTAAGGGCAGGGGCATAGTCTCCGGCACTGGAGTTGATTTCATCCCCCATATTGATGTATACACCTTGAGGTGGACGCAGTGTATCAATTTCTTTACGGTATTCTACTAACTCATAATAATACTTCAGGGGCACATAATCATCTTTGTTTTCAACAGGAAGTTTTTTCATTTCCTCCTGTACCATCCCTAATGCCATACCGGGCTGAAAATGTTTTAAAACCAATTTGTAAAGCTGGATAGCTGCCAGTGTGTCACCCCTATTTTCTTCTAATGCTGCCAACTGCCATAGTAAAAGATTATCCTTAAAAAAGTTATCCACCCCAAATTTGCCTACATAATCATACAATATCGGGTACAATTCCGCTTCATTTTTGGCTTCACTGTATTTTTTGATGGCCTGCAAAGCTTGTTTATTAGTGTAATAAGGGGTGCGATTGACGTTAGGAAAAGAAATAAGTTGGCGTATTCTCCTCTGTTCGGCATGATGACTGCTATCTTCCAGGCTTATACTCTCACTTACCGCCCGGAGTTGACAGTGTGCCCCCTGAAAAGAGAAAGCGATAAGGAGTGAGCAAAAAAGAAATCTTATGATCATCTAACCTACTAATTCTTCAACATGCTTTAACGAACAATAAAAAGGCAAATTTATTTCAATTTGTAAGAAACTAGCATCTTTTTGAGACAAATTGCCTGTATTTTTATTAGGTTAGATACGTTTCGGCTACCACCTTTAGCTTCAGGAAATGGCATAGCGATTGCCAACCTATATAAACGTGGTATAGCTTATTTTAACTACATATAATATGCCAGAATGGCATGAAATAGCGGAATATGAAAGATAATACAATGTTTGAGTCCATATTATTGAATGAATTACATGAGGGGGAATCGGAAGATTTTATTCGTCTGGTCACCAGCGAAGCGAATGATGATGAGGACGTCAAAGAAATACCCAATGAATTGCCTATCCTTCCTATCCGGAATACTGTGCTATTTCCCGGCGTGGTAATTCCGATTACTGTAGGTAGAAAAAAATCTATCAAACTGGTCAAAAACGCCTATGAGCACGGTGACCGTATGGTGGGGGTAGTCGCCCAGAAAGATGGAAATGACGACGAGCCTGAGGCCGAAGATATGTATAAGGTAGGCACGGTGGCTAAGATCATTAAGATGTTGGTGCTGCCCGATGGGAGTACGACGATCATTATTCAGGGCAAAGCGCGTTTTAAGATTAGCTCGGTGATCAAAGAACAACCTTACTTAACGGCATCTATTTCGGTCATTGAAGAACATTTTCCTTCCCGTTCAGAAAAACAAGTAATTGCCATAGTACAATCGCTCAAAGAAGCGGCCACCAAAATTTTGCGGCTAAACCCTGAAATCCCCCAGGAAGCCCAGGCGGCGCTGGACAATATAGAAAGCCCTAGCTTTCTGACCCATTTTCTGTCCTCCAATATCAATGCGGAAGTAGCCGATAAACAGAAACTGCTGGAAACTAATGATGGCCTGAAGCGGGCCAAACTGCTGTTGGCTTATATGTACAAAGACATCCAAATGCTGGAAATCCGCTATGAAATCCATAGCAAAGTGCATTCGGATATTGATCAGCAGCAGCGCGATTATTTCCTGCGCCAGCAAATGAAAGTCTTGCAGGACGAACTGGGTGACGGTGGCCTGGACAAAGACATGGAAAAAATGCGGGCACGGGGGGAGAAAAAGAAATGGCCTGAATACGTAGCCAAGCATTTCAACAAAGAACTGGACAAACTTGCCCGCATGAACCCCATGGCCGCTGAATATCCAGTTTCTTTCAATTATGTAGAATTTTTACTGGATCTGCCCTGGTCGCATTTCTCTAAGGATAGCCTGGACTTGAAAAGAGCAATGAAGATACTGGACAAAGACCATTATGGCTTGGAGAAAGTTAAAGACAGGATTATTGAATATCTCGCCGTGCTGAAGCTCAGAAACAACATGAAAGGGCCTATCCTTTGTCTTTATGGCCCTCCCGGCGTAGGTAAGACTTCCCTAGGTCGGTCTATCGCCAAAGCGCTGAACCGTAAATACTGTCGACTATCTTTAGGGGGCGTAAGTGATGAAGCGGAAATCAGGGGGCACCGCAAAACCTACGTGGGGGCAATGCCTGGCAAGATCATCAGTAATCTTAAAAAGGTGAAAACCGGAAACCCTGTTTTTGTGTTGGATGAAATTGACAAAGTAAATTCTGATTTCCGTGGTGATCCCTCATCCGCTTTGCTGGAGGTGTTGGACCCGGAGCAGAACGATACTTTTCTGGACAACTACCTGGAAGTGGAGTACGATTTATCTAATGTGTTGTTCGTTGCTACGGCCAACGCCCTGGATAGCATACCCCATGCGCTGCGCGACCGTATGGAGATCATTGAGATCACCGGGTATACGATGGAAGAAAAAGTGGAAATTGCCAAAAAGCACCTGGTGCCTAAGCAACGCAAAGAACATGGGCTGAATGCCAAGCAGGTTTCTTTTGACCAAAAAGCCCTTCAGTCAATTATTGAGGACTATACCCGGGAATCTGGGGTGAGGAGCCTGGAACGTAAGATCGCTACTGTGATCCGAAATATCACCAAATCCATTGCTTTGGAGGAAGAACATTCTCCAAAGGTCAGCGCTGCCGAGGTAGAGAAAATACTGGGTGCCCCGGTTTTTGACAAAGAGATTTACGAAGAAAATGAACTGGCGGGCGTCGTGACCGGATTAGCCTGGACACAAGCAGGTGGAGAGATATTGTTTATAGAATCCAGTTTGAGCCGGGGTAAAGGAAAACTTACCCTATCAGGGCAGTTGGGTGATGTAATGAAAGAATCCGCCATGACTGCGCTATCCTACCTGAAATCCAATGCCGAACAGTTGGGGATCAATTATAAAGTCTTTGACAACTATGATTTGCACCTGCACATTCCCGCCGGGGCGGTGCCCAAAGATGGCCCATCCGCCGGGATTACCATGCTGACGGCGATGGCATCGGTGTACACCCAGCGAAAAGTGAGAAACAAGATGGCGATGACCGGCGAAATTACCCTGCGGGGCAAAGTGATGCCGGTAGGAGGGATTAAAGAAAAGATACTGGCCGCCCGTCGTGCCGGGGTCAAAGATATCATCCTCTGTGACCGCAACCGCAAGGACGTGGATGAGATAGGGGCGCAGTATATCAAAAACCTCAACTTCCATTATGTGCGTAAGGTGAATGAAGTACTGGAGTTGGCACTGCTCTCCAAAAAAGTAAGAAACCCTATCCAGTTTGTGACCGAATAGGGTTCAGAATAATTCAATAATTATGAAGCGGGAATGATAAGTTCCCGCTTTTTTTTCATCTTACCATATGCGCAAAAAACTTATCATCGTAGGGTCAATCGTAATCGGGTTGTTGCTGGCGGCGGCTCTGAGTATCCAGATTTTTGTATCCTTCTGGATCAGCCCGGTGCTCACCGCCGTTTTTAAAGAGTCGGTGAGCTATACGTCATCAGGACTCTACAAAGTCACTTATGCGGACATGGATATTGATCCCTTTCAGCAAAATGTAACTTTCAAGGATTTTAAACTTGATTTTGATAGTACGCGGGTGGAAAAGGAGGACAGCCTTAAAAATAGAAAATGGGTATCGGCCAGCGTAGGTGATTTTGAACTGGGATTGGGAAATTTCTGGTCAATGCTTCCCCAACGCTATCTACTGGTGGAAAAGCTCAGCATCAAGCAGCCACGAATGGTATTGTATGACTATTCGGATGGCACAAAGAAAAAGGATTCAGTTAGCCTGGATAAGATCCAGAAATTTGATGCGCACGAGTTGATTAAAGAATATTTTGATTCCCTGGATGTCAACACCCTGGCCATTGAAGGTGCCAATCTCAAATGGATTAATAAGGTAGATGATCAGTTGCCATTTAGCTTAGGGGATATCCACGCGGATATCCTGGACTTGCACGTAGATTCCAGCACTGTAAAGCGTAATTACGGTTATCCCTATGCCAGGGAGTTTGTGCTTCAGGTAGAGGAGTCCTCATTTACTACCGAAGATAGCCTGTATACTTTTAATATCGGACACCTGAAAGCTGATCCGATAAGGCAGGAATTGGTTATTGAAAAGTTCTCAATGGTACCTCAGATGCCTCGCTATGAGTTTGCTAAAGGGGTCGGTCACCAAATTTCCCGGGTTGATTTAGACGTTCAACAGATAAAATTAGAAAGGATTGACCTTCACTTTTTAGTAAGTGAACTGGCGCTTTTGGTGGGCAAAATCTCTATTGAAGAAGCAAATTTATTGGTGCTAAAAGATAAGCGGTTGCCTGAGGCGCCTTATTCAGAAAAGCCCTTGGTGCAAGCAGCGATACAAAATGTTCCTGTACCCTTCCGACTGGATACTTTGATTGTTAAGAAAGCTTTCATCCAATACGAAGAACATATGCCGAAAGCAGAAGTGCCTGGAAAAATTACCTTTGAGGAAGTCTACATGACCGCCTACACCATTAGCAACCTGGACAGCCTGAAAGAGGATAATCTAATCATGGAAGCCGATGTTCAGGCCAAGTTGATGGGGAAAAGTACCCTCAAAGTTCATTTTGATTTTCCACTAAATAAGCCGGATTACCAGCACTTTATCAGTGGCGAAATGTATGATTTTCCGCTTCAGGCCATGAACAGTATGCTGGAAAATACGGTATTTGCCTCTATAGATAGTGGTTTCGCTTATGCGCTTAAGTTCAGGATTGACGCTAACCAAACGCAATCCAGCGGCGAGGTACATTTTGCTTACAAAGACCTCAAAATCAGGCTGCTGAATAAAGACACACCCGACGACCCAACCATTAAAGAAAAGCTGGGTTCATTTGTCGCTAACCTTTTTCTGGTAAAAACGGATAATCCTTCCAGCAACTCCAAGTCCTTGCGCATAGGGGAAGTTGGTTTTGAACGCGACCCCAACAAATCATTCTTCTCTTATTGGGCCAAATCACTTATAAGTGGGGTAAAAGGCAGCATGGGATTAGGGAATACTATTCCTAATAAGAATGAGGAAGTAAAAGAGGAAGAAGAAAAGAAAGGTTTTTTCAAGAGGATATTTCAAAAAGATGAGGCGGAGGAAAGTTCTAGTCGCTAAACTTTTCACAATCTAGCGAGAACTTTAGTGTAAGTAATGCTTTCTCAAATTTTGTCCGAGGCAATCACTAGCCATTAAATAGTTTCTTATTCAGGTGGTTTGAACAATTTTCCTATTTTTGGAACATCACAAATTAAAATGCATGAGCAGGCAGGATGAACCAACAGAAAATACCCAAAGCTCCTCGGAGAATCCACCTATCTTCACAAGGTGGGCAGGAATGTATGCTTTGGTGATCGGTAATTTGATTTTCCTTATCTTTTTATTTTATCTGCTTACCGCCCACTACGCATGAGCACCCTTGACTGGACCATCTTATTGGGTACTTTGAGTTTTATCGTAGGTTACGGCGTATACAAAACAAAAGGGAGTAAAAATATAGAAGGCTATCTCAAAGGGGATAACAGCTCAAAGTGGTGGACAGTAGGCTTGTCAGTGATGGCTACCCAGGCCAGCGCCATTACTTTCCTTTCTACTCCTGGCCAGGCATTTGAAGATGGCATGCGATTTATCCAATTCTATTTTGGCTTGCCTATCGCAATGATCATTATTTCAGTTACTTTCATACCCATCTACTACCGCCTCAAGGTATACACTGCTTACGAATACCTGGAAAGCCGGTTTGACCTCAAAACCCGCACCCTGGCTGCTGTACTTTTTCTGGTACAACGAGGCTTAGCCGCTGGTATTACCATTTACGCCCCCTCTATTATCCTTTCTACCATCCTTGACTGGAACCTTAACCTGACCATTACTATCATTGGGGCTTTGGTGATTATCTATACAGTGAGTGGAGGTACGAAAGCCGTCAGCCAGACCCAGAAACAGCAGATGGCTGTGATGATGGGGGGGATGATAGTAGCTGTTTTTGTCATCGTTAACCTTTTGCCGGAGGATGTATCGTTCGGTGATGCGGTGGATGTAGCCGGACATATGGGACGGCTTAATGTGATTACTTATGATTTCAATTTTACTGATCGTTACAACATTTGGTCGGGACTAACCGGAGGGCTGTTTCTTTTTCTTTCTTATTTCGGCACTGACCAGTCACAGGTGCAACGCTATTTGTCCAGCCGATCCATTGCAGAAAGCCGCTTAGGGCTGATGATGAATGGACTGCTTAAGGTGCCTATGCAGTTTTTGATCCTGTTTGTAGGAGTACTGGTTTTTGTGTTTTATCAATTTTATCAGCCACCGGTGTTTTTCAATGATGCCCTGAGTCGGCAAGTTGTTGAGGGCGAGTATGGGGGAGAATGGGAACGCTTGGAAGAAAAACATACCCAGCTTTTTGAGCAGAAAAGAGAAGGCATCAGTGCCATGCTCCAGGCTTCTGAAAATGAAGATGAGCGCTTATTCAACGCCAAAAAAGAAGAAGTCAACCGACTAAATCAGGAGCAAGCACAGGTACACACCGAAGCCAAAGCTCTGATTAGCCAGGCAGTACCCCTAGCCGAAACCAAAGATACAGACTATGTATTCATTAGTTTTATCATGGAGCATTTCCCCCAGGGATTGATTGGTTTGTTGCTGGCGGTTATTTTTTCTGCCGCCATGTCTTCTACCGCTTCTGAGCTAAATGCGCTAGGTTCCACCAGTGTGGTGGATTTGTATAAACGGTCTTTCAAAAAAGAAGCCTCTGACAAGCACTACCTTTATGCTTCCCGGTTTTTTACATTGCTATGGGGGGTGATCGCCATCTTTTTTGCCACTTTTGCTTCCCTGGCCGATAACCTGATAGAGTTTGTTAATATTATCGGCTCTATTTTTTACGGAACCATCTTAGGTATTTTTCTGGTGGCTTTTTATATCAAATTCATCAAATCCAATGCGGTTTTTATCGCCGCCTGTATCGCTGAAGGAGTCGTCCTTTACCTGTTTTTTACTTCTGAAA
>JBBSOG010000215.1:0-9758 GCA_038259985.1 Cytophagales bacterium
CGCGGCCATCCCGGTCGGGCAAACCACCGTAACCCACACTAAAATTATCTTCGGCTTCGGTTACTTTCACGCCGGCTTCTACCGCATCTAAAGCCCTGCCTCCTTTAGCAAGGATTTTCCAGGCAGCATCATTGGCTGCCAGACCGTGACGCCAGGTGGATACAACCACCGGTTTTCTGGGTTTAACCATCATCGGCTTACCCCATAGAGGCTGAAGCGCTGCTAGGTTACCTAAGCCAAAGGTAGCGGCAGATATTTTCTTTAAAAATGATCTTCTTTGTGTCATGACAGTTAATGAGATTAAATAAGTTGGGATTGTGCATTTCAAGTACAAAGTTGCAAAAGCATTAAAATTAATGAATTCGCAGTGCTTTGGCACTGTTTGTTGCCCGAAATCGTTCAAACCATAAGTAAAGCCAGTCCAGCCATGTCAAAGAATCTGATCTTTATTCTTCTGATTTCCCTTTTCTCTGCTCAGCTGGGTTACGCGCAGCCAACCCAGCAACAGTACACTACTAAATCCAAGAAAGCGATTGGCTATTACGTAGAATCTACCAACTTTTTTATCCGTCGCCAGTATGGACCGGCGCTGGAACTATTAGATGCTGCCATTAGAAAAGATGGCGGTTTCGCAGAAGCGCATCTGCGGATGAGCAAAATTTATAAGGCGATGGGCGATGAAGACCGTATGCAGCATCATCTGGAAAAAGTAGTCAAATCGCAGTACGATAACCCGACATTTTCTGAAGCACAAGTACTCCTTGCTGAAAAATATTTTGACCAATCCGAATATGGAGAAGCAAAAAAACTAGCGAACCATATTCTGGGTATGGAAAGGGCAAACAGGCTCATGCAGGAGGATGCCCGTTACCTGCTGGCCAACATTGAGTTTACCGAAAAAAACATAAACAAGCCGGTGGAATTTACGCCTAAGCCCTTAGGTGGCGGAATTAATCAACTGGGTTTACAGTACTTTCCAGTGCTTACTGTTGACCAGCAATACATGATTTTTACCGGTAGAAAAGGTAATACCGCACAGTATGATGAAGACATCTACATTAGTAAAAAGCAGGCAGACGGACAATGGGCAAAACCTGAACCCTTGTCAGATAATATCAATACCCGCGCTAACGAAGGCACTTCCACCATTTCCGCGGATGGACGAACCCTCATCTTTACTGCCTGCCAGGAAAGGAGCGGTTTCGGAAGCTGTGATCTCTATATCAGTTACAAAATCGGGGATGAATGGACGATGCCAAAAAATTTGGGTAATCAAATTAATGGAGGTGCCTGGGAGTCGCAGCCCTCGCTTTCTGCCGATGGCAATACGCTGTACTTTGTCTCTGACCGTAAAGGCGGACAAGGTCGGCGAGATATTTATGTTAGCTACCGTAACGAAAAGCGAGAATGGTGCAAGGCGGAGAATTTAGGCAAAGAAATTAATTCGCCCCGGGATGAAGTGTCTCCCTTTATCCATGTCAACGGACAGAGCTTGTATTTTGCCTCCGACGGTTTGCCGGGATTTGGTAAGTTTGATCTCTATGTCGCTGAGAAGAAAGACAAAAGCTGGAGCGAACCTAAGAATCTCGGCTATCCCATTAATACTAAGGAAGACCAGGCTTCCTTGTTCATCACTGCCGATGGGCACGATGCTTATTATTCCCATGAGCAGAGGCAAGGTGACCGCTATGTCAGCAGCTTGATCTATACCTTTGTCATTCCTGACGAAATCCGGGTCACCAACCGAAGTAGCTACGTCGCAGGCACGGTATACGATGCGGCCACTAAAAAACCGCTGGGTGCAAGTGTTGAGTTGATGAATCTGAATGAGCAAATAAAAATTTCTGAAGTGAATTCCGATCCTAAAAATGGAGAATACCTGATGGTGTTGACAGAAGGGTCTGAATATGCATTGTATGTAGACCGTGAAGGCTACTTGTTTCAGAGTCTGGCATTTGACTATGCTCAGAAAAATACAAAAAGCTTACCCAAACCCCTACATATTGATATCTACTTGCAGCCTATCACCAAAGGCACAGAAACGGTCTTGAACAATATTTTCTTTGATGTAGATAAATATGAGATCAAAGAAATATCTAAACCAGAGCTTAATAAAGTGGTGAACTTTCTACAGGAAAACCCTGAAATCAGCATTACTATTAACGGCCATACGGACAACCAAGGAAGTGCGGAATATAACCTGGAGCTATCTGCCAAGCGGGCCAAAGCAGTGTACAGCTATTTGATTGATTCAGGCATTTCCGCGGACAGGCTACAATTTCGGGGATATGGGCAGTCAAAGCCGGTTACTGATAACGATACGGAGGCAGGAAGACAGAAAAACCGCCGTATTGCTTTTGAGGTGTTGTAAGCGTTAGTCTACAAAGAATTCCTACATCATTCACTTCTTTTTGTTAGATTGTAATTCTCAAAAGAAAAGCTATGGAAACTGTTATTACGCCTAAACTTAAAGAAGAAATTATCAGTGCCGAGCAATACCTGAAGGAAGAGCGGGCGGGCATCCGGGAATTTGATGGCAAATACGAATTTCATGAAGGGAAAAAAATATTGATGGGAGGAGCTATCAAAGAACACAACGCCATCTCTACCAATCTGACTGGTCTCATCTGGTCATTCATCAGAGATCAGGATTTTCAGTTGTATCATTCTGATATGCGGACTTTCACCCCGAAAACTAAGAGCTACTTTTATCCTGACTTGGTAGTAGTCAAAGGGGAGCCCCAGTTTCAGGACGATACTTTTGACAACCTACTCAACCCTTATCTGCTGATTGAAATTCTCTCCAAATCAACTTCCAGCTTTGACAAAGGAGATAAGTTTTCCGCTTACCGGAGCATTCCTTCATTGGAACACTATATCACTATCTCCCCCGTATCCTTCATGATAGAGCATAGTCGTAAGATACAGGACAACGAATGGAATATTCGCATATATGACAAGACTGAGGAAGAAATTAAGCTATTTGACGACGCACTCACTTTGACGATGAATGACATTTACCGAAATGTGCGGATCAAAAAAAATAAACACTCAAAAGCTTAAGGTAAAAGTTGCTCCCGTCCCTTTTACAGCATGTACGCTGATATTGCCTCTATGCAGACACATAATTTGGCTTGTGAGGCTCAGTCCAATACTATCTTTTTTCTGTAAAGAAACTCAGCCCAGATAAGACCACTCCTGCCATGCTTAAAGCGAAAGCGCTGCAAGTTGGGGAAAGGCAAGAAAGCTACGCTTATGTCTTTGAAAAAATAAATAAAGTGCAGTAGCGCATCTTGAAAACACTTAAGCACTTTTGCATGTTTATTCCCGGAGATGTTGATAATTTATTCAACATCCAAACGTATTCCCGTTATCAAAAGCATCATAAAATCACATTTTAGCTGAGCCTAAGCGCTCCAATTTTTTAACTTAAACCTGTTAACGATGAAAGACTTAAAAGAACTTTTTGTACATCAACTAAAAGATTTATACAGCGCAGAATCGCAACTACTAAATGCCCTTCCTAAAATGGCAAAAAAGGCTTCTGACGCCAAACTGAAGGAAGCGTTTGAAAGCCATTTAAAAGAAACCAAAGAGCAGCAAAACCGAATCGTAGAAATATGCGAAAAATTGGGTATTAAGCCCGGTGGCGAAAAATGCATGGCCATGGAAGGGTTGATCAAGGAAGCGGAAGGTTTTATGGAAGAAGCTGAGACGGACGAAGTGATGGATGCTGGACTTATTGCAGAAGCACAACGCGTGGAGCATTACGAAATATCAGGATACGGTACCGCGGTACGTTTTGCGAAGGAGTTAGGCCATGATGATCTGGCTAAGAAACTGCAGAAAACTCTAGATGAAGAGTATAAGGCTGATCAAAAGCTAGATGATTTAGCTGAAGGCCGCTTGAATAGCAAAGCGAAAAAGTAAATTGATCAGTATAATTGTAAGGAGAGAAGGGAACAGTTATCCTTCTCTCTTTACGTTTAATGCTGATAAAGAAAATTTCAAATTACGACTGAACAATTTGAATAAAATTTAACCATAACAATAATCATAAAATGGCAGTAAATAACTTAACCAACGAAGAAGCCAGAAAGAAAATAAAAGAATTGGCTGAGTCAATTGATTTTAATTTGATGGCTACCGATCTTGATACTGTGCCGCTCCATGCTATCCCTATGAGCACAAAAAAAGTAGATAAGGAGGGTAATATTTGGTTCCTGAGCGGACGAGATAGTAAGCATAATACTAATATTGAAAAAGATGGGCGCGTTCATCTATTTTATTGTAAGCCCGGCGGAATGGAATTTCTCAACGTATATGGAAATGCTGAAATTCTTGACAACAAGAAAATTATAGACGAACTATATGACAGTAGCGATGACAACTGGTTTGATGGAAAAGATGATCCGAATGTTTCTATAATTAGTGTAGTACCGAAGGACGTGTATTATTGGGATACTAAAAATAACATGCTAGTCAGCTTACTAAAAATGGGCGTTGGAGCAGTTACCGGCAAGAAAACCGATCCCAGCGAAGAAGGAGAGATCAAGGTTTAGCTTTTCTAATTTTAAACTCACTAGAAAATAATGAAATCACACTGACAATCTGTTGGTGTGATTTTTTGTGTGTGTGGCCAATCTATGCAAGGAGAAAGCTTAGTACAAATAAAGATAATCGTAATGTACAAGTGGTTTTTGCCCTTGGCTACCCATCCACTCATTTGCCTGCTCTGCGCCATACTGCGCTTTACCCAAACCAAAGGCCTGACCCAACTCATCTTTCAATTGGATGATATCGCTTTTTTCAAAGTTTCCTTCTATTCTGGTGACACCAATGGGTAGCAGGCTGGAAGCCTTGTCAGCATTCAGCAAAGCCCGCTTGGCCCCGGCATTGACAAATACAGTACCGCTGGCATAACCCCCGGCGTGGCCTAGCCAACGTTTCACTCCGGTCACTTTTTTATCCGGCACAAACCGGGTGCCCAGTGCTTCTCCCTGAACAATCCGTTCAATGACACTTTCTATCTGCCCTCCGGCAATGAATACTATGATGCCCATATCCGCGAGCTTTTGTGCCATCGCCGCTTTGGTGAGCATTCCTCCCCGGCCAAAATCCGACTTCTCCATAGTAACCACCTGGCTCAGATCCAGGTTGTTGTCTACTTGTTTCAGCAAACGGGCTTCTGGATCTTTAGGATCACGGTCATAAATACCGGCTACATTGGTGAGGATGAGTAATATTTGAGCATCTACCATGGCTGCCACCAGTCCGGCCAGTTCATCATTGTCGGTAAACATCAATTCGGTGACCGATACTACATCATTTTCGTTGATGATCGGGATCACTTCATGGTTCAGCATGCCTTCCAGGCAATTGCGCATGTTAAGGTAATGCCTACGGTCGCGAAAATCTTCTTTGGTCACTAACACCTGAGCGCAGGTACGTTGGTGTTCCATCAGGATACGGCTATACGTATGCATCAAGTGGGTTTGTCCTACGGCAGCCAGGAGTTGCCGTTGCGTCACCGGATCAGTTTTTTTCTCCATACGGAAACGTCCCCTGCCGGCAGCTACCGCTCCGGAAGAAACCAATAAGGGAGAATAGCCAAAGTGCTGTAGATTGGCTAACTGCCCACAAAGTGATTGTAGCAGCTCAGTATTAATCTCCCCATTCTCACGGGTAATGACATTTGATCCTACTTTGACAACGATCTTTTGTTTGCTCAAGGCTGATGAATTTTAGCAGAGTAAAGGTAGCAAGAATCAGTTTGAAGTAAATACTTGGTAAAATTTATTCAAATTTATATACATAGAATTGTGATGCATTAAATAACATTGTATATTGCATTATGAATGCTACTGAATTGATTAAAGGTACTTTGTCTACTATCATTCTTAAGCTTTTGGCGGATGAAGGGAAAATGTACGGTTATGAAATTACCCAAAAGGTAAAGAATATCTCCGATGGCAAGCTCCTCATCAAAGAAGGTTCTCTATATCCTGCGCTCCATAAACTATTGGATGAAGGTTTATTGGAAGTGGATGAAGTATATATTGGCAAAAGGGTGAGAAAGTATTACATGCTGACTCAAGCCGGACAAGTACAAAAGGAAGCCCAGTTTGCTGAGTTGCAAGAATTCCTGAAAACGATTCAGCATATTGTCTTTCCCCAACTTAACACGGCATCCTTATGATATTGTCTGAACAACAGGAAAAAATTGTTCAAGCGCATATAGAGCAGGCAGGCATAACAATGGACAGCCTGAAAGATGACCTGCTAGACCACCTATGCTGCACCATAGAATTTGAATTGAAGCAAGGGCAGCGATTTGAATTAGCATTAGAGAAAGCGCTGAATCAACTCAGCCCAAACGGACTGAATGAAATACAACGAGAAACTTTATTTCTATTAAACTTTACTAAACTTATTCGTATGAAAAAGACCATGTATACTATCGGTTTACTAGCTTCTATAAGTGTGAGTATTGGCTATTTGTTCAGCGTATTGCACTGGCCGGGTGGACTTAATATGTTTAACTACGGAATTCTGGCATTTGTATTAATTTTTTTGCCCCTGCTGGCCATTGATCGTTATCAAGCAAACATTAGTCAAGCTTTATCGGAAAAGATCAGACTTGTTCTGGGCTTTTTAAGTGCCTTTTTTACGGGTTTATCTGTAGTATTTAAGTTGTTGCATTTACAAGGTGCCACCATATTACTCATTATGGGAGCACTCCTCTTTGCCTTCGGTTTTCTTCCGTTTCTGTTTTTCAGAATGTACAAACAATCTCTGAAAGCCTGATATCTACAGGCTTTTCAAATGCTTACCGCTAAATACCAGTTGCTCATCTGAGGAAGTGTAGCTAGTTTTTGCTTGTTGTAGCACTAGCACTTGTTTGAAAGGAACAGTCTCTGTAACCCTGGGCATGATTGATGCCTCCTCTATGTGTTTTTCTTCCCTTTGAAAAAGCAATGTTATGTTTTCAGGGCTATCCACATTCACTTCTTGTAACCAGTAGCCTCCAAACTGTAACACATTCACATCCTGGGTACGCACAGCTCCCGGTACCCCGCTGGGAAAGTTTTTCATATACGCTTCAGCAGGCCATACATTGCGAGAAATATAGGTGAGAATGTCCTTGTTACTAACGATATAAATATCAATCTGTGCGATTCCGGCTGACTTAAAACTGCTGGCGAATGGAGCCCAACTCTTCATGAAAGTTTCTTCGTCTAATCCTGTCTGAAAACCCACATACTGCACAATATAGGGCTGCTGATGGTTCATATAATGCTTTTTTTGCTTGCAAAGTTAATGAATTAATCAAAGTGCTAGGCTTTACACTACTCCTTAATCTACAAGAAGCTCGTTAGACGATAATATTTTTAAACAATAGTTGTAACTACAATAGTAGTAAGCACGTAACTTAGATAAAACAATAGTTATGAAAGCTTTGAAAATTACTTACTACGTTACACTAGGATTATTTACTGCCTTAATGCTATTCTCAGTCTTTAATTATTTCTTTAATCATGAAACCATTGCTGGCGCTTTTGAATCCCTGGGATTCCCAGCCTACCTAGTCTATCCCTTAGCAATTGCTAAACTATTGGGACTCGTGGCCATTTGGACTAAGCAATCAATCATACTGAAAGAATGGGCTTATGCCGGCTTCTTTTTTAATACTGCACTCGCAACTTCAGCGCATATCAACGCCGGTGACGGTCAATTTATGGGCGCCTTGCTGGCTTTAGTATTGATCATGACAGCTTATTTTACTGAGAAAAAAGCCATACCCCATAAGTATTTGGCTACGGCTGCTTAAAGGAATCAACAATTGAAGTAGTAGCTTAGAGCACTTTTGAGTGCAAAGGGAATGCTTCCTTCATTGCCTCAAGCACTATATACTAAAACCAAAAAATTATAATACAACAAAGACCCAACTGAAGATTCAGATGGGGCTTTGTCGCAAGCACTTTCGCCTATCTTTATTGAGCAGGGTACCATTCCCCCAGGCGAACGTCAATATTTTTATCGTCTTCATTCACCAGTTCTTTGAATTTCTCCACATCACTGAATTCTCCGCCACCACCCCGGTAATGGAATGGGTACACTATAGCTGGTTTAAAGGCCAACACGGCCTCCGATGCCTGATTGATATCCATTGTGTAGGGCAAATTCATGCAGACAAAGGCCACTTCAATATTTTTTAGGTTACGCATTTCAGGGATATCTTCGGTATCACCGGAAATATAAACACGCTTACCACCCATTGTCAACACATAACCGTTACCCCGTCCCTTGGGATGGCGAGAATCATTGGTTTCAGGTAAATTATACATGGGAATAGCTTCCACACCAATAGATTGCCATTCTATTTGCTTGCCATTTCCTAAAGCATGCACTTTCTTGAATTTTATATCCCCCATTTGATCAATCACCGCCTGGGGTGCAATCAGTTCAGCATTAGAAATATCCAAGGCAGCTAAGGTTTCAGCATTCAAATGATCGCCGTGAATGTCGGTGATGAGTACGAGGTCAGGGGCATCGTATCCGGAAAAGACTTCTGCACCACCGTAGGGATCGGTAAAGATGGTTTTTCCATTCCATTCCAGTACCATCGTGCTGTGTAATACCGGATTGATGGTCAGGTCGCCCTTATTTGTACTGATTTTGTCTTGTGCCCAAAGCACAGTGCTGCTTAACAGCAGGCTTGCAAAGAATAAATATTTCATAGTTTAGGTAATTTTAGTCCATAACACCCACAGCAGGGTTAGTGTTTTGGCGCTTGTCTTTATTATTCCCTTTCTGGCAGGGAAAAAGCAATATATGTATCCGAGGTAGGTGTGCCCCCCCTGCCCCCGCCCCCGGCAGCGATGACTACATATTGCCTTCCGTTCACCATATAGGTAGCCGGTACGGCATAACCTCCGGCAGGAAGCTTAGCCTGCCACAGTTCCTCACCACTTTCTGCGTCAAAAGCGCGTATCTTTTCGTCCGTGGTAGCGCCAATAAACACCAATCCTCCAGCGGTGCTGATGCATCCGCCCAGATTTCGGTTGCCGGTAATGGGTATTCCCATCTCGGTCAATTCCTCAATCTCTCCTAATGGCACTTTCCACTTAAGTTCTCCGGTCTTTAGGTCTATGGCATTGAGGCTGCCCCAGGGTGGCTTGGTGAGTGGGTAGCCTTTTTTGTCCAGAAATTTATTATAACCGTTAGTCACATAGCGCTGGGGCTGCTTTTCTTCGGTGGAAATTGTCGTATTTTCCATACTCTCTGCTCCTTCTTCCAAAAACATGACGATAGAAGACAGTTCCCTATCCGAAAACTGGCTGAAGGCAGGCATAGCCCCCTTTCCGTTTTTTATGATTCCACTAATCTGATCACTTTCATACCTATCCCCTATTGCTTCCAGAGAAGGAAAAGCAGGAGGAATACCCTTACGGTCGGCACCGTGACAGGCGGAACAGTTCAATTCATAGAGATTTTGCCCCAAACTGATACTTGGCTTGGCATCGGGACTGTCGTCCATCACCGCTACCTCGTCCCGCACGGTTACCGGACGTATCTTATTGATAGACGCCAGCTCATTGGCGTTGATAAACATGACTTCGGCATGGGGATTGACTGATGCACCACCCCACAAACCACCACCCCAGGTGCCGGGCATCGCCAGACTACCCTCTATGCTGGGGGGCGTAAACCATCCATCATAGCGGTATTGCTTATATATTTCTTCTGGATCTTCA
>JBBSOG010000216.1:0-9744 GCA_038259985.1 Cytophagales bacterium
GTAACCTGGATACCTATGTAGGAGATTGGCAAGGGGAACAGATCGTGACCATAAAAAGCGATGCTAGTGGAGATACCACTATACTCACTGAAACTCTCCGGTTGATTGCCGATAGCCCGTCTTCAGGCAGGTTTGAGATCTTGGATAATTTATCGGCAGTCATTAATCAGGGTTCATTTACCGTATCAGAAGTAAGCAACACTGATCTGTCATTAGATACTGCCCCCCGCATCCTCCAGCTGATTTCGTTGGTGGAAGATGAGAACGATGCCTACGAGCAGGAAGTAAACAGTGAGAATGTATACTACGATTATCAGACTTTTAACATCCAGGAAGTATCCGCTAACCGATTGCTGCTCACCGACGCTACCAGTGATAGTGACCTGGTGACTTACAGCTACACTAAGTGACAATTATCTCTGTTTTATATTAATCATACCGATAGGAGATGGTTCTTTGCTCAATTTTGAATTTGTTTGTCTATGCCCAAAAGCACCAAGCGTATCATCAAGCGATTCTTGTTCGGTAGGTCAATATGTCCATTCATTTTGTATGCCTGCATTTCCTGTAGTTCGGAAAACATAAACCTGGCATCGCAGGGGAAAGCAAAAAACGAATACCAAAAAGGGGTTGACCAACGTATGCAGGAACTTCTTTCTTCTCAAAGTTTTACATTTGGAGAGGGTACTTCCGATGCAGATGCCGGGAAGCGTGACTGGCCACCCCTACTGGCAGAAATGTACAAGGTAAAAGCAGATACCAACCGGCTAATGGATTTCATCAATAATCAGGGCAGGACGTTAGTATTTTCCCCGTGGGCAGGGAACTTCTGCAAGCCCTTCACCATGCCGGGACTGAGTATGTATTATTTTACCTACAAGGAGCTACTTCCCGAAGATCAGAAGCAGGAGATTTATGATACTTTCTATACCAAAAAGAAAGCTTGTGAAGGAGAAGAAAAGATTGGTTGGGAATACTTAAAACGGGAAGATCACTTGATGGACCCCATTTATGGAGAAACCGAATTCAATTCGGAAAACTTCAACTGGATGGCTCGCTTCAGCGGTTATCTCTTTGCCCATGAATACCAGGACAGTACGCAAATGGCTTATTTTGATCCTTATATCCGCAACTGGATACGTACCCTCTACCATGTAGGACGTTTGGAGTGGAATTCCAACACTTACTGGGGGCACTGTTTCAATCCTTTGCTGGTACTTTACCAATATACCCCGGAAGCAGAGGTAAAGCAAATGGCCCAAGCAGGTCTTGACTGGATGATGTTGGAAGCAGCACTGCATTACCTAGATGGTTTTCAAGCAGCAGGGGATGTACGTGCCAAAGCCAACGCCTATCGGGCTTTTGCCGGTTCGGTCTGGGGCTACTCCTATATCTTTTTTGCCACAGAAGGTGATCACCCTTCTTATTACACCCCAACCTTTGATTTTGGTGACAAGAGTTTGACGGAGTACATCGGCTTTTTGCCCTACATTGACTATTACCCACCCCAGGTAATTGTGGATATCGCACAAAGAAAGTTTGATTTGCCCGTAGAAATACGTAGCGCCAAGCCTTTTTATGCGGTAGACCATGACAACTATAACCATTGGAAAGTAGATGAAAAAAGCCGCCGCTTTGAATTTGAAACCATTTATTTGGACGAAAACCTACTGATGGTTAGCCTGGCCAGCAACCGCCCTGATGGCAACTTCACCCATCAACGAGCGGGGGAAAGGGAGCAAAGGCCTTTTTCCGAAGAAGCGCTTTGGCGACTGGCGGTAAGCGGGGATAGCCTGGGTGCCTATCAGCTATTTGGTAACAGCGGCACATTACAGACAATGGCCGGTCGCTGTCCATATGAGGAGATTGCCCAGTACAAAAACATGATGATCAGGGCAGTGAGGGGAACAGGCAATACCTGGCTGGCTGTTCCCAAACAGTTTGTTCCGGTCATAAAAAGTAATATCCTCTTCTTTGATTTAGGAAACAAGGTGTTTGCTGCTTGCGTACCCATCAATGCTAAATCTATGCAAAAAGAAACTTATTCGGACAATACTTACACCCGCTATCGCTGGCAATTCAATACTGACGAACTGGGGGGAACCATTTTACAAACGGCTTTGCAAAAGGACTTTGGCACCTTTGAAGCATTTCAGAAGTTTTTCCTGGAAAATGCCCGTTGGAAGGTGGTTGAAAATAAGCGCATAGATTTTCATAGCACTGGCAACGACAGCCTGTCCCTGGTATTTAATCCACCCACTACTTATCGTGCATATACCGGTGAGATGATTGACCCGGCGGGGGTAACGCCGGATACCTGGGCCAATGGCAAACTTATAGCATATGACACCTGGGAGGTCTACCAGACCGTGAACGGGCAAAATATTGTAAGCCAGGAATGGGGTAGCGGCACCTTAAAACTTCAGTCCGGAGAACATGTAAAAACAATCAGTATTGACCCCAACACTGTCCAGGTATCAATGACCAATCGCTGACGAGTGTTTCATTTTCAAAAATTTACCTGACCCAGGTTACTGCTGCAACTATGAAAAGCCAGTCGTTTTATCCCTTTATACTTTTCTTTTTATTGCTTTCATCTTGGGCTGGGGCACAAACTCAGCCATCCCATCCCCGCGGTATAATCAACGGGGAATCCCTCCCGGAATTACGGCAAAAAATAAGCAGAGCACCTTTCAATGCTATGTACGATAACTTACTGGCAACTACACAGCAGCAGACAAAAGCACAGCCCAACCGCCCTTACGATCCTTATGCCGACGGTCGTTTGTTGGCTAACCAAGCCTATTTGTATCTGCTGAGTGGTGATCAGGCTTGGGCTGATGGCGCCTGGATTTCTGCCCAAAGAATCCTCAACGATAGTGTGTTCTTCAATGACCGCCTTTCCCGTGGGCTTACCCGGGCTTTGCTGCTGCAAAAAATGGCCGTAGCCTACGATTTTTGTTATACTGCCTGGAACGAAACTCAGCGCAAGCAGGTAAATGACCAGCTTTATGAAGTGATGTATTCAGTTAATGCCAATATGGGCCATACCGCCAACTACGCCATAGAAAGTAACTGGATGGGCGTCCGTTATGGCGCAGTCATTCTGGCCTCCTATGTATGGGACCCTCCAATTGACCAGGAAGGTAAACGAAGTGCAGTACTGCCCCTGCGCTGGGATGCCACCAAAAGACTTCAGGACCATCTGGATAAAACCCTCTTTGCCAACGGCTGGAACGGGGAAAGCATGTCGTACAACATCTACGGCTGGACCTTCATCGGACCAGCATTGCTGGCCATGAAAAACAACCTAAGTAGTTTTGATCTCGCTGAATTTGCCCCGGAAAGTATTCACACCCTGCACGGGATCATGACCTCCACGGTAGCCATCCCGCAAAACGGCATCAAAAGGATGCAAGCTGATCTATCTGATGATGACCTGATGTTCGGCACCGAGGGAGTACTGGGCATGGTCTTTCGACTTTATCCCGATGTACACCTCCCGGCGCTCAATATGCCTAGACAGGAAATGGCAAGATAACTTTATCCGATGAGAAAGAATGTTACACCGTAGATTATTCAAAGCTGACGCCGGTTTATCAAAACAAAGAGTGAGCAAAATCCGCGAAAAAAATTTAAACTATTTGATGATTGATTACTACAAAAATGAGAAAGACATCTTTAATTTAATAATTCATCAAAATGCTAAAAACCTATCCAATAGGCTCTCTCTTGTTATTGTTTTCTTTGCGCTTACGGCCAGCAGGGCCACAATTTTATGCACGATCTTTATCTTAACTCAAAGTTAAGAGTGCTTACTCACTTTTGCTTGCTCTTGCCCCACATTTGTTATACACTTTGGTGAAATTAAATTTAGATAACTTCATTAAATCAACTATGAAAATGAATATGCACTCTCTGATAATAAGAACAGTCATTGGACTATTTCTCCTGGTTAGCTTTGCCCGGTCAATGGTGCTGGCGCAGAAGGAGGTGCTCATTGTAACCACTGACATTGGTCAAGACCCAGATGACAAGCAATCCCTGGTGAGACTGTTACATTATGCCAATGAATTTAAATTGGCAGGCTTGATCGCCAACGCAGACGCTAATTACGCGCATGAATCTGCGGTGCTCAGGGACAGTATTATCCACCAACTAATTAACGAATATGCCAAAATAGAAGATAACCTCAGGATTCACGCAACCGGGTATCCATCCTCGGAGTATTTACATTCCCTGGTGAAAAAAGGGGGCGCTGGCAACGGTCTAGAGATTCCCTTGGAACAATATGTGGGGGCTAACCACGATACAGAAGGCTCCGACTGGATTGTAAAGGTAGTACGCGAAAGCTCTGTGCCCGTAAGCATCGCTGTATGGGGAGGAGCCTGCGACGTAGCGCAGGCTCTATGGAAAGCCCGTCACACTCTTTCCGAAGCCGCACTCAATGAATTTGTCGGGAAGCTCCGAGTGTTTTTCATCAACAAACAAGATTCGTCCAACGATTGGATTATCCAGGAATTTCCAGAGCTATGGGTAGTCTTGGCATTTGATCCAGCCGGGGATAAATGGGCCTCCGGTTATCGGGGCATGTTTTTGGGGGGCAATGAACAATTAACTTCTAAAGAATGGCTTCACGAGTTCATTATCGGAGAAAACCCCTTGGCCAGCCAGTATCCCGACGAAGCCTTCACTGGTGGAACACAGCGAAATACCCACAATGCGATGAAGGAAGGTGATTCACCCTCCTGGCTGTTTTTCCTAAACAATGGTCTGAACGAACCCGATCACCCTGGCTGGGGCGGTTGGGGTGGTCGTTATCAGGAGAAAAGATCTAATTTATTCGTGGATACCCATGATAAATTTTACGACGAGGTAACCGCCGATACGGTGATATCAGCCCGAGCAACCGTCTACCGTTGGCGTCCGGCCTTTCAGCGGGATTTTGCGGCGCGGGTTCAGTGGGGAACAAAAAGTTACAAAGAGACTAATCACCCGCCGGTACCCCTCCTAAATAATCTGCCCAATGAAGGCGTTATCCGATGTGCATTGTCCCGGGATGACACGCTTAGGTTGGATGCTTCTCCTTCGTACGACCCCGATGGCGACCGTCTCCGGTTTCGTTGGTATGCCTACCCGGAAGCAGGCACGTACAACGGTTCTGAGACCTGGCTGACGGGCTCGACCAGCGAAGCCAAAACATCCGTTTATGTACCGGATTCGGCCAAGGTTGGGGAAACTTTTCATCTACTGCTTGAAGTAACGGATGACCAGGAACTCAGCCTGGTGGGCTACCGCCGCTTGGTCATTGAAGTCGAGTAAATACGCTTACCCAGATAAGTGAGTAGCGAAGTGACGAGAATCCAGAAGCAAGAAATATCAGTCTGTACTGCGAAGTACTCGCGCAAAAATTTGAAAGTTTTGTTCAGTTAGACCTTCACGGTGTTCTTGAAAATTCCTAGCTGATGCCTTGAATCAGATGAACCAGCAAGGTGAGCAAAAGAGCTTCGTGCTGCTGGATGAAAGCGAAGCTAAGGAAGTTAAACTCACCTTTTATTTTTACTAATACGAAAACGCCTAAGATAATGCGGATGGAGAAGAAATTTCTTTGGACGAAAACATATCTTAACTAAACGGAATTGACTTTAATTTAATAATTCATCAACATGTTAAAAAACTACCTCACACCCACCCTGCTATTTTTGTTTTTTCTACACTTTCACCTTGCCTATCCCCAGCAAGGCCACAACTTTATGCATGATCTTTACGATCAGTTGCACGACTCGCCAATGCAGCAAAAGTTCAGAAAGATCGCCCCGATGCCTGCTGGGGTGGTATATATCCAGCGTCCGGGTGAAGGGGAAGCAGCAATACGCGGACATTTTCGTACCATGAAAGACCTGGGATTTACCAACCTCAAGCAAATCATGGTGCTCCCCGACTGGACAGAAGAGCAAATCCAACTGATTGCCCTGGAAGAAGGTATCATTCCCTGGTGGTATGGTGAAGGGGGCTGGGAACCCATTACTGATGCATTGGTCAAAGAATTGGACCTGCCCAAAAAGATGGCTCCAGAGAAAGTACGTAGCCATCCCAAAATGATCTCGTACCAAACAGATATCCTCCGCAAGCGTATTGAACATATTATTGCCTATAAAAAAGAGCGCGGGGATACCGAGGCCCCTAAAGGCGGTAGTACGGCTTACGACCCAACCGTAGGTCCCCGTGGCCTGGAACTTAGTGAAAAAGGCAAAGCACTTTTCGTAGACTGGGCCCAAAATACCTACGGCGAAATTGACAGCCTTAACTATGCCTATAACCAGCACCATCATGGCTTACAGGCTGAGGGAGGGGCCTTTACTTCCTGGGAAGACTTTGGACAGCGCTGGGAAAAATACAACCATCGCGAGTACCGTATCCGGCGTGATATCCTTCGCTTTAAAGCCGATCATGGCCTGGAAGAGCTGCAAAAAAAGGTGGACACTTTCCATGCTTTTGATCCTCATGCACCTTTTCGCGCCGGAGGAGAGCTAGGATTATTCCGTCCCCACGCCTACTTTGGAGTAGACTTTCCCGGCATTGCTGATGTGATGCAGGAAGGGGGTTCTTTCTATCCATCCATTCACTTTACCTGGCACTTTGACCAGGTGAAAGATGAGCTTGGCCCTACCTTGTATATGCAAGCCAGCTATATTAACGATATGTTCAAGGGAGGTTGGAGTGGCGGATGGGAAACGTCGGGCGGACCTCAGCAGTTTGGCGGGGAAAGGTTTGGGCAAAATAACAAAGGCTTCACCGTAGACGCTGCCGAAATGCAACAGTTTACCCTCAGCATGCTGGCTTCCGGTTTCAAAGGCTTCGGCCTATGGAGCTGGAGTATCCGCACGGCTGGGGCAGAAGTAGGCGAGTACGCCCTGCTGGACCATCAAAACCAGGTCACCGAGCGGGCGGTGGCGGTAGGAAAAATAGCCCAGGGCATGCAAACGTATCGCGATGAACTTTGGGCCGCCCACAAGGAGCCGCTGGTAGGCGTGTTCTTTGACTGGGATAATGAAGCGATATGGACGGCCATGTCATTCAAGGGGCAGGAAATACTGCGTTACCGGCCTATGCAGGCCCGGGTCGGCCTATCCCGGGCGTTGACTAACGCGGACATCCCTTTTGAGTACCTCAACCCGGAAGACCTCCGAGCAGGATTGGCCCCTCGTTACCCTGTCATCTACCTGCCCGGTATCATTGCCCTGAACAAGGAACTGATTCCTATTCTTAGTAATTATGTCAAACAAGGCGGACGCCTGGTGATGGACATGCCGGGGGCATGGATGGACACCTATTCAGCGCTGTTTCCCCGGGGTAGCGGTTCACCCTATGCGGAATTATTTGGCACCGTGCTCAGTGAGTACCAATATTCGGGCCTCAACCGGGATTGGTACCTGGATGATCACTTACTGATAGGCTCCATTGGTGCACTTCGCCCTGAGGGTGCGGAGGTAGTTGCTTCCTTCGGTAATGGCAAGCCAGCCATCACGGAACACCAATTGGGCAAAGGCACAGCGGTCATTTTGGGCTACGAAGCGGGCCGTGCTTGTTTTGAACCGGGTCACGCTAAAGAAGAGCAGTTGCTCCGCAACTATACATTGGGCAATATCAAACCACCTTTTGCTTCCGAGGATGCTATCGTGTACCGCCTGGCCAGCCCGAAGGCAGATCATTATTTTTTACTCAATGAGGGCGAGGCTAAAGAGGTAGAACTTACCTTTAATTTCTATCAATACCTCAACGCCAAAGATGCAGTAAGCGGGGAAAGTATACCTTTAGACAAGCTTATTCCCCTACCCGCCCACGGCGCCCGATGGTTGAGATTTGAAAAATAAAGGAGAAGGGAATCAAAGAATCAAGCTCCGTAGCTAATTAAAAATTCGTCCCACTACTTAGTTTTTCAATACTCTATCAGCTAGATTCTGGCCCATTTTTTTTGGAATGTCGCCGCATTTGGTCTGAGTAATACTCATTTTGGTATTGTAAGCATGCAGCTTTTGACAAATTACGTTGGGAAACATTGTGAAGCCCTAAACACCCTTTCAAGTATGGTTCATGTCTTTTTACTTCAGCCATACATATCTTCAAGTCAGATCGTAGTCACTCTTCCAGCTACATATCTTCGCTTCTTGTATTGACTGCAAGGCAATTTGCACCGCGAAACTTACTTTCGCCCCGGTGATGACGTTGGAAATAGGTTCTTGGTGGTGAATAACATTTTGGGCAAAATCAGTCAGGGCCCGCTTAGAAGGATCTGTATGATCTGCATTGATGGGAATGGCTCCGTATTCTTCTACCGAAGATGGGGTAGCACCGCTTACGCCATCCACCAGTGCCTGTTCTGGTGGCGCAGTATTTTCCGGATAAATCCAGGCAGCATCGGGCTTGATGATGATGCTCGCTTTGTCGCCCAACACCTTTATTTGGTAACCTTGGTAAGCGTTGGCAGTAGTACAGGCGAAGCTTGCCTTGATGCCCTTTGGATAATCAAAGATCACCTGCACGTTATCGTAGGTTTCACGACCATCTTTCCAGTAGTCTATTCCCCCTGTGCCAATTACGCTGAGGGGATGGCTTTGGGTAATCCAGTTGACAAAATCAATCTGATGCGCCGACAGTTCACCCAGCAACCCTAGCGAATACTCGCGGTACTTGCGCCAGTTGATGATTCTTTCGTATTTCGGATCGGGCACCTCTCTTCTCCAGTCGCCGTTCCGGTTCCATTGACAGTCAAGACCAGTGACCTTACCGATATAGCCGTTTTGAACCAATGACACAATTTTCTGGTAAAGCTGAGAGTGATGATACTGATGACCTACTTGAAATATTAGTTTCGATGGCGTTTAGCATGTTTGACCAGGCGAAGGGTCTGGTCGGCATCATAAGCCATCGTTTTCTCGCAGTACACATGTTTTCCAGCATCCAGTGCATCTACCTATTACCCTTTCAATAGTTTTGTTTAGTCAACGTATTCAAACTTAAAAGCATCCGCGAACACATTTCCATCAGTATTGAGATTGGCAAATCTTACTTCATTGTTTTGGCCTTTTTCGAGTTCATAGGTTCCTAAAAATACCCATTTATTCCCTGTAGTCCTTTGATTTACCTCTATTTCTTTTTGGTCTCTTGAAGTGGCAATAACTATTTTGATATTACTGGCCGCATTTTTAGATTTCGGCCACCAACCATATACCTTGTATTTGCCAGTCTTAGGTAAATGGGGCCTGTACGTAATCTTGGCATTTTCTTTAGGATTTGAATATAAAAATGTAATGTCATGGCGCCCCATGTTAGGGTCTTCGGACATACCCCAGGCCCCGTCTTTTTCCACAAACCGGGTCATGTCATCATCTACGATTACCGTATTATTTTTTTCAAAATACCCGTTCGGGCTTTCATCAAAACTTATAATTTGATTCTGCAATACCAATTTTGACTGCAATTTATTGATGGGAATTCTATGTAATTCTAAATTTTCTTGACAAGCGATGGCCGCAGCTAACCCGGCAGCATGTCCGGCAATCATATACTGAGGTTCCATCCGAAAAGAAGAATAGGCCAAATTAGAACTTGAGATACATATGGGAACAATAAGATTGGTACACTCCTCATATTTTGGCAATAATGATCTGTACGGTATTTCATAGGGTTTTACTGGAATGGACAGATAACCTTCGTTGACAGTTTCGGGAACAAGCTCGGGAA
>JBBSOG010000217.1:0-9678 GCA_038259985.1 Cytophagales bacterium
AACAGAGTGCTCAACAAGAAAATTAAAATGAAATATGATGCCGGTTTGCAAGGGTATACACTGGATATTTTGCTAAAACAGGGTTTTTACAATTACCTATATTATGTAGAAAATGGAGAAGGCGCAAATCCTTATCCTTTTGACGGCAATCATTTTGAAACAGAAAATTTGTATGAGATTTTTGTCTATACCCGCCCCATTGGCTCAAGAGCCGATCTGTTGATTGGCTATACCCGCATTATATCTAATCTGCGCTAAGACTCAGTTTCCCGGTTTCTGGATGTTCTTTCCCTAGTAGCAGGTTCACGGCTGTTAGAGGCTGGCGCCCCTTCAAAATCATATTTGCTGGTGCCTTTACCTGGATCAGCGGTAGCTAAATCCAGCATACCAAATCCTTTGTGGGCATACATTCCCAAGCCATTATTGAAAATAAATTCCTGTACCTCCCTGGCGGCGTACAGTACAAAGGGAAAGGTGTAACCCCTCACTTCGTATTTCACATCTTGATCGTATAAAGGGTAAATGCGGGCAAATTTCTTTTGTTGCTCTCTGATCCTGTCCAGGTAATTTTTGTCTGGGACCAGTTGGAATTTATAAAATTCTGCGATCTGCTCTGAAGTAAAAACACCAGACTTTTCCATTCTGATCATAATGGACTCATACAAAAGATCAGAAAAGGTGTCAGTAGTGGGAACGATGAATTTCTTTCCGCGATCGTCGCTAAATGAAGGCTCTACCAAAACCAGCGGTGATATGCAGACGTACTTCATGGCGTCTGTAAGGTCAGGCTTATCTTCTACTTCCACTGCTTCGGGAATGAGGTTCATCATCCCAATATCAATCTGGGGAAAGGCGAAAAGGTGCTTCAGAAAATAATCTACAAAATCTTTATTAGTAGCTGACAGGACCAGGGTAACACGGCTGGAGTAGAAGTGAAGGCCATTTCTGCTGATCTTGGTTTGCCCTTTCAGCCCGGAGAAATTATATAGCCGGGAGTTAATGAATTTTTCATTACCACCTTTCACCAGTATCCCTTTGATGAGTTGGGCCAGTAGATACTGATGATGGAAAGGAACATAAGACCCCTTGTTCCGCAGTATAAAAATGATACGTATTCTCAAAAAACCAGCTGTTTATAAATTAAACCACAAAAAAATTGACTATGCAAAAGCCTTCTTAAAATGTAGGAATAAAATTTAATGGAAATTGTTTATAAAGACCTACTATTTATATGTAAAAATACTTATTTCTAGAATAAAAAATGAAACCCTTTTCAAATTACCCTATATCTGTGTAATGATTATAGTGGTTTTACAAATTACTAAATTATACGTTAAATCTAAAGTGCATAATATCGCCGTCTTCTACTACATATTCTTTGCCTTCAATGGCTAACTTACCTGCTTCGCGACAGCCCTGTTCGGTGCCATACTGTTGGTAATCCTTCAATTTGATGACTTCAGCCTTAATAAAGCCTTTTTCAAAATCAGTATGAATGACCCCGGCAGCTTGTGGGGCTTTCCATCCCCTGATAATGGTCCATGCCCGCACCTCTTTTTCTCCAGCAGTAAAATATGTAATTAAATTCAGTAATCTATAGGATGCGCGGATTAATTTGTTTAAACCAGATTCTTTTAAGCCATATTCTTCCAAAAAAACAGCGCGCTCTTCCGGGTCTAACTCAGCGATTTGGGCTTCAATAGAAGCGGAAATCAGGATGACTTCTGCCTGCTCATTATTCACTACTTTCTTCAGGGCTTCTACAAAAGCGTTTCCGGTGTGAACTGAAGCTTCATCCACATTGGCCACATAGATAACTGGCTTAGCGGTAAGTAGTTGTAAATCAAGGATAGCCTCTTTATCTTCTTCGGGTAGTTCGAGGCTTCTGGCACTATTACCAGTTTCAAAGTGCTTTTTGTAATCCTGCAAAGTGGCCAAATGTTTTTTGGCTTTGGCATCACCTGATTTAGCTATTTTCTCCAGCCGTAATATCTTCTTATCAACTGATTCCAGATCTTTGATCTGTAGTTCATAATCAATGACTTCCTTATCAAAAACCGGGTCTACTGAGCCAGCTACGTGTACCACATTGTCATCGGCAAAGCAGCGTACCACATGAATGATGGCATCTACTTCCCGGATATTGGCCAGGAATTTATTTCCTAAGCCTTCCCCTTTGCTTGCCCCTTTGACCAATCCGGCAATATCCACAAACTCTATGGTAGTGGGAAGGACTTTTTGAGGGTTTACCAATTTCTGAAGTACATTCAGGCGCTCATCGGGCACGGTGATCACGCCCACGTTGGGTTCTATTGTACAAAAAGGGAAATTTGCCGCTTCAGCTTTGGCACTTGATAAAGCATTAAACAAAGTTGACTTCCCTACATTAGGCAAGCCGACTATACCACACTGTAAACTCATAGGTTACTTCGCTCTGTTTTTTACTTGATTTTAAAAATATGGTACTGTCTGTACCCGGTATAAAGTTCCATATATACCACCTTCAATATGGTATACACTGGAATGGCGACAATCATTCCGATAATCCCGGAGATAGTTGCCCCCGCAAAAATAACGATAAATATCTCTAATGGATGCGCTTTTACACTTTTTGAGAAAATCAATGGCTGAAGGACAAGATTATCGGTCAATTGTACCACGGCAAACACCGACATGACCTTCAGGGCAAGAATAAGCATCTCGTTAGAACTGGCATCCATTATTGTGGTAGATAAGCCGACCGCTATGCCAAAGGTAGCCCCCAGGATAGGACCGGCATAGGGTATCAGGTTGGCTACCGCAGCAAAGATAGCAATCGTGAGCGCATAATTAATATTAAACAGGGTAAGGCCAAGCGATGCAATACAAAAGATAGAGAATATCTGGATGAGTAGCCCAATAAGGTAATTGGATAATAAGGTTTCAATTTTATAAATAGCCGCAATAAATACTTCAAAATAGTGATTGGGAATCAGTTTGATGACTTGTCGGCGGACAATTCCTTTTTCGTAAAGCAGAATGAAGGTAATAAAGACTACTGCAAGGATACCTATAAAAAATGTTCCTGTCAAAGAGATCAAATGGTTGAAAAATTCACCAAAACTAATTTTGCCAATGAATGACAGGATGCTCAGCTTCAAACTTTCTACCAGCAAATCTTCTTCTCCGATGATACCATTGCGATAGAGAAAATCTTCAATACGCTGGAGCGGGGCGCTGGCCTTATAGTAAAGGTCTTCGTAATCAATAGTGCCGATAATCTGTACCTGGTCATCAATAAGAGGTATGAAAAGAACAATGAATGAAGCTATCAACACAACAATGACCGCAAAGGACACCAGTACGGCTACAAAGCGGGGCATATGGTAGCCATAAAAATGCAACCTGGTGATATAATTGGTGAGGGGCGTAAAGATGGCTGACAAAACTACGGCAACAACAAAGTATGTGAAAATATCAGAAAATATCCATGCCAGCAGCACAAAGCTTAGCACAAATAAAATGATATAGAGAACCCCTTTGTTAATCATGATGATAAAGCAAAAAGTGTTGAGGCATAAAAAAATAAAAGCCCCAGAAAATTCAAGGGCTCACTCAGCAAAAGGCTTAATAATTTAATCCCATTTCAGTTCGTCGTCTACGCTTGAGCGTTCCTGTTCGTTGGTAGTAGCCTCAGTGTTAGTCTCATTGTCAGCTTCGTATTGGTCAGCTTCATATTGGTCAAAGTCGTAGTCGGGCATAAGTTCTTCCTTCACATAGCCTATTGTGTCCTGAAGGGCACTCATAAACTTATTGAAATCTTCTTTGTAAAGGAACACCTTATGTTTTTCGTAGAAGAAACCATCATCTTTGTATCTTCTTCTGCTCTCAGTGATTGTGAGGTAATAATCGTTGGAACGTGTAGACTTCACATCAAAAAAGTACGTACGTTTTCCGGCTCTTACTCTCTGAGAATAAATTTCTGCCCTTTCCTTACCTTGATCTTGGTTATCTTCCACAACAGCTAAATTTAGGTTTTAAAGTGAGTACTTTAGATTTAGTTAGGTTTATTTATGCACTAAATTGTCCTAAATATAGTATAAATCCAACCATTATTACAAATAAAAATCTGTGATTCAGACCAACACTGAAATTTTTGCGTTTACGCCTTAGCATGCTTTCTTACACTTGAGATAAAATAATAAGCTAACGTACAGGCTACGTAATCATCCCCCTTTTCATTGATAAAAACAATTTAATATATTGAACAACATTAGTACTGTCTACAATCTATTTTATGCTTCAATTAAGGGAAATCAGGGAATTTGGAAATATAGAACTGCTGGCCAAACAGCTGGTAGAAGGCTTTATCACAGGGCTTCACAAATCACCGTATCACGGCTTTTCGGTAGAATTTGCTGAACACCGGCTCTACAATTCCGGGGAAAGTACCCGCCACATTGACTGGAAAGTGTATGCCAAAACCGACCGCCTGTATACCAAACGCTATGAGGAAGAAACTAATTTACGTTGTCAACTGATTATTGACAATTCTTCGTCCATGTATTATCCCCAGGAAAATAAAGGGAAAATAACCTTTAGTATAATGGCCGCCGCTGCTATTGCTAACCTTTTACAGCGACAGAGGGATGCGGTAGGTTTGTGCACCTTTTCGGAAGACATTGAGCAACAAACCCAAGTGAAGTCTACTTCATCCCATCTTCACAAATTATTCCTGATCCTGGAAGATATGCTTAAAAGCCAGCCTCAAATGCAGCAAACTTCAGTGGCTGGCGTGTTGCACCAGATAGCTGAGAAAATTCATAAAAGATCGCTGGTGGTGATTTTCAGTGATATGTTTGAGAATTATCAGGAGAAAGAGCAGGTATTTGGGGCTTTGCAGCACCTCAAGCACAACCGGCACGAGGTGTTGCTCTTCCACGTTACTGACCACAAGACTGAACTTAATTTTGAATTTGAAGAACGGCCCTACGAATTTATAGATATAGAAAAAGGGGAACGGCTTAAGTTACAGCCTTCACAGGTGAAGGAAGCCTATCAGAAACAGATGAAGGCATATTACCACGAACTAAAAATCAAATGCGGGCAATCAAAAATTGATCTGATAGAAGCCGATATTAATGCAGGATTTGACCAAATCTTGAAATCGTACCTCGTCAAGCGAGCGAGTATGAAGTAGGTTGAAGGTTAAAAGTTAAAAGTTTGTACTTGCCAACCTTTAACTTTTAACCTATAACATTTAACTTACTCATTATGCATCCAGGCTTTTTTGCCCAGCAGTTCTTCTTCTTCCTCCCGGGCATCGGGGTCTTCCACACAACAGTCTACTGGACAAACGGCCGCGCACTGAGGTTCTTCATGAAAGCCCATGCATTCGGTACACTTTCCGGTAACGATATAATAAAATTCATCTGACACTGGTTCTTGTTGCTCAGTCGCATCCACGACCGAACCATCATCCAATTCAACTTCACTTAGGTCCGTACCATCTGCCCACGACCATTCTACTCCGCCTTCATATATTGCAGTATTTGGGCATTCCGGTTCACATGCACCACAATTGATGCATTCATCGGTTATCATTATTGCCATGTTAACTCTCGATATTTGGTTACTTTATTTTTACTGATTTAATTAACGAATTAACTAATCATTAGTTTATTTTGCAATTATTTGACCGATTACTTAGAAAATGATCAAACTAAAAGATAGAATAAGGGCTTTTGCGACGGTTGGGCAGATTATGAAAAATATGCAGCAGGAAGAAAAAACCAATCTATATCAGCGGGCAAAAGGTGAAAATAGTTGGTTTACCGATGAAAGCATCACGCTTGCGCTAGACGGATTACAAGCCTACCTAGATGAAAATAAGCTTACCCAATGGACAAAGCATCTTCCTCAGCAACCTCAAAAGATCAAAAAAGTAGGGGTAATGATGGCCGGTAATATTCCTTTGGTAGGTTTTCACGACTTTCTTACTGTACTCATCAGTGGACATCAACTGCTGGCCAAGCTGAGTTCCCAGGACGGTTCTCTGATGAAGTATGTCGCTGGCATTCTCACAGAAATTGAGCCCTGGTTTAAGGAACAAATCCATTTTGTGGAAAGATTGAACGAAGCCGATGCCATCATTGCTACCGGAAGCGATAATTCTGCCCGCTATTTTGAGTATTACTTTGCCAGGATGCCCCATATCATCCGGCATAATCGCACTTCGGTGGCGGTGCTGGATGGACAGGAAACTGAAGATGATTTTGAAGCTTTGGGAAAAGATGTTTTTCAATACTTTGGGCTGGGCTGCCGGAATGTAGCAAAATTATATGTGCCAGAAAATTTTGATTTCAAAGCCTTGCTGGATGCATGGCAATCTTTTCAAACAGTCTTGTACCACCATAAATACAGCAATAATTACGATTATAATAAATCTATCTATCTGGTCAACAGAGATTCTCATTATGACACCGGCTTTATGTTGCTCAAGCCCAGTGAGCAGTTGGTTTCCCCCATCTCAGTGGTTTTCTACGAAGTGTATAAAAACAGAAGTGAATTGGAAGGTAAGCTTGCTCAGCATCAGGATAAGATACAGTGCATTGTGTCAAGGGAAGCTTGGGTAGAGGGCAGTTTGCCACTTGGAAATGCCCAGCAGCCGGAGCTTGGGGATTATGCGGATGGGGTGGATACTCTGGAATTTGTCAGGCAACTTTGATCAACTTCACTAGGATAAACACAGGTTATAAGGTTCAGTCCACCGCATGCAACCGGGCATTGTCCTCATTAGTTAAATGCTTTTTTAAAAAGCTCAGGTACTTTTAAGGAAAAGCTAAGCATCTTTAAGTAAAAACCCCCGCATCTATTGATCAAAAGATGCGGGAGAATTTTGGGGAACCTTCTAAAGGGACAAAAATAAAGCTGAAAACCTTATGCTAAACACAAAAAGTCAGCAGGCTTACCTTTACACACTTACTTTTGTTTCTTCATCTAGCTTTTCAGGTTCAGCCGCTATTTCTTTCTTTGGCTTCTTCTTTTTCATCACCACCTCATAAAGGTCTTTGCGGCGTTGCTGCAAATTACGGACACTTCCCTGAGTACGCAGTTTCTTCAAAAGTTCCAAGTCCAGGTCAGTCACCAAGGTAGTCTCTGTATTAGGCGTTGCTTCCGCTACAATAGCATCATGCGGAAAAGAAAAGTCAGAAGGCGAAAATACTGCCGACTGAGAGTATTGAATATCCATATTCTCTACCCGGGGTAGGTTGCCTACGCTACCGGAAACCACCACATAACACTCATTTTCAATGGCCCGGGCCTGGGCACACCTTCTCACTCGGAGATAAGCGTTTTTGGTGTCAGTCCAGTAAGGCACGAAAAGAATATCCATCTTCTGGTCGGCCATGATGCGGCTGAGTTCGGGAAACTCCACATCGTAACAAATCAAAATGCCAATCCTTCCAGCATCGGTATTGAAGACTTTAACCTCATCACCACCTTGTAAGCCCCAATAGCTTTGTTCGTCTGGTGTAATGTGTAGCTTATATTGCGCATTGACATTGCCATCCCGATGAAGCAGAAAACTCACGTTGTAGAGTTTGTGGTCTTCGTAGACCGGCATAGAGCCGGCAATAATGTTGATGTTGTAAGAGATGGCCAGTTCCTGCATTTTATCCTTAATGCTCTCCGTGTAATCCGCCAGCATACGCACAGCATCGGCGGCGTCTACATCTTTGAACATCGCCATGAGGGGCGCGTTGAAAAATTCGGGAAACATGACAAAGTCCGCGTTGTAGCTGGAAACGGTATCTACAAAAAATTCCATCTGGTGCAGTAAATCATCTAGGGAGACTACCCGGCGCATTTGCCACTGCACTGCCCCTATCCTCACTACCGACTTGGTACCGCCGATTAGCTTTTCGGATTCATCATAGTACACATTGAGCCATTCCAGCAGCGTAGCATAGTAATGTGAAGCCACATCCTCGTCGGAATATTTGGTGATTACTTTGCGTACATGGAAATCGTTAGCCAACTGGAAGCTAAGTACCGGATCGTAAAGTTCTTTGTTTTTGACCTCATCAATGTATTTCTTGGGGGTCATCTCATCACGATGCTTTTTATAACCTGGTATACGTCCGCCAGCAATGATTGCTCTAAGGTTTAGGTTCTCGCAAAGCTCCTTGCGAGCATCGTACAAACGTCTACCCAGGCGCATATCGCGGTATTCGGGATGTACAAATACATCGGTACCATAGAGCGTATCCCCATCATAATCTTGCGTATCAAACTTACCAAAACCGGTGATCTCATCGTAAGTATGGTTATCACCAAACTTACTATAGTTTACAATGATGCTTAACGCACCAGCCACTACCTTCTCATCTACTTCAATGCATATCTGTCCTTCCGGAAAAGCTTTGAGTTGATTCTTAAATTCTTTTTTGGTCCATGCCCCGCCCGCCTGGGCGTAGACGATTTTCATTATTTCCTGTATATCATCATAATCACTTAGGCGAAGCAGGCGCAACTTCAATATGTGATGTTCTACAATTTCTGTTTTTTCCATATTAGATGTCTATAAAGTCTCATTTTACGCAATGTAACGCAATTTTGTTTTATTGTTAACTTTTAATAAGCTCAGTCGTTCTAAGAATATACTATTTTTAACCATACTATATTGTACTCATGGCACTAAGAAAAGCAAATGCCGAATGGAAAGGCGGACTCAAAGAGGGTAAAGGGAATCTAGCGCTGGGAAGCGGTGCTTTTGAAGGAGCGTACAGTTTTCAGTCACGCTTTGAAGAAGGCTCGGGCACCAATCCTGAAGAGCTGATTGCGGCGGCCCACGCTGCTTGTTATAGCATGGCGCTATCTGCTGCCCTGGAAGGTGACGGCTTCAAGCCTGAAAGCGTAAAAACAGAAGCACAGGTGAGCCTGGTGAAAGAGGGTGAAGGATTTTCAATTAATAAAATTAAGCTGGTTACCAAGGCCAAGATTGCTGATATCAGCCAGGAAGATTTTAAGAAGCATGCCGAAGGTGCTAAGAAAAACTGTCCGGTTTCCAAAGCTTTGTCTGCTACGGATATTGAACTGGATGCTAAACTTGTCTAGCTGATTGCAAATTAAAAATGTCAGATTGCAGATTGTCAACTCAATATTTAAGAGCATTGACACATTTTGTAAAAAAAAGAAAAAAGGCTGTCACTCATTTGAGTGACAGCCTTACTTTTAAAATATATGCCCAAACTTTAAGGCGTTCTGCCTCTCCACACCTCTATCCATCCGTTGTACTTATCGTCGTTTGGTAAAATCAACTGGTAGAAGTAGAGGCCATCGGCATGTTCTTCGCCATCCCAAGCTTTGTCGTTGGTGTAATTATCGGAACGATAAACCACTTTACCCCAGCGATTGGTGATGATCATTTTCGCCCCTTCATCACCACTCAGTTCCAGGTTTACGACACGGAAAGTATCGTTGTCCCCGTCACCGTTGGGCGTAATAATGTTGGGGATATACAATTCTTCCGTGTAGCGGACATCCACTTCATACAGTAAAGAACAGCCAAGCTTATCTTTTACTTCAATGAAGTAATTACCTCTTTCTAAATCCCTGAACTCGTGCGCATAGGGGTTGATTACCGGATTTTTATTGCTCACTGTAATCCAATCACCAGTATTTCCCTTTGGATCG
>JBBSOG010000218.1:0-9655 GCA_038259985.1 Cytophagales bacterium
AACGGGACAATGCCTCATCAGCGGCCACAGCCCCGTCATAAGTCTCGTCAAAGTTTTTTGGGGCAAAGCCATCAATATAGGTGGGAATATCTGGTACCAAAGCATAAGGCAGAAGACTGCCCTCGTGTAGCATGGCCGCGTAGAGGAAGGGCTTGAGAATACTTCCGGTACTTCTTCTGGCAGTAATAATATCTACCGACGCGGCATGTTCACTTCCGTGTTCGGGACGGGTGTTGCCCACATAAGCGATGGCCTCCCCACTGGCAACATCCAATACCAGCGCGGCAGCGTTGTAGATACCATTTCCTTTCAGTTGTTGGTGATGTTGCTCAATAATCTGGTTGAGTTGCTGTTGCCAGTAAGGGTCAATGCTTGACCGGATACGTTGGCCTTCGTAGCCTTCCTGCCTGGTTCGTGTAAGCAGATGAGGGGCGAGGGTAGGCAGCGCCTGCGGAGTACCCGGCAAAGGTTCCCGTTGGGCAAGCACACAACTCATGGAATCCATGACCTCCTTTTGATAGAGCTTACTCAGCAGGCGGTTACGCTTGCGCATAAGTTCGGGGGAATTCTTGCCAGGATACACCAGGGAAGGACTGTTAGGCAACACGGCCAGCGTAGCGGTTTCCCCCCAGGAAAGCTGCGCTGGCTTACGCCCATAATAGCGCCAGGCCGCTGCCTCCAGCCCAACTGTATTTCCACCAAACGGGGCATGGGCAGCGTAGAGGGCAAGTATCTCCTCTTTGGAAAAAGCCAACTCCAGCCGGGTAGCCAATACGATCTCTTTAAGTTTCTCTACGATGGTCCTGGCCTGCCCTTTTCTGGACAGGCGGATGACTTGCATGGTCAGGGTGCTTCCTCCGCTGACTACGCGTCCGGCGGCTATATTTTGCTGGCTTGCCCTCAGCAGCGACAGCGGGTTAAAGCCGGGATGTTTTTCAAAATGATCATCCTCAAAAGCAATGATGGCTTCTTTGAATTTATGGGACACCGTATCAGCCAGGGGAAAGCGCCATTGCCCATCAGAAGCAATGGAGGCACCCAGCAGTTGTCCGTTGCGGGCTTCCAGCACAGTAGAATATACCGGCTTAAAAAGTGGCTCCGGAAGTACCAGGTAGTAAGCCAAACCAAGTAAAAAAAGTATGACTCCTCCTAACCACCTTATTTTCTGTTTTGATATGCGCATTCCCTTTTCCCCAGATTTTCAATAATAAACTGTAAGCTTAGCCGTCTATTGCTTATTTTTCGGCTTAGATAAATGAGTTAAAAAGTTTACCCTGAAATAAATTCAGGGTTTAAGTTACAAGTTTAACGAGTTCAACGATTTGATGATCAATGATACTTGATTAAACTTAATGTAGGGCCACCGAGCGAGTAATTTATTGCTTTTCAAATACTTACCAAATTAACCAAAGTATACAAGTAAGAGGCAAGTTTAGCTGATGCACAAAGAAAAAGAGATAACGCACAATACGGATCAAGAACCATTGAAGGAGGGAATTATTCGTCAGCTTGAGGCATTAGAAAATCCGTTAGTCTTTCGTAGGATTAAAGCGGTGCTGGATGAAAAAGAAACGCTGGATCGCATACAACATATCCCGGCCATTCAGGAACTGATAACTGAAGAGGAGAACGAAGATTATCAGATCCGTAAACATCAAAAGATTAACAAAAATAGTGCACTTAGCCGCTATGATGCCCGGGCTGCGCAACCTATGTTTTACCTGGGAATACTGAGTTTGGTGCTTATCGGAGGCTTAATTACCACCATCACTGAGGATGAACTTTCCCCTACTTTCTTAGCCCTTCTGCCCTGGTTTGGCGGACTTAGCAGCTTGGTGTACTTCTTATTTGCGTTGGATTTGGGTTTACTGTTTTACCAAAGGGGAAAGGGTGAAGAACGGATGAACCCTACCGAAAAAAAATATCGGCTATTCACCTTACTGTTTCCGCCCCTGCGCATCGGTTCACGCAACATTGTGAGTGGGGAATACATTTGGACGCCCTTCTGGCATTGGTGCAAAGCCAACGAAGGCTTGTTTGTGGAGCTAAAAAAGAGCTTTGTCATACCTATGATCAGTATTGCCCTGCTGATCGTTCCGGTACTGATCATTGAATGGAAATTTCTGGACGAGATCAAGGCGGAGATGCCCGGTCTCAAGATTGACTTGTTCCTGGATTCGGTACAGACTTTCATTTGGTGTGCTTTTACATTTGAGTTTATCCTGATGATTTCTATCAGCAACCGTAAGTTGCATTATATCAAAAAGAACTGGATTGACCTGCTGATCATTCTGCTGCCCTTTGTGTCATTCCTGCGGACGCTGCGCATCTCGCAGATTGCCCGGTTGAAGTACGCCACGCGTTCTTTTAAGCTCAGGGGAGTAGTCACCAAAGCCCGGCAAGGGTTGATTTTCGTGGACTTTCTGCAAAGGATTTTCCGCCTGCGCCCCGAGACTGAACTCAAGCGACTGTATCGCTTACTGCGGGAAAACCAGCGCGACCGGGAAGCACTGCAAGAAAAACTCCGCGAAGTTAGCGAACTGATGGAAAGAAAAAAGCAGAAAAAGAAGAGCAGAACCAGCTAGGCATTTGGGGTTACGTTGAAAATGGAGGCGATAAGCCTCTCTCTATCCAATTATTCGTGAGTACTCATTACAAGCGCTGTAAAGTGACGCTTGCTTTTTTGTACTGAAATGCCTTTTCTGAAAGATAATGACCATACTCAATCAAAAGAATGACTAACTTGAAGCATTATCATGCTACTTCTCTTGTCTTGGAGATGCAATCTCAAGTATTAAATAAACCATTCTACATCCATAACCTAAACTACATGAACCGAAGAAATCTGCTTAAAAACATGGGCCTGGGGCTCTCTTCCGGGCTGTTAAGCGCGAGTATCCCTTCCGATTCACATGCACAATCCAAACCTACGCCGAATTACAAAAACGGCATGTCTCCAGTAAAAATCACTAAAGTAAAAGCTATCCCTACCTGTCCCGATGGGATTGAACTGATTGTGGTCAAAGTTGAAACTTCAGAACCCGGTCTGTATGGCCTGGGCTGTGCTACCTTCCGGCAGCGGGGTCATGCGGTAGTTTCTGCCATCAATGATTACCTGGACGACTTTTGCCGGGGCAAAGATGTAGATAACATTGAAGACATCTGGCAAACTACTTATGTAAGTTCCTACTGGCGCAATGGCCCGGTGCTTAACAACGCCCTTAGCGGACTGGACCAAGCTTTGTGGGATATTAAAGGTAAAAGAGCAGGTATGCCTGTATACCAACTTCTGGGCGGAAAGCTACGTTTTGCCGTGGATTGTTATGCCCATGCCAGCGGTTCTAGTCCGCAAGAGGTGGCCGAAAGTGTCCAGGGTTTTATGGATCAGGGGTTTCGCCATGTAAGGATACAAATGGGAGGATACGGCGCTTCTCAACTCCTGGGGGGTTATGGCGAAGGGGCAGATAATAACAAGCAGCAACCCGACTTCAAAACAGCCGGATTTGGTCATCCTGATGACAATGTGATGGATTCGCTATCTTATACCACCGGGGTGGTAGAGATGTTTGACCAAGTACGTAAAAGCTGCGGAGAGCGGGTAGAACTGCTGCACGATATCCACGAACGCATCGAGCCTATGGAAGCGGTCAAGATGATGCAGGCACTGGAAGAATACCGCCCTTTCTTTATAGAAGACCCTTTCTCCCCTGAGAATATCGGCTACTTCAAACTCTTGAGAGAGCACACTACTGTGCCTATTGCTATGGGTGAGTTGTTCAACAACCAACATGAATGGGTGGATATCATCAAAGAACGATTGATAGACTATATTCGGATTCATATTTCTCAAATTGGTGGACTTAGCCCGGCACTGAAAGTCGCCAGACTGGCTGAGTGGTTTAATGTCAAGACGGCCTGGCATGGGCCGGGAGATGTGTCTCCGGTAGGCCATGCCGCCAATGCCCATATAGATCTGGCAGTGTGGAATTTTGGCATACAAGAATCCGTAAACTTTTCAGATTTGTTGAGGGACATCTTTCCTGGAAGTCCGGAGATGAAAAACGGCTATATGCATGTCAATGAAGCACCGGGACTTGGCGTAGATATCAACGAAAAGCTGGCCATGAAATATCCTTTTCCTGAAAAGTTTGACTACAACTGGACACAGTTGCGTAAGCCGGATGGAACTCCCGTGCGGCCATAAGTTGGTGTATTTTGCTATAATATGATACCCCTAATGTCTTAGCGGGGTCTAACGAAGTTGCTACTTCTTGGACACATTTTTGTCTTAGCGGGGTTTCTCGTAGAGAACCCGGAATGGAATTCCTCGCGTGGAGCGTTCCACTTCATTACCATCTAGCAGGGCGGGGCGGGGCCACCCTGGCGGGGTCGCTTACAGCGCAGACCCCGCTGAAACCACATTGTACGAGATGTGTCCAAACAGTAGCTAACGAAGTTGACCCCGCGTGGAGCGCTCCGCACAACTCTACGCGGGGCATTCCATGCGGGGCATCCCATGCGGGGTTCCTTATCAGGAAACCCTGCTGTGACAGTAAAGTAACAAAGCAGTATTGAGTAGGCGAACAATGGCGCTCTCTACCTTGATGTTTGATTGGGTTCAGTTGTTTTTCGGTTTAAACCCAGATTAGGCTTATTCCAGTTCTACTTTTAGAGAGAGCCTTTTTGGCTATCGTTTTCGTAATGATTCTTATGCTATTTTATGTTTTAATTTTAAACTTAGCGCTAAAATGTGATGTTCCTTCAACAAGTATCCTAGCTATTTTATTCAAAGCTGCTTATCATTGTTTTGACAAATTAAAACCAATTATCAAAGTGAAAAACTACAACCTAAGTATTATCTGCCTTCTATTTTGTACCCTGCTTAGTATTTCCTTTAGCTACGGACAGCAAAACAAGAAGCATTTTTATCAACTCAAGGTATATCACCTGGCGGACGACGCCCAGCAGCAGCGGGTAGACCAGTACCTCAAAGAGGCGTATGTCCCGGCTATGCACCGTGCTGGTGTGGAGCATGTAGGCGTGTTTCATACAATAGACAGTGAAGTGCCGATGACTTATGTGCTTATGCCTTACACCTCTTTTGAAAAGATCATGCAAACCGAAACCGCCCTGGGAAAAGATAAAAAGTACCTCAGCGCCGGTAAGGATTACCTGGATGCTGCCCATGATAATGCCCCTTACGAGCGTGTAGAAAGTATGTTGTTAAAGGCCTTTCCAGAAATGCTGTCACCTGCTGTGCCGGAACTAGATGCCCCCAAAAGCGAGCGTTTCTACGAATTGCGCAGTTACGAAGGCCCTACCGAGAAGCTGTATACCAACAAAGTAAAGATGTTTAACGATGGAGATGAAGTAGGGATCTTTGACCGCCTGGGCTTCAATGCTGTCTTTTATGCCGAGGTTCTGTTTGGAAGCCGTATGCCTAACCTGATGTACATGACCACTTTTGAAAACCAGGAAGCAAGGGATAAACACTGGGAAGCTTTTAGTGCCGACCCTGCCTGGCAAAAACTCAAAGTGATGGACGAATACCAGAATAATGTATCCAAATCCGATCTGATCTTCCTCCGCCCTACGGACTTTTCTGATTATTAGGGTGATATTAGGTTTTGCTTATTGCTGACGCCAACACTCAAACCCTTACTCTGAGAGGGGACACCCTAGCGGTACCGTTAAGATCAAACGCCTTAATATCGTTCTGCGACGACCACAACTCCAAGCACGATCACCCAAACTATCAAATAAACCCGGAATTGGTGAGCAAAAAGAGTGGCATTTGTGTTAAGCTTGATGATGGAGAAGATTAGTGTATTTGATATGTTCAAGATCGGGATTGGGCCTTCCAGTTCCCACACCTTGGGGCCCTGGCGTGCCGCCCAGCGCTGGTTGCAGGAACTTCAGCAAGCAGTAAGCCTTGAGGAGGTGCAAACGGTAGAAATACATCTCTACGGCTCCCTGGCCCTTACTGGCAAAGGACACGGCACTGACCTGGCAGTAATGTTAGGGCTGAGCGGCCAGGACCCGGTGCGCATTCCTGTTCAGCATGTCCAGGAGATCAAACAACAGGTTCATCAGGAGAAAAAGCTATTGCTGGCCAATCAGCATGCCATCACTTTTGACCCGGATCAGCACATCTTTATGCGGGGTGGGGAGACTTTGCCGGAACATGCTAATGGACTGGTTTTTAAAGCTTTTACCCCGGACAAAACCTTGGAAGCCACCTACTACTCTGTTGGTGGTGGTTTTGTGAAAAGAGCGGGTGAAGAAGCTGATCCTTCGGATAGCTTACAGCTCCCTTATCCTTCCCAAAATGGGGAGGAACTCTTACAACATTGTCGCGCACAGCAGATGCGAATTTCGGACATGGTGTGGGCCAATGAACAGGCCTGGCGCACTAGCGAAGAAATTCGTGCTGGCTTGCTAAATATCTGGCAGGTAATGCTAAATAGCATGTTTAAAGGCTGCTATACAGAAGGAACGCTCGCCGGAGGCTTGAACGTCAAACGCCGGGCAGCAGGATTGCACCGTAAACTAATGGGCGACTTACAGTTTGACAATGCTAAAAACTGGTTGGCCGAAGTAAAACGGCGTCCCAACGACTTCAATGCTATTCTCAAGTGGATCGGCTGCTTCGCGATGGCCGTCAACGAAGAGAATGCCAGCTTCGGCCGCATCGTCACCGCACCCACCAATGGCGCTGCTGGGGTGATACCTGCCGTGCTGATGTATTATATTTGTTTTTCGGGAGAAGATGTCAAAGAAGACGATATCCTCAATTTCCTTATGGTCGCCGGAGAAATCGGAACTTTGTTTAAGAAAAACGCTACCATTTCCGCAGCCATGGGGGGGTGCCAGGCAGAAATCGGTGTTTCGTCGGCTATGGCTGCCGCGGCTCTGGCCGAATGTCTGGGCGGTAGCGTAGAACAAGCCCTGATGGCGGCTGAAATTGCGATGGAACATCATCTTGGCCTGACCTGCGATCCGGTAGGCGGTTTGGTGCAGATACCCTGTATAGAACGCAATTCTATGGGGGCTATCAAAGCCATCACCGCTTCACGTCTGGCCTTAGACAGCGAGCCCGCCGATGCCTGCGTTTCGCTGGACAACATCATTAAAACGATGTGGGAAACCGCCAAAGATATGAACCACAAGTACAAAGAAACTTCCCAAGGTGGTTTGGCGGTCAATATCTCGGTGAAGATGCCGGAGTGTTAGTCTGCATTTTCTGTATCCTTTCCATCTTTATTGGAAGCACTTTTTATTTTTTGTAATTCCTGAATATCTAAAAGATCTTTGGGTCGGCGGGACTTGACTTTGCTGGTAATCAGATCATCAAAAGATAATACATACCATTTGAGTAAAGGTTTCCCTTTAATGGTGGCAACCTCCGCTTCTTGATATGCCTGATCAAAGGGTTTATTCACTGAAAAATTTGTAATCAATTCCAGGTTTAATTCCTGGGGAGAAAATTTGACAGATATATTTTGCTGTCTGTTCTTTACGGCCAATGGAAAATCATCAATTTCATAGCCAATATCCTTAAAGACTCTTACCAGCTTTTTGAAATTCTCTTCCCGGGTATCAATCCAAAAATCAACATCAGCAGAATGTCTTTGATAACCGTGAAAATTTACGGCACCACCACCCACCATCAGCATTTTTACTTTGTGCTTATTGGACAGTTCAATAAAAGTATCAATATGGTCTTCCCATTGGTTCAATGTTTATCGGATTTGATTTCAATGATAAAGTTATCGCTTTTTTGTCGCTTAGCTTTGGTAGGAAAATCCTTGAGTTGGTACATTAAGTTGATAAAAGCATAAATCCTTTCAATGGGAGTGAGTAGCAAGAACGCTCTCTGTTGTACTTCATTGCTCTGTGCTTTGTCCTGATAGGAAATTTTCATAAACAGCTTTAATTTTAAGGCACCTGCAATTTAGCTAAATCCAACTGAAAACCGGGCAATACTGGGCCAGCCGAAAGTTTGCTATCAAAATCATTATGCAGCTGTAAAGGCTGCCCTGTCTGATAGATGTAAACGCGTTCATTTTCAGGGACAATTAGCCAGCCTAGTTGGGCACCGTTCTGTAGCCAGCTTTCCATTTTTGCCTGCAATTCACTCAGACGGTCAGTTTTGGATTTAAGCTCTACCACAAATTCAGGACACACCGGGGCAAACTTTTCTTTCTGGGACTGAGAAAGTTGTTTCCACTTGTCCATAGACAACCATGAAGCATCAGGGGATTTGACAGATTGGTCGGGCAATGTGAAGCCAGTGGATGAGTCAAAAGCAATCCCTAAGCCGTGTCGCTCATTCCAAGCTTCTAGCTGATAAGCAATTTTCAAATTGATAGAACCCGTACTAGCGTTTGTTGGTGACATAATGATGATTTCGCGTTTGGCGTTTCTTTCTATATTCAGGTCAGGATTAGATTGACAGAAGCTAAAAAACTCATCATCACTCATCTGCAATTCCTTCCCCCGGAGTACAATTTTATCCAGCATGACTTATCGGTGTTTTTGTTATTTTAAAAGATATGGCTATTTGACCATAAATGAAAACGAAAATAGAACGAAAACATTGAGGCTGACGCCCGAACCAACACAGAAAGATTGCCATGAATCATTACCCCATCTTCATCTATCATTGTATTATTCATTTCGCAAACTCTCTACCGGGTTGGCGAGGGCTGCCCGGATGGAATGGTAACCTACGGTGATCCAGGCGAATACCAGGGTTACCGTACCAGCCAGGAGAAAAACCTGCACACTAATATTAATGCGGTAGGCAAAGACTTGTAGCCACTGATCCATAAGGTAATAAGAAAGCGGCACGGAAATCAGGAACGCGAGGAGTACCAGCTTGGTAAAATCCTTTGACAGCAAACCCACAATACTGCCCACTGGGGCGCCCATCACCTTGCGAATGCCTATTTCTTTTACTTTGCGCTCCGCAACGAAAGCAGACAAGCCATACAGCCCCAGGCAGGAAATCAGAATAGCGATGACTGTAAAACTGATGATGATCTGAAACATTTTGTAGTCATTTTCATACTGTTGTTGTATTTGCTGATCCAATAATGAGTATTCAAAGGGAGAGCTTGCCACCGTTTCCTGCCAGTCCGATTCCATGGTCTTTAGTGCTTTTTGCATATTCTCAGGATGCACTGAAGCAACCAGAAAGCTGAAATCGCTGGAGTCGCCCGGATGAAACACAGTGGAGACAATAGGCTGGTGCAGCGACAATTGATGAAAATCATCAATGACCCCGATGACTTCGTACTCACCGGTTTTTCCATCATAGTCCCTGTATAATTTTTTTCCAATAGCTTCCTCTTTCGGAATACCCAGGTTCTTAAGCGCTAGTTGGTTGACAATGATTTGCATATTTTGAGGTTCGGCGGCGCTGCTCTTAAAATTTCTACCCTCAATAAGGTTTAATTGTAGCACGTCAATCAGTTGATCATCTACAAAATAGCGTTGGCAATAAGTGCCATTTTCCATATTGGAGCCCGCGGGGTACAGCCTGAAGTCGTTGAGTATACTTCTTCCGGGTAGCATGCTGGAAGCAGAGACTTGTTTAATTTCGGTATGCTGGCTGAATCTATTCTTAAGTACTTGGTACGCATGGGCTGCT
>JBBSOG010000219.1:0-9641 GCA_038259985.1 Cytophagales bacterium
ACACAGGTAGAAAAATTTTTTCATAAGAGATGGTTTATAAGACTTGGAATAGAAAAAATGGTATGGGTAATACCATAATAATAAGTGCCTAAATAAAAGTTATTTTCTATGAATCCAAAATTGCTGACAGATAAGCTCACTTTTATTTGCAGAAAAAACGTCTCACTATACTTTTCTGAATGTCAAACACTTAGAAAATATTCAACACAAATAAGCTTGCGAATTCAAAATATGCTCAATCTCTAATGTTCTAATGATTCAGCAAAAATTAGACTTATAAATATATGTTGATGATAATACCTTACTTTAATAATATTTTGTGAAAACGTTATTATAAGAATTAAATTTTACTAATACTTATTTACCGATATTTTCCTTTTTACAAATCTATTATTCTATTCTTATGGTTAGAAATCTACCTTCCTGAAAGTTCAAATTTTTAGTGTTTACACAGCATCCCAGTGTTAAGATAATTATGGCAAAAGCGGATTAGAAATTCTATTGAATGGTTTAATGAATGGCTAGCCTTCTATCACAAGCCGACGAAAACAAATTGATAAATTTAGAATTCTTTTTGTGCTGGATTCTATGATTTTAACTTTCACTCAGCTACGGACGTGCAGCATGATAAAATCATCAGATAAAAAAAGCGCTGTTCTTATAGAGCAGCGCTTCTGTTGTAAACAAGCACAAATTTTTCAATTTGAAATCATCCAATCGCACGGCGACCGTCTGAAATTTTCAATTTACTGCGCTTCCACTTTGGCAGACATGCGCTTGCGCTCAGTTTCGTCCAGGTAAATTTTCCGCATTCTGATGCACTTAGGTGTCACTTCCAGGTATTCATCTTTCTGGATGTATTCCAGGGCCTCTTCCAATGAGAAAGTCTTCTTGGGCTGTATTTTAACGTTAACGTCTGAACCGGAAGCACGCATGTTAGTCAGTTTTTTACCTTTAAGGATGTTTACCACAAGGTCATTGCCCCGGGAATGCTCACCAATTACCTGACCTACATACACATCTTCACCCGGATCAACAAAAAATACGCCCCTGTCCTGCAGTTTGTCAATGGCATAACCAGTACCGGCACCGGTATCCATAGAGATCAACGATCCACTCAATCTTCCCTGGATTGACCCTTTGTAAGCCTCATAAGATTTAAATCTGTGGTTCATCACTGCCTCGCCAGCGGTAGAAGTCAGCACATTGCTCCGCAAACCGATCAGTCCGCGGGCAGGAATATCAAACTCCAGATGCTGCATATCACCACGAGATTCCATAATAGTGAGTTCACCTTTACGCTGGGTAGCCAGTTCAATTACTTTACCAGCAAACTCGTCAGGTACATCTACCACCAAATGCTCAATAGGCTCATGGCGGGTGCCATCTACTTCTTTGAACAATACCTGGGGCTGACCTACCTGTAGTTCATAGCCTTCGCGGCGCATGGTTTCTATCAACACGGATAAGTGGAGAATGCCACGACCATACACCAGAAATTTATCTTCGCTGTTGGTTTCCTGAATCTTAAGCGCCAGGTTTTTCTCTGTTTCTTTGAAAAGTCTTTCACGCAGGTGGCGGGAAGTCACATATTTACCTTCTTTGCCGTAGAAAGGCGAGTTATTGATGGTAAACAGCATACTCATGGTAGGCTCATCAATAGAGATGCGGGGTAGTGGCTCAGGGTTATCAAAATCAGTCAGCGTGTCACCGATCTCAAAATTTTCAAGGCCCACAATCGCACAAATATCACCGCTGGTCACTTCAGATACTTTGATCCTGCCTAAGCCTTCAAAAGATTGGATTTCCTTTATCTTGGTTTTTTTGACACTGCCATCTTTTTTGCAAATGGCCAAGTTGGCACCTTCGGTAAGCGTTCCCTGGTAAACCCTTCCAATAGCGATACGGCCTACGAAAGCCGAATAATCCAAAGAGGTGATCTGCATCCTGGGCACACCTTCGCGGCGAGGTGCCTCGGGAATATATTTTACAATAGCATCCAGCAGTGGCGTGATATTATCAGTAGGCTGCTTCCAGTCGTCAGACATCCAGCCATGTTTGGAAGAACCATACATGGTCACGAAGTCCAGTTGTTCTTCAGTAGCATCCAAGTTGAACATGAGGTCAAAGACATGCTCATGTACCTCATCGGGACGGCAGTTTTCTTTATCTACTTTGTTGATGACGACGATCGGCTTAAGACCGAGTGCCAAAGCTTTGCTCAATACAAAGCGTGTTTGGGGCATTGGGCCTTCAAAGGCATCTACCAATAGCAATACACCATCGGCCATTTTAAGTACCCGTTCTACTTCTCCACCGAAGTCGGCGTGACCAGGGGTGTCAATAATATTTATTTTGACGTCTCCGTAGCGTACGGAAACATTCTTGGAAACGATGGTGATGCCTCGTTCCCTTTCCAAGTCATTATTATCCAGTATGAGTTCGCCGGTTTCCTGATTATCCCTCAATACTTTAGAGGCATGGATAATTTTGTCAACCAGCGTCGTTTTTCCGTGGTCAACGTGCGCGATAATCGCCACATTTCTGATACTTTGCATGAAATTATTTTTATTTATGCTATGAAAGCGCAAAAATAGTGTAATAGGTTCGATTTAAAGGAACTATTCTTTAATAAAGTTTTGAGGAACGTAATAAATAGCATTGAAATATCTGTTTCATAGATACTGATCAAATATTAACTCAGGGGTTCCTATTCACCTAAGCCGGATTTTGAGAAGTAAACTTAAACTAATAAAGCTTTTGGTACAAAATGTCTAAGTCAGCAGTGATTTAGAAAATTTATTTTGTAAAGTACACTTGACATTTAAGAAAATAAGCTATAGAATTGTAAAGTAAACTTTACACTATGTCAATAAAACTTAACAAAATGGAAAATCAAGTAAGTACATGGACAAATCGGACAAGAAAAAATACGGTACAACTAGCCTCCTGGACAGGCGCCTGGGTGGTGACAATGGCAATAGCTGCCTTTAGCCCTAAATTTATAGGTGCTGATAGTACGCTTTTATTCACACTTACTATCCTGGTTAATTTGGTGGCAGGTATAGGAATGATTATCGCCAATATCAAGTACATCAGGGCTTTGGATGAAATGCAGAAAAAAATTCAGTTGGAGGCCATGGGAATAGCGCTGGGAGTAGGTATAGTGGGAGGCTTGAGTTATTCGCTATTAGACACTACCAACTTGATTGCTGGAGATGCGGAAATTAGTGGGCTTGTTATTCTAATCAGTCTTAGTTATCTGACTGCTATCATGGTTGGCCACTTTAGGTACCAATGAAAAACAGATTAAAAGTACTCCGCGCAGAGCGGGATATGACCCAGGCTCAACTTGCTGATGCCCTGGAAGTTTCCCGACAGACGATGAATGCAATAGAGAAAGGAAAATTTGATCCTAGCTTACCACTGGCTTTCAAAATTTCACGCTTCTTTAAACTGGCCATAGAGGATATCTTTCATGATGAAGAGTAGATTTTATTCTACTCTTTTCAACATCATCAACCTGAAATCTATCGCTTCTTTGCCGGGAATATCGGTAGCTTTCAACGTCAGGGTGCCTTTGCCTTGTGGCAGATGCATCAATCCGATGTTCAGCGGTTTAAAATCTTTTACATAAGATTCCGGTCGCTCTACCCGGTCGTTTTCCATACCCATTAAAGGTGGGTCGTGGGCTTCGGTGATTTCAAAAGTCTGAATAGCCTCTTGAAAGCTCAGGGCCAGGGTAGTACCTACATCTTCCGGCTTGCAAGTGTAATAAATTTCTACTTCAAAATCCCCGTCTTCCAGCACTTCTATGTCCCAGGTGATGCTGTCATTGACGCTGGTCCAATTTTCAAAGAAGGAACAGTTAGGCCAACGGTTAGACCGCTGGATATTACCGTGGGCGATACCGTCCCGTGCTGGAATCTGGTTGTACACAAAGTCAGGATGCCCCACCGGAAAGCTGCGCGTATCCTCAGTTGGGAGTTCTGCCAGCGCATCAACTTCCCATGCTTGCCGGGCTTCCATAAGTCGTTCTGTCACTTCAGGATGTGCTACGGCTACATCGATCCGCTGCCCGGGGTCGGCGATCATATCAAAAAGTTGGCCCTCATGCCCTAGCCGGTATTGCTGGCTCCTTACGCTGGTGCGGTCGCTCCAGTGACTAATCAGCAGCCGATCTTCCCAATTTGTGGATTCATTTTCCGGCAATAATAAGGGCTTGAGGCTTTTTCCGTCCAGTCGTTTCTCTTGTTCAGTAGATACTCCTGCCAAATCCGCCAGTGTAGGAAAAAGATCTATTACACTGGCGATTTCTGCTATCTTTTTTCTTGGCTCTAGTGTTCCTTTCCATTGCATGATGAGGGGGGAGCGCACCCCGCCTTCGTCGGTAGAACCTTTTCTACCTTTCATGTCGCCGTTCCAGCGCCAGGAGTTAGGGCCGTTGTCGGAGAGGTACAGCACAATGGTGTTTTCTTCCAGTTTTAGTTCTTCCAGTGTTTGCATTAGCCGGCCTACGTTCCAGTCAATATTTTCGCACATCGCCAGGGCCGCCCGGGTGAACTGCATATCTTCCTGAGATGGGTCACGGTGCAGGGAGTCCAGGGCTTTGCCTTCCATCTCATTCCACCAGCGGTCAGGCACTTGCATAGGGGCATGTGGCGTGTTAAAAGGTAGGTAGAGAAAGAATGGTTGCTCTTTATTTTTTTGAATAAACTCAATACCCTTATTGGTCAGATCGTCAATAATATAACCTTCTCCTTGTACAATTTCACCGTTTCTTTCCAGCATGGGGCTAAAATAATTGCCCCAATGACCGGAAGCAAAACCGTAATAATCGTCAAACCCCCTGCCGTTAGGATGATATGGATACTGCATACCATTATGCCATTTGCCGTAGCAGGCGGTTTGGTAACCAGCTTTTTGGAAATGCTGGGCGATAGTGGTTTCGTCTAGGTCTAGCCTTTCGCCTCCGGCAGAGGTAGAGTACACCCCACCCCGCGTATGATAGCGTCCGGTGAGCAGTTCGGCCCGGGTAGGCGAGCAAACTGGGCTGACATAAAAGCGGTCAAAGGCAATGCCATTGGCCGCCAGGCTATCAATGTTAGGTGTATGCAGGTTAGGGTTACCGTTCACACTCAAATCGCCCCAGCCCTGATCATCGGATAGGATGAGAATAATATTGGGAGGCTGTTTTTCGGTGGACTGGGTAGGCTGTTCATCTTCTGGGTTGACTGAGCAAGCCAGCAATAAAAAGAGACAGAAAGTGAAGACAAGGTGTAGTATGTAATTTTTCATTTTAGGTTTGACAAGCAAAGTAAAAACACATGATGATAAACATACTGATTAAGGCCAAAATGACAAAGAAATGAATATCAGTAAAAATTTGAGTAAATTCTCATCTATGATTAAAGTGTGCCCTGCCAGATTTTGAAAACCTGGCAGGCCTTATCAAACTAAGAAAGATTCGCTACTACCTGCGAGGCTTCGCGGAGGGCATGGCGTTTGATTTCCCGCTCCTTTTCAGTATTGGTGCCTTTCAGTTTAAACACAAACCTGATCTGTACCTTATCAAAAGCAAACTGCCGTACGATAAGCTCAAAGCTGTTTTTCTTGATATAGCGCTCATACTCCTGGGTGGCGATAATTAATTGGTCCATCAGTAAAGCCGTGTCTTTGAGCAATTCGGTTTTCACTTCCAGGTCTACGTATACCAGTCCGTGCTCCCGGCGGCTGAGGTTCACAATATCTGAATTGTACACGGTAGTATTGGGAATCGCCACAAAATCGCCTTCCTCCGTACGCATATGCACACTGCTCAGGGTGATGTTGATGACCTTGCCTTCGTGATGGCCTACGATAATATAGTCCCCCAGCACAAAGCGGTCGCTGGCCATGAAGATCATGCCATTGACGGTGTTGGAAATATAATCTTTAGTAAGCAGCACCGATGCTACTGCCACCAAAGAAAAGGAAGTGAAAAAAGTCTGCCAATCAATATTAAACAGTAGAAAGAGCGCAGCTATAAATGCCGCGATAGAAATCAGCGTAGCAATACGATTGATTGCCAATACTACATTGTCCTGCTTTTCTTTGAGTTTTTTGCGCCTAATGTAAAAATAGACGGTCACAATGCGAGCCAGTGAAACCAGCAGATGAAAAGTCAGGTAGAATAAGGCCGCCCTGATAACACGCTCCAGAAAAGTAACTTCTTCTTCCGCTTCCCGCTGGCCTTCCAGCCAGTCCTGGAACTCATAGTTTAGGTAGATGAGCCCCAGTAAAACAAATAGCTTGATGAAGAAGTATAACCTTTTTTGGCTTTCCTGTCTAAGAATCTCCTTCCGCTCGGCTTCTTGAACTAATATTGTTTTTTCTTCATTCATATTGCGCGCAAAATTAAGGGATATTCTCAAATTTTGATATTCTTCATCCTACGAAAGGCTTTGTTCCCTGGCTTTATATATCAAAATAAGTCTTAAATTAGCCCCTTCACACAAACTTTATCTTTAGCATGCCAAAAATTATTACTAATGCATTGAGTGCCTTAGCACTTGTCGGAGTACTATGCTACTGTACCCCCGAAAAAGAAATGCCCGTCACCCACCTTGACCAGGAAAACCTGATTCCTAAACCGGTTTCGGTACAAACCAGCAATACCGCCTTTGAAATCACCGGAGAAACTGTCATTTACGTCCAGGGAGCATCCGATGAGCTAAAGAAAAACGCCCAGTATTTAGCGGATAAACTTAAACCTGCTACGGGATTTGTACTCGCCGTACAATCCGGTGAAGAAGAGCCAGAAGAAGGAAATATTTATCTTTCTGTAGATGCTAATGATACCCAACTGGGTAAGGAAGGCTACGAGCTTAATATTACCGAATCAGGTATCCACCTGAAAGCCAACCAGGCGGAAGGGATTTTTTATGGCGTACAAACTTTGCGTCAGCTGTTACCTCCTGCCATAGAGATGATGACTGCCCAAGCCGGCCCCTGGTATGTGGCGGGCGGTACCATCCGCGATTATCCTGAATATGACTACCGGGGCGTGATGCTGGACGTAGCCCGACACTTCTTTGCCCCGGAGGATGTAAAGCAATACCTGGATTATATCGCTTCCTATAAAATGAATGCCATGCACCTGCACCTCTCTGATGATCAGGGTTGGCGTATAGAAATTAAGTCCTGGCCTAAGCTCACCGAAGTGGGCGGAAGTACTGGAGTTGGTGGAGGAAAAGGTGGATTTTATACCCAGGAAGAATATGCGGAGATTGTAGCTTATGCCGCAGAGCGATACATCACCATTATTCCTGAAATTGACATGCCCAGCCACACCAATGCTGCGCTGGCTTCTTATCCTGAACTGAATTGCAATGGTAAAATACCGGAATTATACACAGGCATAGAAGTAGGTTTCAGTACACTTTGTACAGATAATGAGTTGGTGTATGAGTTTATAGATGATGTGGTGGGAGAATTGGTTGCCCTAACGCCTGGTCCCTATTTCCACATCGGCGGGGATGAGTCCCATGTCACGCCAATGGAAGATTACATCCCTTTCGTGAACCGTGCACAAAAAATTGTCCAGTCGCATGGGAAAAAGGTGATGGGCTGGGACGAAATTGCCAATGCAGAACTGGTAGAAAACGCAGTAGTACAATACTGGGCAGAGGCGGAAAATGCGCAGAAAGCCGTAGCGCAAGGTGCCAAAGTGCTGATTTCACCAGCCGCCAAAGCTTATATGGATATGCAGTATGATTCTACTACTGAGCTTGGCTTACACTGGGCAGCCTATATCGAAGTAGACAGTGCTTATATCTGGAACCCAACCGAACTTGTTGAGGGTGTTGACCGGGAAAATATTATCGGTATAGAGGCTCCCCTGTGGACAGAAACCATTACCAATCTGGATGAGCTGGAATATATGGTATTTCCCCGCTTACTAGGTTATGCCGAGATCGGCTGGTCACCTGCTGAGAATAGAAACTGGGAGGAATACAAAGAAAGATTAGCTGCACAAAAAGAACGTTTTGAAGCAATGGATGTCAACTACTATCCTTCTGAATTTGTACCCTGGAAATAAGGTACAGTTTTGCCTTTACCATAACTATTGAATTAGAATTAGTACAACGTAAATATCTTTTCTAAGCCCTGTCTGCGTACAGGGCTTTTCTTATGACTTCCACAGCTATTTCAACATCAATCTACCACACTCCTTAAGCCATATATTTAGCACATATTTTTTTACTAATCTTTTTCGTTTGATTTTTGTTATAGCGGTTCAGTCGGATTGTAGAGCGATTCTTACATAGTGACGTATGTACGGCTTATTCTCAAAGCTTGAGGAACCAACTTTATAACTTCAAGCCATATTTTAATACTAAAAACCATGAAGAAATTATTCATTATACTGGCTAGTTTGGTAGCTATCGTGCTTTTGGCGGCCATTATTCTTCCCATCATATTCAAAGACGACATCCAAAAGGCGGTGGACAAGGCTATGGCCGAAAACCTGAATGCTAAGGTTTATTATGACATTGATGCTTTTAGCCTATCTGTACTCAGAAACTTCCCCAATGTTACAGTCGCTATGGAGGACTTTGGGGTGGTAAACAATGCCCCTTTTGAAGGGGATACTTTAGTTTCTGTTGGTAATTTTGAACTGGTGGTTAACTTGAAAAGCCTGATTTTTGATGATCAACCCCGCCTAAGTGAAGTCAACCTGGACCGTGCGAACATCTATGTAAGGGTACTGCCCGACGGCCGGGCCAATTACGACATTGCGGTAGCCAGCGAAGATACCGTGGTAGTACCTGCCGATACGGCCTCTTCTGATTTTTCTATTGGTATTGACCATTGGGAACTGACCAATGCCAATATCATTTACGAAGATCTCTCTCTGCCTATGTTGATGGCACTTCAGAACGTAAACCATTCCGGTAGCGGAGATTTCACGCTGGATCAGTTTGACATGAAAACCTTGACTGAAATCCAAAATTTCTCAGTCAATTATGATGGCGTAGAATATATGACCAACAAAGAGCTTACTGCCGATGTAACCATGCTGATGGATTTGGCGAACATGAAATTTACCTTCCGGGATAATACGGTAGCAGTCAACAACTTTAAGATGGGTTTCGACGGCTTCTTTGCGATGCCCGGCGACAATATGGAGATGGATATTACCTACGCCGCCAAAGACAATACTTTTAAAAGCCTGTTTTCACTGGTTCCCGGTGTATATCAGCAGGATTTTAACGGCCTGACTGCCGATGGAACAGTTAACTTTAATGGCTTCATCAAAGGGATTTACAACGAAAATTCTTTGCCTGCCTTCAAGTTAGAAATCGGCACACAAAACGCTATCTTCCAATATCCTGACCTGCCCACTTCAGTTAATAATATTGATATTGATTTGTTGGTAGAAACCGGTGCGGATGGCAATTTGGATAACACTGTGGTGAACCTGGAAACTTTCCACGCACAGATGGGCAGCAATCCTATTGACGCTAAATTTTTGATGCGCGGTTTGGACAAGCCTTACATTGAAGCGGTAGCCAAAGCTAAATTAAATCTGGGCGAACTAAATACCATGTTTCCTATGGACAGCCTGACGATGAAAGGTAATTTTGATATTGACCTGA
>JBBSOG010000220.1:0-9619 GCA_038259985.1 Cytophagales bacterium
TACCCTTCTTTATTTTTCTTTACTTTTTAACCTATTGCTTCTATGAAAGAGTGGATTTTTTCTTCTTTTGATGTACTTCTTCCTACAATTGTTTCTGCGGTATTGGTATACACGCTAGTCATTTTATACACGCGTTTGTTTGGGCTACGCAGTTTCTCCAAAATGTCCAGCTTTGATTTTGCCATGACCATTGCGGTTGGTACTTTGTTATCATCTACAATTATCAATAAAAGCCCCAGCGTAGTACAGGGAGGCGTAGCTTTATTGAGTTTGTATGGTTTACAACTTTTGGTGGCGGTGCTTCGGCAGAAGATCAGTTGGTTTAGTGATGTTATAGACAACCAACCCTTATTACTGATGGATGGCCCCAAGATATTGCACGATAATTTGCGGAAAGCCCAACTAAGTGAAGATGACTTGCGCTCCAAACTTCGTGAAGCGAACGTGCTCAACTACAATCAGGTAAAGGCTGTCGTATTTGAAACTACCGGTGATGTCTCCGTATTACACAGCGCACAAGATACTCCGCTTGATACGGATATTTTGAAGGGTGTTCAGGGAGTTGATCGTTTAAAGTGATTAACGATGTGTATCTTCATTTTCCAACATGCTGAGGTAGCTGTAGTAACGGCTTAGAGCAATTTTTCCCTTTTCTACGGCATCCACCACGGCGCAGCCTGGCTCGTGGGTATGGGTACAATCATGGAATTTACATTCGCCTAACATCTCGCGCATTTCCGGGAAAAAGTGGCTTAGCTCCCCTTCGTTGATATCTATCAGGCCCAGTTCCTTGATGCCGGGCGTATCAATTACAAAAGAATTTTTATCGATACTGAACATCTCAGCATAAGTAGTGGTATGCACCCCTTTGTTAGCAAAGCTGGACACTTCCGCGGTTTTCTGCTCTAGGGAAGGATCTATCCGATTGAGCAAAGTAGATTTGCCAACGCCCGAATGCCCGGAAAAAAGACTGGTTTTATGCAAAAGTGCATCTTTCACTTTATTTACATCTTGCTTGTCAAAGGCTGAAATTTCCATACAAGCATAACCGATGGATTGGTACATATGTATCAGTTCCTGTTGTTGCTGCAATTGCTCTTGACTGAGCAGGTCTTTTTTATTAAAAATGATTAGGGGGGGAATACGGAAGGAATCGGCAGAAACTAAAAAACGGTCCATAAAGCCTAGCGATGTGCGAGGCAAAACCAAAGTAGCCACCAACACTGCCTGATCAATATTTGTAGCGATTAAGTGTCCGTGATGCTTTTTGTGGGTAGATTTGCGGATGATGTAGTTTTCTCTCGGCTTAATATCTGTGATCACCGCTGTCCCTTCTTCCCCCGCCTCCATAGCTATCACTACTTCATCCCCTACCGCCACGGGATTAGTTACTTTCAACCCCTGAATTTTGAATTTTCCCCGCAAACGACAAGGGTAAACCGCTCCGTCTTCAGCTAACACGCTATACCATGATCCGGTCGATTTGGTTACCTTGCCTTCCATACGCCTATTTGCGTTGAGCGATAAAATCCATAATCATTTTAGTAGCCCCGGTATTTTCCTGTACGTATGCCCGACAATCATCGGCCACTTTTTGTCTCTCAGCTTCATCGTTAAAAAAACGTTTGAACTTAAGCCTTAGTTCTTTGAAATCCCCTACTGTAAAAGCTACCCCTCTTTTGAGCAAGGCATTGGCTTCATTCACGTGATTATAACTTTGGTCACCAAAAAAGATGGGCATGCCAAAAGTGGCCGGTTCCAGGACATTATGTAGGCTTTTGCCAAAAGCCCCGCCTACATAAGCATACTCGCCATAGCGGTAAAGTGAGGTAAGGATGCCTACATTATCAACGATCAGTACTCTGTAATTAGTAATGGTTTCTTTTTTGATCTTTGAATAGCGCACTGTCTTATAAGGTAGTTCTTTTTCAATCCTTTGCAATGCTTCTTCTTCAATGTTATGCGGAGCAATAATAAATTTGATGTCATCCACTACTTCTTTCATAAAAGGAATCAGCACTTCCATATCTGCTGGCCAACTACTACCAATCACCATAATTTGGCTACCATTTTTAAACGTGGCTACCAACTCATTTTTAGGCGCATGGCTACAAATATCCGCTACTCTGTCAAAGCGGGTATCTCCCGCTAAGGATACTTTTTCTATTCCGATTTTCTCTAATAAATCTACTGTATTTTGATCCTGGGGAAAAAAGTAGCTCACCTTGCGGAGCATGTCTCTGTAAAAGCCTCCATACCAACGGAAAGGTGCTGTATTATCGCGCAGTAAAGTAGATACTGAAATCGAAGGGATATCTCTTTGCTTCAGTATGCTCAAATAGCCATACCAGAATTCATATTTGATAAAAACCGCTGCTTTCGGTTTTATATAGTCCAAAAATCGCTCAGCATTACGCTTGCCATCTATGGGAAGGTAGCATACAAGATCTGCCAGATCGTAGTCTTTCCGCACTTCGTAGCCCGAAGGCGAAAAAAAGGTGAGTACGATTTGGAGCTTGGGATTATCTTCTTTCATGGCCTCCATCAGCGGACGGCCCTGCTCAAACTCCCCCAGTGAGGCGCAGTGAAACCAGTACACCGGCTGACGTAGATTTCGGGCTTGGCTAAATGCTTTGAGTTTCCGAAAAACCCCTTTTCTTCCTTTTAAAAACTTTCTATTACTCGCTGAGAAGGGATAGCTCAACCATAAAGCTATCCTGATCAAAAATGTCACGATTCTGTATATGAACAATATTTTTACTTTTTGGTCCGGATTAATTTTTAGCTATGCTGCATGACAATTTTACTACACACCACACCCCTCTAGGGCTTACCTGTAAGGAACCTAAGAATCTAACAAACTCAGCGTTGTGCGACAGTTCCACTACGGCAGTCCACTGCGGCAGTCCACTGCGGAAGGTTACTCTTATACGTGTTGTATGCAAGTGCTTCTTTAAAGATGAAATAAACGAATTTAGCGTTTTACTGTTTTACTTTTCCACAAAAAAAGCCCTTCCTGAGCGGAAGAGCTTTTCCAGTTCAAGAATTTATACTCCTTATTTATTTCTTAGAAAGATATTCTGAAACTCCTTCTCTGGTGGCTTTCATCGCGTCTTTACCTTCTTCCCAATTGGCGGGGCAAACTTCACCGTGCTTTTCTACATATTGCAGTGCATCTACCAAACGAAGGGTTTCGTCAATGTTTCTTCCCAGGGGAAGGTCATTGATGGTTTCGTGCCTTACGGTTCCTGCTTTATCAATCAGGAAGGTACCACGGATACGCTACCGGCAATCCTTCGAAGATCAACTCACCTTCGTAATCGTATTCACCGGCCAGTACGCCAAACTTTCTGGCGACTACTTTGGCCGAATCCGCTACAACCGGGTAAGTCACACCCTCAATACCGCCTTGCTCCTGGGGGACCATCATCCACGCTAGATATGTTTCTTCGGTATCGCAAGAGCAACCTACTACGGCTACATCACGCTTCTCAAATTCTACCAGTTTCTCCTGGAAAGCCAGAATTTCGGTAGGGCAAACGAAGGTAAAATCTTTAGGGTAGAAGAAAAATGCAACATACTTGTTGCCGATATACTGATCAAGCGAGAAGTTTTCTACGATTTCCTCGCCATTCACTACTGCTGGTGCATTGATCAATGGTGCTTTTTTTCCTACTAATGACATAGATAAAATTTGATTTTTAATTTCAGTTAGAAAAATAAGAATTGACAGAAATTAACTGCCTTCAAATTGAGCCGCAAAGATAGACATTCAGTTTTGCTGAGGAAATCTATCGAATAAAATTCCTCCTTTTTTTGCGAATTCATGTATTGTTTATTGAGTTCATTAGATGAAATATCCCTTTTCTGCTATCTTTTTATAAATTTCATATTTCAGGTTTGATTATATCACTTTTGTATTAAATAAAGTTTGCTTCATTACCCTAAAAAACGAAAATCCAATTTTCATTTTTCAGGGTGTAATCATAGATACTATTCTTGTTTTCTCCTCACTAAAGGAAGGTTGTAACCCTTCCAGCGTAGTTCTTTATTTATGCGTTCTCTTCTTCCTCTATACCACTTCTAAAAAGTTTATGTAAAATTCTATTACGAAATATTTCGTAATACTCTTGAATCCTTTCCCAGGATTTCTTACCATTGTATTACGAACAAATTCGTAATAAGCTATGGGCAAGAAAAATAGTATTAAACCCTCGGAAAACGAACTCACCATTTTACAGGTACTCTGGAGCAAAGGGCCAAGTACTGTGAGGGAGGTTAACGAACTGCTAAGCGAGGACAAGCCTACCGGCTATACCACCACGCTCAAGTTTATGCAGATCATGCACGAAAAGGGACTGCTGAGCCGGACGACCGAAGGGGCTAAAGGACGCTCCCATATTTATCAAGCAGAGGTACAGGAAACCCAGGTCAATAACCATTTGCTGGATCAGTTTGTCAACCGTGTCTTTAAAGGTTCTACCAGCCAGCTGGTGATGCGGGCATTGGGGAGAAAGAATCCTTCGCCAGAAGAAATAGAAGAAATCAAAAAGTTTTTAGATGACATGAATAAAAGTGATGCGCCATGAATTTTTTAAACTACTCCCCTCCCCAGTTTCAGCGCGTTTTTGAGGCGCTCGGTGTTACCCTCCTGCATTCCCTTTGGCAAGGGTTTCTGCTCATGCTTTTGCTCTGGGCTTTGCTCCGCTTCATTCGCTACGAAAAAGCAAATCTTCGCTTCGTTTTTGCCTTTGCTACGTTAATGCTCTTGCTCCTTGCTTTTGGGGCAACTTTCTATTACGAATGGGATAGCCTGAAACCTCTAGCCCCTGTTGCTCAAAGTTTTAACAGCGAGACTATCCCACTGACTGACTTGGAAGTCAGTGGTAAAACCACTGTTTGGGAGCAGATAAAAGGTGAAGTCTACACTATCTTTTATCAATTAACAGAGAGCGCCCGGCTGTTGGCCATTGCATGGTTAGTAGGAAGTCTTTTGTTCAGCTTTCGCCTGAGCCTGGGGCTTTGGCAAATTCATCAATTGAAGAAAGAGCGTCAGCCCTTACCCGAACTTTGGCAGGCTAAAATTTCTGCCTTACAAAAGGTTTTGAACATTCACCGGCATGTAGAGATCAGCCTGAACCCTGACTTAGACAGTCCCCTTACTTTGGGCTGGCTGAGGCCGATGGTGTTGTTTCCCGCCAGTATGCTTATGGCGATGCCCGCTGATCAGGTAGAGAGTATTTTGGTACACGAGTTGGCGCACATCCGTCGCCATGACTATCTGTGGAACCTATTGCAATCTGTGGCGGAAGTCATTCTTTTTTATCATCCGGCTTACTGGTACATTGCCTCGGTGCTGGAACAGGAAAGGGAACATGCCTGCGATTTGATTACCCTCAAAATAACCGGACGGCCGCAGATTTATGCCCAGGCGCTGCTACAGGTGGCCACGCTCAGTACTACTTTATCCACCGTTGGGCTTTCTGCAAAAGGTAGGGGGCGTGGACGCTCCGGCTTCGCCGAAAGGATAAAAAGAATTGTAGCCCCTAACCAAAAAAAGAAAGGCGTTCAGCCACTACCTTTTCTGCTCAGTTTCTGCCTGCTTGGCTTCCTGCTCTTTGCTTTTACACTGAAAAGTCAGCTTGAAGCGCAAACGGGTCCTTTAAATCAAGAGACTACAATTTCCTCCTATGATTCCCTCCGCACGCCGGATTATGTAGACTATCGTTATCGTATTTTTGATGACAAAACCCTACCGGAGATGCTGGCTTATTCTTCCATGAACGACAAAAACTACATCATCGGCCAAGCAAAAAGTGGTGATGATCCGATCAATGTGCGGGAATATTTTGATAAGTCAGCGCTTTTCTTGCTGGATGGCGAAATAGTGGATGATCCTGAGCAAATTCTTATGTCGGACATCAGCAGGTATGAGGTATACCATGAGCCTCTTCCGACTTCCTTAGAGAAACTGAGTACAAGACCTTATAGCTCGGTTGTAAGCGCTTCTACCCAAATTCCCACCGCGATAAGCGAAAGCAGTCATATCAAAGTAGGGGGCCAGGTGCATACCAAAGAAAATGATAGGCTACTTCCTGCTATTGGAGTAATGGTGGAAGTAAAGAGCAGTGGACAGCAAACTTCCACCGATGCTCAAGGAAGGTTTTTGTTTGCTTCCGTGGCTAAAGATGACACTTTACTTTTTTACACTCCTTCTGTGTCAGGCAAGCCAACTTCTGTGCCGGTAGAAGGTCGTGAACATCTCGGCCTGTATACCCACGTTCCTCATGTATTGCAAAGAGCAGAAAAACTAAAGAAACGCATGAGCAAACATATGCTCCCGGAGATGTTGGAAAAAGATCGGAAAGCCATTGATGAAAGGATAAGCCTTAGTGACTCTTCCATTTATGATGTGATAGAAGAAAAGATTTTAATTGACCCAAAAACCAATACAGTCAGGTTCAAATCTGATGTGCCTGCTTCTCAAGACGAACCTAACACTTACTATTCCATTCGTGATCCTGAGGTGCTCTTCACGCTGGATGGCGTAGTGACTGACCCGCGCACTATTGATAGAAGGCTAATAGACGGCGCAAGTTTTGAAACGCAGGATGTACCCGACGGCTATTTGGTAGAAATCAAAGCAGTTTCTAAAGAAGTGGCTGAAGCTGCTAAAAAAGAAAGCCAGAAAACAATTGTCCGTGGACGGGTTACTGACCAAAAAACGGGTAAGCCTTTGCCCGGAACCAATATTCTGGTGAAAGGCACTACTATCGGAACAGTATCAAACCTGGAAGGTAGCTATCAAATTGAAGTACCCAACGGAAATGGCGAACTGGTTTTTGCCTTTGTTGGCTATGAAATCAAGACGGAAACTATAAAAAACAGCAAGATTCTAGAAATAGAAATGTCCCCGTTGCCTGCAAAAGAAGAATTATTAGAGAAAAAAATTGCGAAAGGAAGAGTCTTAGATGCAACTACGAATGAGCCTCTTGCCGGCGTAGAAGTCTACTCTATGAAAGATGGGGCAAGAATAGAAGGCATTTATACTTACACCAACCAAAATGGTGAATACCAATTTGCCGTGCCCGCTGATTTTAAAGTTTTAGTTCACGCCAAAGAAGGATATCCGGATCATTTAGTACCCATACGCTACTTGACGGGGGACAAGGCAGAAAACTGGGAAATAGTCATGAAAAAGCTGCCCCAGGTCAATAAGAAGGCGGACACGCGAAGCAACCCACTCATCCAAGGTCAAGTCGTAGACGCCGAAACCGGGCAGGGAATCCCTGGGGTAAACGTGCTGATCAGTGGCACTACCACCGGTACGGTGACCGATATGGAAGGCCAGTACCAGATTAAATTGACTGAGGACGCGAAAAATCTTTCATTTAGTGCTATTGGTTATCAAAACAAGCAGCTAACCGTCACCGGCGCAGGAAAACTGGATACCAAGCTCCTATCATCAGATGCTGCTACCGGAAAGGCCCAGGACAATGCAGACAGCATCCTTTTTATCATAGATGATATCGTGAGAAATGACATCAAATCTTTTAAGGAACTGGACGAAAAATATCCCATTAATACCCCATATAATATTTCTATAAAGGGCGGTGCTATTGACCCATCTATGGTACCCTCAATGAGTCCAGCCCTGTTGAAGCAATTTAATAGGCTTGTCATCATTAATACTTCCAAGACTTATGATCCCAGTGACATTGAAAGCAGAATACAGGGTAAAGTAGTGGATGAAAAAACCGGAGCGCCTTTGGAAGGTGTGGAAATCACTGACCTTAAAAGTAAGCAGGTATTAGCTGTTTCTGACCAGGATGGTGAGTATGTTTTTACGCTAAAGCAGCCAGAAGAAAAAATATTTCTGCAATATCAAAAGAATGGATACTCAAGATATGTGTTGCCTGCCTGCTCCGACTGCTATCTTTCGCCTACTTCTCCCTCAGTCTTGGTTTTGCCTATGAAGCCTGAGGAAGAAACTGACAAGCATGCTTTTGAAGATCAACTCAAAGTTTTCCCCAATCCCGGCAATGATGAGATCAAGGTGAATTTCACTTTGGCAGAAGCTGCTTCGGTTGCCTTTGAGTTGCTGGATAAAGAGGGAAACTTACTGCATGAGGTGGATTACCATTACGACACTTCGGGTGCGCATGAAGTCATGATTCCATCAGACAATTTTCCACCGGATACTTATTTACTTAGGATAAAGCACAACGATGAGTCGGTTGTCAGGAGGGTGATTTTGAAGTAGATGAACCCAACCGCTTTAACTTGAATTAATTTTAGTCATTTTTAGGCGCCGTTAATGTCATTTCGGACGGAGCGCAGCGGAGAGAGAAATCTTTACCATGCTGCAACTTATGAACGGCTAACGGACAGGAAGGCAATTCTATCGGGGCTACCATAGAATGGCTCATTATACTTCATAAGCTATGCTGATTAAAATGCTCACGGTAGCTCGTTACTTTTAATAATCAAGCAATTGCCTCTTTACAATGTCGCGTCTTTGAGCACAAAAGGCACTGATTTGTTGGGTATGCCATGCCCACTCCTCCAATGAGCGGGGGTATCCCCAACGCGCAATATGATCGGGCATCGCCGGGGCAATCTGCTCCCGGATATCGGCCACTGTCTTTTCTACCCGTTCTTGCGAAAAGTCAGTGGCCAGCAATTCTCGATATCTGTTGATAAATTTTTGCTTGAAAAAATCGTAGGACATCAGCCTTCGGTAGAGCCTTCCTACATGGCTGGGAAGGTAATGGTCCAAAGAATCAAAATAATTATGGTGTAAGGCGTCTATTTGTTTGTAGCGGAGGGGCATACTGAACACATCGTCTGTATGTTCCCAATAATAATCAGTATAAGCAAAAGCAAAGTCGGTATCGTAAAGGATGAAGTGCAGCTGATCTTTCAGGAATACGCATTTCACGTTGTTATGTGGCCAGTCAGTATTACTGATAAAGGTTTGTATAACCAGATAGTCTATGAAGTTGTCCAGGTTTAATAAGTGAGTAAGTTCTTCGTAATTGGAAGGCACATTTAGGTTCTTCTGCTCTACAAAATCCATCAATTGGCCTATCTTATAGTCAAAGCCATTGCTTATCGAAAGTGTTTGATTTTCGTGCAATTCACCCAATACAATCTCATCCCTGTCAAGTCCAGGAAAGGATAGCCTCATCTCCTTTTTGTTGATATGCTCCCGCAAATATTGTATTCCCCAATATTCCCCGTTGATAAAAACGATTACCGGCTGATAGTTTAGCGCCATTACATGGGTATGCTGGGCAAGTTTGCTGACCACTACATCCCTCATATAAGACAGCAAAAAATCGTTGCCAGCACTTCTAATCTTCAACGAATGCATGCTTCTGTCTTCGGGCATATCAAACAAATCCTGTCCGTGGATAGCTTGACCGAAGTCCACATTCAGCGATTTCATGGGTAGGCGCCGGGTGCTTGTTCCTGAGATACCGACAGTTACCGGGGTGTTCAGGCGTGGCTCTCCGCCAGGTGAGAGCAATTCCAGGTTCATGGTATAGCCCTGTTCTGGCTTTTTACTCTTCTTTTTTATCCCATACAGTCCTTTTTTGCCAAACAAATCCTGCCA
>JBBSOG010000221.1:0-9614 GCA_038259985.1 Cytophagales bacterium
CCAGTTTAACTTTGCGAGGCATGAAGACGCTCAGGCCACTCCAGAGGAAGTTATCAGGGCGTGGGGCAGTGGAAACGTATACCCCTTTGGACGTGAGGATGGAGCGGCATTTTAGAAAACTACTTTTGCCTACTGCGTCAAAAACGATATCAAATTGCTCCAGCAGCTTTTCAAAGTTTTGCTGCTTATAATCAATTACCTGATCAGCGCCTAGTTCACGGACTGTCTCTACATTGGATGTACTGCACACACCGTACACCGTAGCCCCCATTGCTTTGGCAATCTGCACGGCGAAAGTGCCTACACCACCCGATGCACCGTTGATCAGCACTTTTTGTCCTTTCTTCAGGCCTCCTTTATCCCTTAAAGACTGAAGGGCCGTAATGGCTGCCAGGGGCACGGCGGCTGCTTTGTTTTCGTCTATTGAACTAGGGGCTAGGGCTAGGTACTTGCCTGAAACTGCCACATACTCGGCATAAGCGCCCATGCCGGGAAAGGGATTCATGCCATACACTTTGTCCCCGACTTTAAATTTGTTGCTGTCTATGCCCACTTCCTGTATTTCTCCTGCTATGTCATGTCCTAAGGTGATGGGAAATTTCTTTCGCATAACAAGTTTCAAAGCCCCCTGTCTGACCTTGAAATCAATGGGATTGATGGAGGATGCTTTTACTTTGACCAAAACCTCTCCCTTTTTTGGTTTGGGCATATCCAGGGTAGTATATTTCAGTACCTCCGGGCTTCCGTAACGATTGATAACGATAGCATGCATAAAAAAATAGTTTACTTCCTAAAAATCTATAATGATACCAATGGTGGGAAGGGCAGCACTGTTATCAGTATCAGGAACTTCAATCAGCGCTTTTGGTTCAATAATCTGCCCTTCATCCGATCTATCCAAAGTATAAGTAGGTGGATTGGGTAAGTTGCTTCCCAGCACATTGGTGACTTCCAGAAAAACGTTAAAAGTCCAGCCGCTAAAGTTCCACTTCTTGTCTACCCGGATATCCGCCTGGTTGTAGACACCCAATCGTACATCGCCGAGTTCATCATAATCATATACAAAAGTAGGGTAGGTGTCCAAAGAACTTTCTAAATCAACTGGCGGGTAGGGGGTAGGTCCCAGGTAGCGCACCCTTAATCCAATCTCCCAATTGTTAGGCAATTTGTATCCCCCGGTAAAAGTGAGCAGATGACGGTTGTCCCAGACTGAGGGCAAATAAGTCTCCTGATCTAAGCCGGTAAACTCGCTCCAGTAGAGAGTATAGGCCAGGATGCCATAAAAATTATTGCTCAGCTTTTGTTGCAGCAAGAACTCCAGTCCATAACTTCGGCCTAAGCCAACGCTGGCAATGTCTTCGTTGCCCAACACTTCAAAGCTGCCGCCCAAGTTGGCCAGTGATACCCCATCCCGGATGGAAACCGGATAGTTGTCGTACTTCTTATAGAAGCCTTCCAACGTAAGCCGGGTAGATCTCCGAGGTAAAAACTCCAGTCCGCCGACCAGATGATCGCTTTGTATGTATTTACTGTCCTGGTTAGTGTAGTTATTCTGATTGTCTTTGTTGCCCAATACAGTGTAAGGGGGAATTTTAAAATAGCGTCCTACTGAAGCATTCGCTGTCCAGCGGGGAGCAACTACATAGGCCAGCGATAAGCGGGGGGAAATGGTGTTGAACATATTCATGCCATCATCCAGAAAGGTATTTCCATCTGCCCTAATGCCAAAAGAAGGAGTCAATCTTTCCCCAAAAAAAGAGCGGGAAAGTTGTCCGAATACACCGAAGCGGTAAAAGGCAGTATTTGTTTTGTACTGAATATTGTTAACTACATCATCGGTGCTGTTGGTATAGCGGGAGTATTGTGCCAGGGCACCACTGGAAATAGTCCAGTCACCCACGAAATTGGTCATTTCAAACCTCAGCTTGTTTTCATCTTCCACGGACTCGTTGCTGAAGATAATGCCTTCCTGGTTCACATTGTCTTTGTATTGGGTAAATTCATTATTCAGGATATTGCCGCTCAGTGTAGTGCGGAAAAAGCCTTTTCCGTTCTTCAGGCGATGCCTCCAACTTACGCCTATGGTACTGGTCCACTGCTTGATGACCGGCACCTGGTCTAGGGTAGCTTGTTGCTCCAGGCTATAATCGTCTGGTGGGTTGATGGCGAAGTTATCTATGGAGCCGACACCGATCAGGTTCAACTCGTTTCTGTCATCCAGCTTATGGTTGATTTTATACTGATAATCCCAATAGTCAGGCAAGAAGGGTAAGTCTATAACTTTAAAAAGAAATTGAAGATAGGACCTTCGGACAGAAGTAATGAAAGTTGTCTTGGCTAGTTCATCACCTTCCGGTTTCACCATCGGACCTTCAAAGGTCAGGGCGGCTTCGCTGGCGCTGATGCGGATATTGGCCCTTCGTTCTTTGGCATTACCGTTTCTTTGGTCAAATTGGAGTACGCCGGAAAGTACATTGTCGTATTGGGCAGGAAAAGAACTGGTACTCAGGGTAACTCCTTCTATGAAAGAGACATTGAGCAAGCCTACCGGCCCACCAGCGCTACCTTGCGTAGCAAAGTGGTTGATATTGGGAATCTCTACCCCATCCAGATAATAAACATTTTCATTAGGTGCACCACCACGGATGATGACATCGTTTCTGAAGCCTACTGAACCGGATACGCCGGGCAGTGATTGTACCACTTTGGCAATATCATTATTCCCTCCCGGATAGGTAGCGATTTCTTCCTGCGATAGCCGTTGGATGGAGTTAGGGGTTTCAGTCAGTTTTTCAAATGGGCTGGCCTGCACCACTACTTCATTTAACTCATCTACGGTTTCTTCCAGCGAAAAATTGAGATCGGGATTACCGCCGGAACGCACAATGACATTATAACGGGTAGAAGACTGATAGCCTACATAAGAAGCGGTGACATTATATGTTTTTGCCGGTACACTTTGAATCTGGTAATATCCATTGATGTCGGTAGTTCCTCCCAAATCGGTATTTTCCAGCTTGATGGTAACCCCGATCAACGGTTCCTCCGTTTTAGCATCTTTGACCAAACCACTGAGTTGACCGTTGTTTTGCGCAACAGCGTAAATTGAAATGAATAGGAAACTTGCCAGAAATATGAAGTGGCGTAATTTTATTTTCATAAAATATTGGTTAAACTCTCTTTGGATTATACTGTTAAGTAAGTAGACAAACTTTTTAATCTTATGAAAATCACAGGAATTGCATTTTTGATCCTTGGAACATTGGCGCTAGGCTACCTTATTTTTGACCTGTTTGATCCCAATGGCAGAGAAGAAGTTTTACCCTTTTTGAGTCAAACCTGGTCTGCAATACTGGCAAGCTTTTTTCTAGCTGCCGGGGCAGCAGCACTGGTTGCCGCACAACCGAGATACCGTGGTAGAAGGAGGGATAAAGAGAAAATTAATTATTGACCATTCTTTCTTTTTCCTTATAAAGCTGCCACCAGGGCACTCCGGGCGTATGATGGTGTTCGTAATGGTATCCAAAGAAATAACAGCTCAAAAAAGCCCAGACATGGTTTTTAGGCTGCGTTGACGAACGATACTTATTATTCTTTTTACCACGATGGGGCAGGTAAGTGCCGAAATAAAATAATTGGAGAGTGGCTAAAAGAGAAGGCAGAATATAAAAGAGGATAACATTGGGCTTAGGAAAAGCCAAAAGCAGAAGTTCGTACGTTCCTGCCATGAGTAGTATCTGCCAGATGCTCACGTATTCCAGCGCAAATTTGATGTACCAGGATACAAAGTTACCATGATGGTAATCCGGGTCATCCTTCGTAGCAACAAAGCGATGGTGCATGTGGTGTTTAGGGAATAGTTTGTGGTAAGCATTATAAGCAAATAAACCCGCGCTAAGCGTTCCAATAAAGTTATTCACGTTCTTTTTCCTGGACACTGCGCCATGCATCGCATCGTGGGCGGTGATAAACAGGCCGGTGTATAAATGTGTTTGTAACAGCATGAACAGATAGGTGAGGGGGTTAGTCCAGCTTACATGAACATACTGAAGCAGACAAAACAAGCTGGCAAACCATAAAAAAATAATGGTTGACGCAATGAGCACACCTTTTTCGCGGTACCAGGGCATAGGGGAAATAGGGTTTAGCAGTTCAGGGTTCGAGAGTTAAAAAAGGTTAGATAATTTGCCAAACTAATTACCTGCTTACAAGACTAAAAGTTCATTTCTAACATTTTCCATGAGCCACATGGGAGTAGAGGTTGCCCCACAAATGCCCACCGAGCTTTTCGGGGAAAACCACTGCGACTCAATTTCCTTTTCACTGGAGATAAAGTAAGTTTGTGGATTTCGCTCCTTACACACGCCATAAAGCACTTTGCCATTGGAGGATTTAGTGCCCGATACAAATAAAATAATATCATACTTGCCTGCGAAATCCCTGAGTTCTTTGTCCCGGTTGGACACCTGGCGACAGATCGTGTCGTTGGCATTAACTTCAATTCCGGCATCCCGGAGTGTGCGGGTGATCTCGTAGAATTTATCGGTACTCTTGGTCGTTTGGCTATATAAGGTAATGCTCCTAGGTAACTGGCTGGTATCTAATTCATTGATATCTTGAAACACGATGGCTTTTTGATTAGTCTGTCCTAATAAGCCTTCTACTTCTGCATGGCCATGCTTGCCATAAATGTAAATCCTCTCTTCCTTATCATAAGAATTCTTAATCCGGTTTTGCAATTTGAGCACTACCGGACAGGAAGCGTCTATCAGTTCCAGGTTATTTTCTAAGGCAAGGCGATAGGTAGAAGGTGGTTCTCCATGCGCACGGATGAGCACCTTTTCGCCATGTAGATGCTTAAGTGACTCATGGTCAATGATTTTGAGCCCCTTCTTCTCTAATCGGCGTACTTCTTCATCATTATGTACAATATCGCCCAGGCAGTAGAGATGATGTTGTTCATCCAAAATATCCTCAGCCATTTCTATGGCATAGACGACTCCAAAGCAAAACCCGGAATTATTATCAATATCTACCTTCAGATGTAACATAATCCTATTATGGTTTGTGAAAAATACGCAAGGCACGCGCAAATCATTACAGAAAATTGAAGCGTGCCCGGAAGTAAGTACTTGCTAATAATATCAACTTTTGATTATCCGGAATCCTTATCCTTTGCTCTGAAATGGTATCAGCCGAACAATTTTTTATTTTTTTGAACAGGCTCAGATAATATATATAGGCTAAATAAACCCCTAGTTTTGCCCCGGAAGGAAGCTTGAGTATGCCGTGATAAGCAGCATCAAAGTCTTCCTGAATATCTTTTTCAATAGTGCATTTCGCCTGTGAGGAAAAAGCGGAGAAATCTACTCCCGGAAAATATACCCTTCCCCTTTCCTCATAATCTGATTTGATATCCCTAAGAAAGTTTACTTTCTGAAAAGCTGAGCCCAAGCGACGGGCTGGTTCTTTTAGTGAATCATATTGTTCTTCAGAACCTTCACAAAACACCCGGAGGCACATTAACCCAACCACCTCAGCAGAACCATAAATGTATTCTTCATAATGAAAATCATTGTAGGTCTGCTTATGCAGATCCATTTCCATGCTTTTCAGAAAAGCCTCAATAAGCGTTTGTTCTATTTTATACGCATTAACTACTTGCTGAAAAGCGTGTATCACCGGATTCAAGCTTATTTTTTCCTTTATGGCTTGGTAAGTTTCTTCTTTAAAACGCCTGAGTAATACTTCCTTATCATGCTCGTGAAAAGTATCCACAATTTCATCAGCATATCTTACAAACCCATAAATGGCATAGACTGGATAATGAAAACGTTTGTCCAAAGTCTTAATACCCAGGGTAAAGGAAGTACTATAGTTCTCGGTAATGATTTTGCTGCATTTGAATGTAGTTAAGTCAAAAAGGTTCATACAAAGTGAGCAGAAAGGTTTGGTAAATAATTTATCAACTGAAATCTTTTACAATTTCTTCAGCGACCACCCTGCCGGAAATCAAAGAAGGCGGTACACCTGGCCCCGGTACGGTTAGCTGGCCAGTATAATACAAGTTTTTTACTTTTTTACTTTTTAAGCTTGGCTTCAGAATAGCGGTTTGCATCAAGGTATTGGCCAAACCATACGCATTACCTTTGAACGCGTTATAATCCTTAACAAAGTCATTGTGGGCATAAGTTCTTTTATAGATTACTGAGTCTTTGATACTTTCGCCGGTAAGTTTTTCCAATCGGTCCATCACCAGATGATAGTATTTTTCCCTAATGTCTTCGCTGTCCGGCAAATCAGGGGCTACCGGGATAAGGAAAAACAGATTTTCGCAACCTTCAGGAGCAACCATAGTATCCGTTTTGGAAGTAACAGACAAGTAAAATAAAGGATTTTCCGGCCAACGGCAATTTTGATAAATATCTAATGCATGAGGAGCAAAGTCCTCATCAAAAAATAAATTATGATGGTTCAGCGATTTCAATTTTTTATTGATTCCCACATAGAACAACAGGGAAGAAGGCGCCATTTTACGACTGTCCCAATAAGCGTCTGAATACGAACGATATGCCTCGGGCAGTAGCTGCGTTTCCACATGATGGTAATCTGCGCTAGCCACCACAATATCGGCTTGGTATACCTCTTTGTCGGTTTGAACCACGACTATTTTATCATCATTCAGTTCCAGCCTATTCACATTGCTATTTAGTAATAGTTTTACTCCTTTGACGTAGGCTACTTCCAGCATACCCTCAATGATTTTGTACATACCTCCCACTGGATACCAAGTACCCAGCTTAATATCTGCATAATTCATCAGGCTATAGAGGGCGGGAGTGTTCTGAGGCAAAGCACCCAGCAATAAAATCGGGAACTCCATAATACGTATGATACGCTCATGTTGAAAAAAAGAGCGTATGTGCTTATGGAAAGACTTGAAAACATCCATCCTCAGGATGTCATAAAGTAATCTTAGACTTATAAATTCGGTAAAGGAACGACTGGGTTTATAAACCAGATTATTAATTCCTACTTCATATTTGTAAGCAGCTTGCTCCAAAAATTTATTTAGCATTTTGCTACTCCCTTGTTCCAGGTGTTCAAATAAATTTGCCAGCTCGTTTAAAGAAGCTGGCAAATCCAAAAAATCACCTTTACCAAAAACAACAGTATAAGAAGGATCAAGCCTTTTTAGCTCATATAAATCGGCTGTCTTATACCCAAAACTTTCAAAATAATTGTCAAACACATCGGGCATCCAATACCAACTGGGACCCATATCAAAGGTGAAGCCATTTTCAGAGAATGTACGGGCCCTGCCGCCGGGTGATGAATTTTTTTCAAGAATAGTAACATCAAAACCTTTGGCTGCTAAGCTGGTAGCTGCGGAGATACCAGAAAAACCAGACCCAATAACAACAACTTTTTTTTTGTTTTCCATTCAATGACTTGCTACTTCACAGCGTAGTTCTTTAAGGTAGATTTTAATTCCTTTCTGGCGATGTGAATCCTGTTTTTGACGGTACCAATCGGAATGCTTAGACGATCAGCGATTTCATGATATTTAAATCCACGGTAATGCATCATGAAGGGAGTTTTGTAAGCATCATCCAGTTTGGTGATCGCCCCTTTGATGTCACGCATGGCAAAGCTTGAATACGCATTATTTTCAGTGACACTGCTGGTACTATTGATGTAATGCAAATTGTCTGTTGTATCAATGAACGTATTGCGACGAACCATTCTCTGATAATTAGTAATGAAGGTGTTCTTCATAATCGTATACAACCATGCTTTGAGATTAGTACCATCGGTAAACTTGTCACGATTGGTAAAAGCTTTAAGAATAGTCTCCTGAAGCAAATCATTGGCTTCTTCCATGTCTTTGGTAAGCTTAAGCGCAAATGGCTTCAAAGATTTGGACATTTTGTCGAGCGAGTAACTGAATTCAAGTGCTGTCATGATTAAAAAATTTGTTTGGTTTTGTTTAAGTTGATACACATAAAAGTTAAACGGGTATCAAAAAAAAGTGTTTAGATAAAGTTAAATAAAAATTAAACAAAGCAAAAATTTCAAATAAACATTTAACAAAAAATACTTAAAACGGAACCCTAATTAGAAAGCAACTAAACTTTAAGTTCCGAAAAATTTGTAATTGAATTTTGGGAGAAATTATGTGTTTAACATTATTTTACTTGTATTTAAACAAAGTAAGAAAAAAAGTTTAATAAAAAAAATGTACTAAAAGTTAAAAAAATAAGTAGAGAACTTCTGCTATTGTATACGGTAGAAATTAATTCTTGTTTAAGGATAGCTTTATTCCTATTAAAATTTAAATCAGTTCTCTGTCTTAAAGATCAACGAACAGAAGGTTTTTGAATATTATTTTTTTCTACAAATTGAATGATATGATCAATCCGTGTAAAAATATTTAGGTTTTTGGGGGTTTTGAAAGTCTGTCCAATTACCTGATAGCCACTCAGCAAAATTTGCGTTTCAGAGAAAGTCGTAGAAAGTTTATGGATATACTCCTCCACATCGTTACCGGATGGGCTGGTAGTGATTATAGTGAGGATAAAATCAGGCTTGTGGGTTTGATAAATAGCTTTCAAATCTTCAAAGGGAAGGTTTTGTCCAAAATAAAATACCTTGTTTTTTCTGATTTTAAGGATATAACACAGAAAAAGTAAGGTAAGCTCATGCAACTCACCTTCCGGCAGGTACAGCAAATATTTAGCATGACTATCATCGTTAGGCACAAACTGCCCGTCAATTGCCACGATGAGTTTCTGGCGTATCAAATTGGAAATAAAATGCTCCTGGGAAGGATTGATTGAACCGGTTTGCCACAAAACACCAATTTTGGAAAGGAATGGATACATCACATTCAGCATAGTACTTTCGAATCCTAATTTTAGGATATTGGTAGCAATAATTTTTTCAAAACGGTCTTCATCCAGGTCAATCATGGCAAGTGTAAGCGCATGGATCTGGTCAGGGTAATGATGTGTTTTTTCTGTAAGCCTCAGTACTTCTTTAAGCATGGCTTCTTCATCCATGCTGGCTATTTTTGAGATTTTAAATCCGTTATCCTTAAGCAAGGCAATGTTTAACACTAACTTGAGGTCTTTGTCATCATAGTAGCGAATGTTTGTTTCCGTACGTTTGGGTATGATGAAATGATATCGTTGCTCCCAAATCCTCAGGGTATGGGCTTTAATCCCGGAAAGTTGTTCAAGGTCTTTGATGGAATATGTACTCACTATAGATTGACTTTGTATAAAAATTTTTTTACTGGGCTTGCTTATGTTTGAAATATTTTTGAGATACTAAAAGCAATCCAAATGAAACTGCCCCCTCCCTTTTATTTGATTTATGGTGATCACGATGTGCTTTGGTGATTCCTTCCAGGTATCGTCCCGAAGGTTTTTTTAACCGTTTGATTCTTCTATGTATAAAAATATCATGCAGTATAAAATAAGAAAACCCATACGCAGTGATACCACAACCCAGCCAAAATCTGTAATCAAAAGAATCAATTCCCAGAAAAATCAGCAATATAGCCACACCACCAAATGCCAAGGTGAATAGGTCATTTAATTCAAAAAATC
>JBBSOG010000222.1:0-9607 GCA_038259985.1 Cytophagales bacterium
CATAGGCTGCGGGAGTACAACATCACATTAGGGCAGGTTGCCGACATCGTCCGGCAATCTAGCGAGGATGTGCCGGCCGGTGATGTCTCCACCAATACCGGCGAGGTTTTGCTGCGCATGAAAGAGCGCAAGCAGTTTGCAGAAGAGTTTGGAAAAATTGAGATCATCACGACTGCATCAGGGGCAACGGTCACGCTGGACGACATTGCCGAAATCACTGATGGTTTTGAAGAAGCCAATTTTCACTCCCAGTTCAACCAGCAACCTTCCGTAGAAGTTTCCATTTACCGGGTGGGCGATCAATCCCCTTTGGAGATAGAGACTGCTGTAAAGCAAATCCTCTCCGAGTTTGATAGTGTCCTCCCTCCTGGTGTCCAGTATCGGATTGGGGGCAACCGGGCTGAAGATTATCGGGAGCGCCTGGGGCTGCTCACCGAAAATGGACTGTTGGCCATTGTAATTGTCCTTGTTATCCTCACACTTTTTCTGGAGTATAAACTGGCGTTTTGGGTCATGATGGGCATGGCCATTTCTTTCATAGGGGCCATGGTATTTCTTCCCCTCATTGGCGTGAGCATCAATATGATCTCCATGTTTGGTTTTCTGGTCGTGTTGGGTATTGTGGTTGACGATGCGATTGTCGTTGGGGAAAACATATTCGAGTATCGGCAGCAGGGCTTGGGCTTTATGGAGGCCGCCATCAAAGGCGCACGCAATATCTCCAAACCGGTGATTTTTAGTGTGCTTACCACTATTATTGCCTTTTTTCCACTTCTATTTCTTCCCGGAACTACCGGTAAATTCTGGTGGCCTCTGCCCGCCGTGGTCATCGTGGTACTTGCCGTTTCCCTATTGGAAGCTCTTTTCATCCTTCCGGCACACTTGGCGCATATCTCCAAAAAGAACCGTTTCAAGGTCACCCATTACCTGGAACGTTGGCAGCAGTTTTTTACCAAACATTTTGAGCGTTTTATTGACAAATATTACCGCCCACTGCTTAGAGTTTGCCTGGAAAACAGATACATCACCATCAGTTCGGCCATTGTGCTCCTGATCGTGGTAGGAAGTTATGGCTACAGTGACCATATGGGCATGATCATGATGCCTGAAGTGGCGGCTGATGAAATTGAAGGGGCCGTAAGGCTGCCCGTTAGTACTACGCCTCAGCAGGCGGAGGATGTGGCCAACCGGATTACCAAGTCTACCCTTCAGATGTTTGACGAGCATAAGCTCTACGAAGTAGCCGAAGGAGTGAAAACCAATGTACGCGGTCAGAGTTTTATTGACATAGAAATCGTGATGAAACCGCCCGATCAAAGGGATATGTCTGCTCAGGAAGTCATTGAACTGTGGCGTGACGAGATTGGTGATATTCCGGGCGTAGACCAGATTACTTTTGAAGCAGAGCGGGGGCCGGGTGGTGCGGCTCAGGATATCAGTGTGGATCTCAGCCACTCCGACATCAATGTGCTGGAAAAAGCCAGCCAGGCTTTTGTAGAGCAAGTCAAATCTTTTGCCAACACCCGTGATGTCAATGACAACTATAACAAAGGCAAAACCCAGCTTGACTTCAAACTTCTTCCCGAGGGCCGTAACCTGGGGTTGACCTCCAATGAGGTGGGCCAGCAAATCCGGGATGCTTTCTTTGGAGCTTTGGCCATGCGTCAGCTTCGGGGAAATAACGAAATAGAAGTGAGGGTAAAACTACCGCTGGCAGAACGCAGGGATATCTACAATCTGGAAGACTTTCTCATCCGTACGCCTGACAGTACGGAAGTCCCACTGCTGGATGTAGTGACCGTAGAGCGGCGGGAAGCATTTACCTCCATCAACCGGCGAAACGGACGTCGTGTGGTAAGCGTAGGTATGGACACCGAACCTGCCAGCGCAGTTACCCAGGTGCTGGAATCATTGAACGAAGAGGTCCTTCCTCAACTAAGGTCAGACTTTCCCGGCATCACCTGGAGTTTTGAGGGCAGTCAGGCAGACATGCGGGAGTCTACCCAAACTCTGTGGGGAGGATTTGCATTCGCCATGATGGCGATCTATGCCCTCCTGGCTATTGCTTTTAATAACTACGTACAGCCCCTGATCGTCATGATCGCTATTCCTTTTGGTATCGTGGGTGCGGTGATTGGTCATATTTTGTTAGGTTACGACTTGTCCTTGGTAAGCCTGATGGGCGTTATTGCCTTGTCCGGGGTGGTGGTCAACGATTCACTGATCATGGTAGACTATGCCAACAAGAAGCGCAAGGAGCAAGCGGTTTTTGATGCTATCCACGATGCTGGTATCAGGCGTTTTCGCCCCATTATCATGACCACACTCACCACTTTCGGAGGACTTACACCCATCATTCTGGAAACCTCCCGACAGGCGAGAAACCTTATTCCTATGGCCATATCATTGGGCTTCGGGATTATTTTTGCGACCAGCATCATACTCCTGCTTGTTCCCTGTCTATATATGATACTGGAAGACACCGTAGAATGGATGAAAAAGACGAAAGAAAAGGCCAAGCAGCTTTCTTGATTTCATGTTTAGCATGAACCTCCAATCCCTCAAAACAGCCCTGGCCAATCCGGTAGACTCCTTGAGGAATGAATAATGATGGATGAGCAATGACTAATGAAGGGTGATTATGTGTAGGGTATCTTCATTCCTCATTACTCAATCATCATTCAGTCATTACGTAATCAGGTTGCCTTCATCGTCCCACTGGGCGATCTCTTCGCGGGTTTCCTGGTTGACGCACTTGGCCAGCCAGGCTTCTTCGTAGGCCATTCCATGATCTTTCAATACATCGTCGGGCACGCCGTTCCAGATGTTGGGACGGTTGCCTTGGTAGCCCAGGTCTTCTATGCCCATTTTGGAAGTATAATAGCCGGTGAGCGTGAGGTTTCTCATGGTATTGAAGAAACCTACCCCTGGCGCTACTTCCGGGGAAGCCTTATCGGGGTAAGCAATTTCGTCCAGTAGTTGCTTTTGCTGGGCTTCAGTACATTGATCAAATACGGCATTAAACTTTCGGTTGGCACGATTGTTCAGCCACATCAGCCCACCGCGAATGGGGGTTTGATAGGTGCTAATGTCTTTGGTGATAAAAGCGATGAACTCAGGAACGCCCGCATCCGTGGCTGAGCCAAAGTCACCACTGGCCGGTAAAATCAGATCGCAAAGCGTAGCGATGGTACCCAGCTCTGCTTCGGTATAAAAGTCAGCATCGTGAATCTTTTGGTCGTGGGCTTTTTCTTCATCCGTACGTCCGTAAGCACTATCGTTAGCAGCAGGAATATCGTTGACCGGCGTGGTTTCTTCAGGGCCGCAGCTATTAAGGATTAAGCCCCCTGCCAAGGAGCCTAACAACATTGATTTCATTGATTCTCTTCTGTCCATAATGATGTAGGATTATATATTTCTCTTTTGGAGTTGTTCTAAAATATAGTCGGAAGTCTTCCATGACAAAGCGAGTATCGTCCAGGTAGGGTTTTTGTCCGCCTGGGATACAAAAGGGCCACCATCTACGACGAACACATTTTTTGCCTCATGCAGTTGTTGGTGCTTGTTGACTACCGATGTTTTGGGGTCATCGCCCATGCGGGTAGTGCCTACTTCGTGGATGATCCTACCAGGGGCATGGAGGCCATAGTCTTTGTCTTTGCCGGGTGTATCACCCATTACCGTGGCGCCCATGTTGTGAAAAATCTCTTCAAAGGTCTGGTGCATATGTTTAGCTTGCAAGCGTTCATGGTCTGACCAGGTATAGTTGAAACGAAGTACGGGTATGCCCCACTCATCTACTACATTGGGATCAATCTCGCAGTAGTTATCTTTACGGGCAATGCACTCACCCCGGCCAGATACACCGATAAAAGCACCATAAAAGCGCTTCACATCTTCGCGCAACTTATCGCCGTAGCCACCCGTCTGCTCCCCGATGAATTTGTTCATTTCTGAGGCGCCGAAACCAAATCCGTAGGAAGGCATGCCCATGCCACCGCCTATTTCAATGTGGTAGCCCCGGGCGAAATCCAGTTTTTTGTTGTCCAGCCACCAGGGACTATAAATGTGCATGCCGCTTACGCCATCTTCATTGTACCTTTTACGGTCCATAAGTTCCGGCACGAAGGCACTTCGGCTGCTTCCGGTGGAGTCATGCAGGTACTTACCTACAACATCGGAGCCGTTACCCAAACCGTTGGGATGCTGTTTGCTCTTAGAATTCATTAAAATGCGGGCGGAACTACAGGCCGATGCGGCCAGTACTACTGTTTTGCCCTTGAGCTGGTATTCCTGCCGGTCTTCTTTGTTGATATAGGAGACGCCGGTAGCCAGGCCTTCATCATTAGTAGTAACTTCTCTTACTACTGAATTTACAAAAAGGTCTACGTTTCCCGTATTCTGTGCTGGAAAAACGAGTGAGGTGCCGGAAGAGAAGTCAGCCTTTACTGAGCATGCCCTACTGCACTGACCACAATAAAAACAAACGCCTCTTTCCTTGTTAATGCGCTTGGTGAGCATTGATTTTCTGGCAGGGAGTACGGTGACGCCCGCTTTTCTAGCTGCTTTGATGTAATACAGTTCGTGCAATCGGGGTTTGGGGGCGGGTAGAAAGAAGCCATCAGGTTCATTCCGCATATTTTCTTTACTTCCGAAGACGCCAATGAGTTTGTCTACTTTGTCGTAATAAGGCTTAACGTCATCATAGCTGATCGGCCAGTTGTCGCTCAGGCCATCCAGGTCATGCCGCATGAAGTCATCCGGGCCAAATCTCAATGAAATTCTACCCCAGTGATTGGTTCTGCCACCGAGCATATGTGCGCGGAACCAGTCAAATTCGGTGCCCTCGACGCGGGTGTAAGGTTCTCCGTCAATTTCCCAGCCTCCGTAGGCGGCATCAAAATCACCGAAGGAGCGGGTAGTACTGGCGCCCCGGCGGGGTGATTCATAGGGCCATTTGAGTTGGGTCATTTGGGCAGGGTCGGTAGGGTCAAAGAAAGGGCCGGCTTCCACAATAGCGATGTTCTGACCAGCTTCGGCTAATATTTTGGCTGCCATACCGCCCCCGGCCCCCGAGCCGACGATGATGGCGTCATAGACTTTTGAAGATTCTTTGATTTGCATTGAGTAGGTTTGTTAAGTGATACAGGATGTTTCTGATGGATTTTAATAATCCATTTAAGTAAGCGGAATTTATTTAAACTTCTAAATAATATCATCAAAAGTTTGAGTTAGGGTGAAATGTAAGGGTCTGTTATCATGCTTCTACAGCAGGCGTTTACCAGGATGAAATGCTGGCATATCTGTTTATGGATGTTCAAGGTTTTTTGTTGTTTTCAATCGCTAATCATAAGTTTATCCTCTCATACTTTTTACTTAAACTGGCTTCCATGAAAACTAAAATCACAACGCTCATCTTTTTCACGCTGCTCAGTGGCCTTACCATTTCTACTGCCCAGGCACAGTTGGCGACGGGCAAAAGCAAGTTTCTGGGAAGCACTTTAGGAGGATATAAGGACAAAGGCATGGTAGAGGACATTCTTTTTTTGAAATATTGGAACCAGGCTACGCCCGAAAATGCCGGTAAGCACGGCATGTATGAAACCAGCCAAGATACTTACCAGTGGGAAACGCTGGACGAAATATACGCCTATTGTCAGGCAAATGACATTCCTTTCAAAGAACATACTTTTTTGTTTTGGTGCTGTGGTGCAGAAGCGAAATGGCTAATGGAGCTTTCCCCGCAGGATATCCGGGAAGAAATGGAGGAATGGATAAAAGATTTCTTTATTCGTTATCCCAACACCGCTTATGTAGAAGTAGTTAACGAGCCTTTTCAGTCGCCCCCGCCGCCTGAAATAAGAGATGCCCTGGGCGGTGATACTGATTATGCTTGGGTACGCTGGATGTATAGGAAAGCCCGGCAATATGCCCCCAATACTTGTCAGCTCTGGATTAATGAGAACAAAATACTGAAGGGCGGAAGTAGGATAGCGGGTTACAAAAACCTGATCAGCTTACTTCAGCAAGATGGCACAGTAGATGGTATTGGTGTACAGGGGCACTGGCTGGAAAATGTATCTGCCGACACTATCAAGCATACCCTGGATCAGTTGGATGATTTGGGGCTTCCGCTCTACATCACCGAATATGAAGTCCACCAAGCTGACGATAAACTACAGAAAGAAATCTGGGCGGCGCAATTTCCGGTTTTTTGGGAGCATCCTGCTGTACAGGGAATAACGCTCTGGGGCTATAGGGAAGGGTATATTTGGAGAGAGGAGGGTTATCTGGTCAGGACAGATGGTAGGGAACGCCCGGCGATGCAATGGCTTAGAAATTACTTGCAAGAGGATGAGTCTAAAGTAGATAAGTAAGCACCCATAAGTAATATTGATATTTAACTTGTTGGTGAAAAACACCAACAGGGGTTCAAGTTACCTAGGGGAGAAATTAAAGATCAAAAAAATGGGTAACTAAAATATTTCAAAAAGTAAAAGGCTGCTCTTTCGGGCAGCCTTTTGTATATGGAAGTGTTTTTTTCGGAGCTTTAGTAGAATTTATAGCGTTCGTCTTCTATATCAGAAAACTCACGTACTGCTTCCCCAATGTTAAAACCACTACGCTGATTAGCTTGCTGTAATAACTGCTCTTTATAAGTTGCGTAATCAGCGATTTCAGGAGCCTGAGTAAGCGCTTCCAGTTGCACCATGACCACGCCGTTTTCTCCCTGAATAGGTTCAGAAACTTCTCCATCTTTGAGGGCAAATGCTTTTCCAATCGCTTTAGGGGCAAAACCTACGTTGGGTAAGGTATTGCTGCTCATCTTCAGGTCGCTGCTGGAGTATACATTGGCATCGCTACCAAAGGCGCTGGCGATTTCGTCCAGTGAACCGGAGAGCCCTTTCAACTGATCAACAATCTGCTGGCCTTTCTTTTCGGCCCTTACTTTAGTCGCAATTTCATCTCTTATGGAGGCTAGTTTGGCTGTTCCCGCTTCTGTTTTCCCGGTAAGAACGGCTACTACATAAGCATCATCCAGTTCAAATACGGGGGATACTTCTTCCTGACTGGCATCGTTAAACGCCCAACGTACCACCTGGCGGGATTCGCCTAGTCCACGAATGGATTGGGAAGAGCTACCGATGTTTTCAGCAGTTTGTACACTGAGCGAATCTTCCTGCGCTTGCTTGTCAAAGCTGCCAGGGTTATCCACACTGCTGGCAAAGAAATCAGCTTTGCGATAAGCTTGGTCACGGGTAGCATCACTGGGATACAGCTCCCTTACAACAGAAGCAATTTTGTAAACCTGATCGGTAGGCGCTTCGGTTACATTGATAATGTGGTAGCCATAATCTGATTTGACCAGCTTTTTAATTAAACCGGCTTCATTTTTGGAAAATATCGCCTCTTCAAATTCTGGCACCATACGGCCTTCGGGAAACCAGCCCAGGTCACCTCCCCGTGAAGCGGTGACATCCTCACTGTTTTGGCGGGCCATTTCTGCAAAGTCAGCGCCGTTAATCAACTGATTCAATACATCCTGTGCCTTGCTCTTGGCTTCTGCTTCCGGGGTCTCTTCCGTTTTGAATAGGATATGGCTGGCCTTGGCAGAAGATACTGTATCTTCAGCCTTCTCAGCCACTTTGAAGAAAGTATATGTGCCATTGCTAGGATAAGGCCCATACACTTGGCCTTCCTGTAAGCTGATGCCTTGTAGTTGGGCAGGTACCTGACCGGGGGCATAAGCAGCAAAAGCTTGTCCGGTACCGTCAGTGTTGATGGTAGCAAAAGAAGAATCATTGGATGCGCTGGCAAAATTAGCTTTCAGTTGATCCAACTCATCCATAAAATAAGCGGTATCTTCAGCAGAAGGGGCAACAGAGAAAGAAACATAACGCATGCTACGGCCTTGCTCCACTTTATATTCATCCTTGTGCTTGTCCAGGTAAGCTTGCAATTCCCCGTCAGTTACATCAACAGCGGTATCGCTGATGGCATAAAAAGGAACATACAAGTATTTTACTTCACCAACGGTGTTATCAGCAATGTACTGCTGTTTTGCTTCCTGGGTAGTCACATAATCAGCGTAAGTAATCAGGTTATCGTACTTTATCCTTCTGCGGCCGGTTCTTAGGTTATTTTCAAATACCTGCCAGGCCACTTGCTGCTGGGGCTGTAACTGGGGAAGGTTCTGAAGGTAATTAACTACTTGGTCACGGCTAAATTCCCCGGTCTCGGGATTGGTGAATGCCTGGCGAATTTCGGGGGTAATGTTACTACCCTGTACCATATCTACCAGTTCAGTTTCGGTCACTTTTATACCTAGCTCATCAAATTGCTTGGTAAAGGCAATGTCGGCAATGAGTTTGTCCCAGGCTTGCTGGCGTATCGTCATCATTTCCCTTTCGGACGGGTTACGGCCGGTATTTGCCGAAAAGTTATATTTGACTTCCTCAACAGCCTGCTGATATTCCTGTATGGAAACATCCTGGCCGGCGATCTCGCCTACTTGAGCGTCTTCCCGCCCAAAGAAACCAGAACTGGAGGTAAACACATCCGCTGCTATAAATAGGAAAAGACCCAGGGCTACAAAGCCTACTACTAAAGCTGTCTTCTCACGAATCTTACTGATTAATGCCATTGTATATTCACTTTTTAAAAAGAAGACCAAAATAAATGGTTTCCTGGTTAATTTCAAAACCTAACACTGGGATAAAGACAATGATTCCGTGCAGAAACTCACTCTTTTTCGGTGAGATCGGCGCCTTTAGTTATCCTGGCGCTTGTTATTGATGTTTACTTTAACGTTGTCAATGCGGTTTTCGTGCATAGACATAATGGTGAAAGTGAAAGGAATAACGGTGATGATATTACCTGTAACCGGGATTTCGCCGGTGAGAGAGAGTATATAACCTCCCAATGTGTCGTAATCCCCGGAAGGGATTTCCCAATTAAACTTTTCATTGAGATAATCAGTCTCATGACGGGCGCTGATCAGAAAATTATTTTCATCTAGCTGCATTTCTACCCAGTCTTCTACATCATGCTCATCCTGAATGTCTCCAAAAATCTCCTCAATGATGTCTTCCATACTTACGATTCCGGCGGTGCCCCCAAATTCATCTACCACCAATGCCAGGCTTTTGTGCTCGGTGATAAACTGTATCATCAACTCATTGGCGGGAATAGTTTCCGGTACGATGATGATGGGCGACAAAATCTGATTGATCGTTTGAGGTTTCTTAAATAATTCCAGGGAATGGCAATAACCGATCACCTCGTCAATAGATTCCTTGTAAACTATAATCTTGGAATGCCCGCTTTGCATGAAAGCTTCCTTGAGTTCCTCTATGCTATCATCTATATCCACGGCCACCACCTCAGTCCGAGGGATCAGGCATTCGCGCACTTTCACTGTTTTGAACTCCAGGGCATTGCTAAAGATCTTAGTGTCTACCCGGGGGTTTGTCTGCTGGGCATGCCGCTTGCTACTTTCCTGTAATATTTCGTCACTTAGTGTATTTTTAATATAATTATTGAGGTCGGTAAGCCCGAAAACAGGTTTATCTTCCCGGTACTTGAACCCTAAAACGTGTATGATGAC
>JBBSOG010000223.1:0-9599 GCA_038259985.1 Cytophagales bacterium
AGGAAGGTTTCCAACTCAGTTCTCCCTGGCCGGACAGGGTCATGCCCTGGGGCATTTGCGCCAGGACGGGCTTGAACACCAGCGGATCATTGTCGGGATCAGTGACCGCATTGCTATTACCCAGCTGATATACGTTTTGCACATTGTACTGTACATAAAATGTCTTCAGGTCATCTATTTCAGGGGGGCGGTTGGTATGGTAAACGACCAGGTTCACTTGCTGGCGGTCGCTTTGCCCGGATGAATTGGTGACTTCAAAAATTACTTGTATCGTACGGGTTTCTTCCAAACGGTCTACCAGGTCAAAAGAAGGTGTCCAATAAAAATTACCTTGTTCATCAAAAATAATCCCTACATCTTCTGAAGAGCCCTTCAGCATATTGAAGGTGTATTCTTTGTCCTTCCCCCCCTGTGCACTAAGTTTAAAAGTCAGTGTATTACCCTCACTTACCACATTCCATCCTTTTTTGCCGGGTAAAAGAATTTTTAATTCAGGGGCTTTGGCGGCTGGCTCACTCGTAGTGGATACCGGTGCAGCAGCAACTTCAAGCTCTCCGGGAATCTTGTCCCCGTAGACCTTGTCTACTGCCATAAATTCAATTGAAAGTGGTTCTTTTTGTAATGCTTCAAACTGATCTTGGGTAGCCTGCCAGCTAAACTCTCCCGCCTCGCTCAACTGCATTCCTTCCGGGGCAGTACCAGTGGCCAAACTGAACTGAAAATCATCTTTGATAGCGGTAAGTTTATAGGTACTGATTTCCCCCTGGTTGATATAAAAGGGCTTGATATTGAAAAAGGCAGGCAGCCTCGTCTGTTGTTTGACGATAAACTCCACCTGGCGGGTGTTTACTTGGCCGCCGTCATTGGTGACTTCAAAAAGGACAGGAAACGTTTTAGTTCTTTCACTGGAATTTACCAATTTATAATCGGGTGTCCAGCGAAAAAAACCATCTTTATTGAGTTGAAAATTGAGTGAGGATTCGCTCGTTGCTGTAAACTGATAATTTCCACTAAGTCCTCCACTGGCACCCAGTTTAAATTCCAATGTTTCTCCCTCTTTGATTTCATTCCATTTTTGGCCTTCAGGAAATTGAATGTTAATCTCTCCTGCATCCTGAGCTTGTAACCTTAATGTGGCAAGAATATATAGTAAAGAAAATAACAAGTATTGTTTATGCATACCTCAAAAATAATTTACTTCGTGGATTGGTTCCTTAACAAAACCCAAGCTAGGTTAAGCAAATATTGGACACAAATATCGTAAAAAACAAACTTTCCCTTTTGAGAACTTCTACTTTTCACTATTCCAGTCTTTCTGGCAGAAGGGACATACTCCAATTCCCGGAATTTTATACGAATAATTAATCCATATACTTTTTTAAGTTATAAGATTATTCTAAATTCGCACCTCAATTTGCAAAATAGAAACTTAAGTATACAAAGCCATGGGTGTTACCAGACTTAAAAGAAAAGGATTAAGAAATAAAGCGAAAGCTAAAACCAGAATTGACAATATAAAAAAGCTTACCAAGCAGCCTCCTATCAAGAATGTTGATATAGAAGCTATTAAAGCTGAATTTGAGAAAAAAGGCGGCAGCAAAAAAGCCGATAAACCAAAGGCCGAAGCAGCTTCTGCAAAGAATGAAGATGCCAAGGACGTTAAAGATAGTGACACCACTGCCGAGAAGAAAGAACCTGCTAAAGCCCAGGTAAAAGATACAGAAGAGAAGAAAAAGGAAGCATAGCACTTCGTTTTTCCTCTTGAAAAGACATTTCTTTCAATAAGAAATGTCTTTTTTTGTGGTTTACTTTTTTATTTCTATCACTTCCATTGCTTTTACTTTTTTGTCCGCTATCTCAAAACGGAGCATAGTGCGGACTTTCTGAAAGCCGTGCTTCCCGACAGCACCAGGATTCAAACAAAGCATCCCATCTCTCTCCGGGTCCCTGAGCACTTTTAAAATATGGGAATGCCCACAGACAAAAATATCTATCGGGTGCTCAGACAGGATTTTTCTAACCCGGGGATTATAACGGGGTGGATAACCTCCGATATGGGTCATCCAAACACGAAGCCCTGCCACCTCAAACCATAAATCTTCAGGAAAAGTACTTCTTACCGCTTCCCCATCAATATTGCCATACACTGCTCGCAACAGGGTGATTTTTTGAATTTCCTCCGCCACTGCAAAATTACCAATGTCCCCGGCATGCCATACTTCATCGGCAGCTTTGCCATGAGATAAAATGTTGTCATCAATGTAACTGTGGGTATCGGAGAGTAACAAAATTTTCATGCTAGGCTTGCTCCCTTTCCTGCTTTTTCTTCCAGTAGCGCATCAATCCTGAAACACTCATATAGGAAGGGTTGGCCGCTTCGTATTGTCTAATGGCTGGGTCTCTTATTCCCATTTCTTGCAACTGATTGGCTACAAAAGCTTTGAATTCAGGTACAGTTTCTTCCGGGCTTTGCCCAAGTTCCATTTTGGCTTTGATCCAATTGCTCCATCCGATCAGCCTCTTTTCAAGTTCGTCCAAGTGCCAGTCTACGTCTTCTATCCTGCCAAAATGGGTAAGGTACAAAGCTTGGGGTTTTAGTTCTCGCAGCGTTTTAATAGAATCCAACCAGTCTTCCACATTGATATCCGGTGGTGGACAGGGTGGCTCCACTACCTGATCTTCGGCGTGTACCCTAACCCCGGCGACGTCCCCAGTAAACACAAGGTCATCCATTTGCCAAGCGATGTGATGGGAGGCGTGACCGGGAGTGTGCCAGGCTTTGATTTTGGTGTCACCAAATACTAATTCCTGCTCATGTTCTACGGCGATGATTTGTTCTTCAGGGATAGGCTGCATATCACCCCACAGCCTTTCCATATCATCCTGATAGATTCTTTTTGCCGAATTCCACAGTTTTTCCGGCTGCGCTAAATGCTTCGCCCCTAAAGGATGGACGTAGATCTTTGCACCCTCTTGGGCAAAAGACCAGGCGGCCCCAGCGTGGTCAAAATGGATATGGGTAAGGAGCACATGCCGGATGTCGCTGAGCTGATATCCACTACTTTTGATCTGTTCTGTCAAATGAGGAAAAGTGGAATAAGGACCCGTTTCAATTAATATCGGTCCAGCGGATGTTTCTATCAAAAAAGCGGCAATCGCCCTTTCAAAATCTAAAAAGTGTAGGTCTACTATTTTGATCATAAAAAAATCCTTGAATATGCTAAGACGAGAATTTATCTATTTCATGCTGTATTCGCAAATCATAAAGATAAGATGTAGCCATCTAACTCTACTTTGTCACTTCACTGTCCTAGCGGGGTTTCTTTCAGAGAACCCGGAATGGAATTCCCCGCGTAGAGTGCACTCGCTTCATATCATCTGGCAGAGGGCTGGCGTCCGCTCCGCACGTGGCGTTACACGCGGGGCCACCCTGGCGGGGCCGTTCCACGCGGGGTCGCTTGCAGCGCAGACCCCGCTGAGACTGTAAGATGAGAATTTATCTATTTACCACTGTATTTGCAAGCTTTTAAATATAGCCCGCAATTTTATAAGCCAGCATACCCAAGCATTCCCGGATGACAATCTCCCAGTTCCCGATGGCAGATGAGGAAGGAATCAAAAGTTCATCCGGTGTATACTTATTTTTATCACTTCGCATATCGGTACTGTAAGTATCTACGGCAAGCCCGACTTTCTCAAAACATGCCCTGGCCCGGCGCATGTGGTAAGCTGACGTGATGAGTAAATATTTTTGTGAAGCATATTCTTCTTTGAGCATATCAGCACTGAACACGGCATTTTCGTGCGTATTTCGTGAAGATGGTTCTAACGTGATATCTTGTTCGGGCACCTTACTGAGCAATAATATTTGCTTAAGCAAAACTGCTTCGGGAATGCTGTCCCCCAGAATTTTCCCGGAACCACCGCTGATCAGGATTTTGTTGATTTTGCCAGCGCGATAGAGTTGGAGCGCATGCAAAATTCTATCTGCCCCGCCAGTCACGTGTACCCGGTCGCGGGGTTCTTTATCGGTGGTGATGCCCCCCAGCACAATGCCGACTTCGTAGTGAGATAATTGGCTGATCAAGGTAGGGGGGACTTCCCACCATCGGATGAGCGTATTGCTCAGAAAACGGTTGGTGAAAAGCAACAGCAGTAATAAACCGATTAGTAGAAATTGCCGACGGTATTTTTTATAAAACCAGCTTAACAAAAATGCCAGCACTATCAAAGTCACCGGCATTACCAAAAAGTAAAGTAGCTTGGAAAGAAGAAAGAACATGGTGATAGTAGGGTCTGGGTTTTAGATAATTAGGCTTTAGAAACGCTCATCCTCATGTTGGCCAAGCCTTAAAACCCAACCACCAATACCCAACATTCATATCTTCCCTTCCAACACGGTCTCGTTGCCAACATTATCTTTGACGATTAACTTGTAGTTTCCTGATAGCACCGCCTTATCATCCTGGGAATCAGACCAGATGACATCCCATTTGTAATCGTATTTCATCAGCACCCATTTGTCGTTGACATATACGTCGTAGCTTTTGATGCCCGACATTTTATCTTCTATCTTAAACTTGAGCTGCCGGGCGCTTACGTTGACCGGCTTTACCACGGGAGGAATAGTGTCTGCTGCTAAGATATAATCCCCGAAAGAGCGGGTATTAAAGGAGATTACATTTCCGTTCCACTCTCCTCCTTCATAACCTAAATCTCCTGAGTTAGAAAGTTTATACACATGTATCTTTTGCTTAGGACCGGAAGGCATCATTCTGGGTTTCAGCTTCACATTGATACTACTCCTGAGTGGTGTATTGTCCTCGTGAATCATAAAAACTTCACGATTGGCTGTCACCTGATAGCCAGTAGTGAGGTAGAGTGTATCAAAAAGCGCTGATTTTGGAAAGAAGATATCCATTTCGGGCTGGTAAAAGCTAAAAGCGTTGTAGGCGGGCACTTTCATTTTGATGGGTAATTTTTCAATCTTACCACATAAGTCAACCGAATCGGGTGTACCTTCCCTCAGATCCCACAGATAAACCGCCACATTATTGACGATATAGGCGGGCGGGGCTTCAAAATCCCTGCGATCGGCATAAAATTTAGCTAATTTCCGTTGGTAGACCCCTTCAGGATCTTTTTCTACCGGCACATATAGCTGTAATACATTTCCCCGGATGTGATAGTTTTTGTTATTATAAGGTTTACCAAAATACTGCACTTTAAAATTACGCTCCGCCTCGGGTTTGCTGCCTTTCATAGAGATTCTAAGGCTGCTGCTGTTTTTATAATGGTCAATCAGCTTGATGTCTACCTGATGCTGTTTGTCATCTTTGATAAGGAGTTTTCCTTTATTCTTGTCTGTTTTGTAAAAGGGTAAATCATTTCCATCAGCTACATAAAGCCTATAAAAAGTACGGTCCTGGCGATAGCGCTCCTCATAATTGGTAAATACGTGAATATCTTTAGCGTAAGAGAAAGCAAGCTTATCGGTCAGATAACTGAACTGTGGCTCTCCGTCAAACATCATCTCGGTAGAGGTAACCCCGTACACATTACGTACGCCATCAGCACGGTCATAGGCAGCGATTTCCACGCCGATTTTGCCATGCACATTGATGTTTTCACTTACTTCATAGCGATTACCATCGCTGCGCACTGGAAACTCAAACCGGCCAAACTGCCCATTGATGCGGGAATCTTTATCCAAAGTCACCAAAGCTACCTTGCGGACATAGGGCGCGGTATTGTCCACAATTTCGCTGAAATTATATTGCAGCGGGTCCAGCGGTACCTGATTGCCATCCCTGATTTCAAAGTGCAGGTGTGGGCCACCGGAGGAGCCTGAGTTTCCTGCTTTGCCAATAATTTCCCCTCTTTTGACCGTCAGGTCTTCTTTATCAGGAAAAAGTTCTATATCAAATGACTTACTCTTGTACTGCGCTTCCCGTACATATCGGGCAATTTCTTCACTATATTCATCCAGGTGGGCATAGACGGTAGTGGTTCCGTTAGGATGTTGCAGATAGAGCGCATTGCCGTAACTGCCCCAGGAAATTTTGATCCGGCTGATGTACCCGGCGGCAGCGGCGTGGACAGGTGCACCGACAACACCCCCGACCTTAATATCCAGGCCGGCATGCAAGTGGGAACTACGTAGCTCACAAAAATTTCCTGAAAGATAATTCCGTTGCCCGGGATTGATGGGAAAGATGTAGTAATCTTCATCGCTTGGGGTGGAAGAAACGAAAAGTATTGAGATAAATAATAACGAAAGCAGTACAGTAAGTTTATTTAATTTCACACTCCAGCATTTTTTGGTCTTGTATAAAAGCGGTTAAGACATTCCCTTGATGAACGGCACCTACTCCTTTGGGAGTTCCGGTAAAGATGATGTCCCCGGCTTTTAAGGTAAAAAAGCGGGAAAGATAGCTGACCAGAAAATCAAACTTAAACAGCATCATTTTGGTATTACCATCTTGCTTCACCTCACCGTCCAATTGCAAACTAAAATTTAAGTTTTGCAGGTCAAACTGATCTTTAGGCACGAATTCCGATATGGGCGCCGAGCCGTTAAATCCTTTGGCCAATAACCAGGGAAGCCCTTTTTCTTTGAGCTTTTGTTGCAAATCGCGCGCCGTAAAGTCAATACCTATGCCTATTTCGTTGTAATACTTGTGTGCAAATTTCTCCTGTATGTACTTTCCTTCTTTTGCAATTTTTAGCAGGATTTCTACTTCAAAATGGATGTCTTTAGAAAAATCAGGATAATAAAAAGGCTCGTTATTATTGAGCAAAGCTGTATCCGGTTTCATAAAAACCACCGGTTCAGCAGGTCTCTCATTATTCAGTTCTTCAATGTGTTCGGCATAATTACGCCCGATCGCTAGTATTTTCATTGCTGTAAATAGATAAAAGTGGACAATAAATTAAATATGTTTTTGCGCTTAGAGAACTTGGTCTTTACTGAAATTGTGCATTATCAACATGACTTCAATACATTTGAAACATAAATAAAGATCGTGCTATAATATTAAAATTTAGGCGGGTGTCAATGGCTAAGGTTCAATATTTAAAGCATCACGAAATTGATAAACAGCGCTGGGATGCCTGTATTCAGGAGGCAAGAAATGCCCAGATTTATGCCTTATCGTGGTACCTGGATGTGGTAACGCCTGGCTGGGAAGCCATCGTCGCTACCTAAAATGCACGATATACCGTTTGTTTGCCGGTACCTCTGAAAAGCAAATGGGGTTTCCACTATGTATACCATCCTTTTTTCTGTCAGCAGTTGGGCATTCTTTTCCTAAGAGAGCCTGATAACATGTTGACCAACAAAATACTGGATTTACTTTTGGCGCACTTTCCATACATCCCCAGCCTATCGTTCAATGTTGCCAATGATTTGTCCTACTATGAACATAAAAAACTACGTAAGTCCAAGCTGCAAACTCATCTATTAGCCCTCCATCAGCCTTATGAGCAATTATATGACAACTATCGCAGGGATAGAAAATACCGACTGAAGCAAGCCCGAAAAAGAGGCTTAACCATTGAGATGTCAGAGGATATCACGCCACTCATACAGATTTTCAGAAAGGATACTGCGCATAGGATACCCGGCTCCAATCATGAATCCAATCTTCTGCTCCTGAAAAACTTGTTTGAAGCCGTCAAAGAAAAAGGAAAGTACGAACTCTATTATGTAAAAGATGAAGAGGGTACCTATAGCTGTGGTGGCTGGTTTGTGTTTTACAAAAACACCATCATTTATTTGTTTAATGCGGCGATGGCGTCAAAGCGCCACCAGAATGGCAGGACTTTTATCATTGACCATATTATCAAAAAATACCAAAACACTGATTTCATACTTGACTTTGAAAGTCCGAAGAAAGAAGAAATACGTTCTTTTTATGCCAGTTTTGGGAGTGTGGCTACCCCATTTGATCATTTTTACTTTAATAATCTGCCAAAAGTTGTAAGAAGGCTTCACACTCACAAAATCCTCTTACACAGAAAATGGTTACAATGGCGGTATCCAAAAAAATATCAGACTTTGCCAGACATACACTTGCCTGACGAGCTTTAGCTTCCATCCGTGTATTTCGCTAGTTTTTTTATTTATTTAGAACATAAACTCTTCTCACAAACGGTTTGATCATAACTAAACTTAGATAAAACGAGTTATAAGCCTATCGCCAATTTTTTTAACTATGAAGAAGAGATGGATTATATTGCTCAGTATTGTCGGCTTTTTTATCGCCCTTCATTTTTTACTGGAGCCAATTGTGGAGCATTACGTTAACAAACAATTAAATAACCTGGAAAGCTATTCCGGGCATGTTGACGATGTAGACATTCACCTGTATCGGGGCGCATACAAAATCAAAGGTCTTGAAATCAATAAAATTAGTAACGAGGAAAAGGACGAACCCTTTGTTACCATTGATACAATGGATTTGTCCGTCCAGTGGAAAGCCCTCTTTGACGGCGGCATTGTAGGTGAGGTGTTGCTGGTCAATCCTACGGTGAATATGATTGTAACGCCTACCGTGGAAGAATATAGTACGGAAGAACAGACCGGGGCAGATGAAGACTGGTTGCAAACCCTCCAAGACCTGATGCCACTCACTATTAACCGCTTTGAAATCAAGAACGGGAACCTGGTTTATAGAGATCCTACGGTCAACCCTGATGTGGATATTTACCTTCATCAACTTGGGTTGGTTCTTGAAAATATCAGTAATGTAAAGGATAGTGTTAATAAGTTGCCCTCTTCCCTGCAAGCCAAAGCCATTACCGTAGGAGACGGAAGTATTGACCTTGACATGAAAATGAACCTGTTGGAAAAGTACCCTGAATTTAATGCCAATTTCAAACTTACCGACGTAGACCTTACTGCCCTCAATGATTTCATTAAAGCTTACGCTAAATTTGATGTTGAAAAAGGCACATTCTCCACCGTAGCAGAAATCAGTGTAGAAGACAAACAGATCACTGGCTATATTAAGCCGTTTTTTGAAAACCTGGATGTTTTTTCTTTTGAAAAAGACATGAAGGAAAAAGATGGTTTTTTCACGAAGATTTGGGAAGCCCTGGTTGGCGTAGGCGCAGAGGTCCTGGAGAATCAACCAAAAGACCAGGTAGCTACCCGCATTCCTATTGAAGGCTCATTGGACCAGCCCAATCCCGATATACCTCAAACGATCTGGAATGTATTACGCAATGCTTTTGTGCAGGCTTTTGAAAAAGAATTTGACAGAAGTGCCCAACCCAGTGGCTCAACTCAGTAATAAGCTTTTCTGTAAAGAGTCGCTGGAAATTACCTCTGTCCTTTTTACTGGAATGCTTGCCCGAGAAATATTTGATTTTAAGCTGATGATGCCTAATATGCAAAAAATCAAGATTCTGCATGAGCAAACACACTTACGAATTTGGCGTCATCGGTAACTGCGCCTTTCTGGCTTTAGTACATAAAAATACCAATATCAACTGGCTCTGCTGGCCACGATTTGACAGTAGCTTCGTTTTTGGTGGGTTATTGGATGATGAAAAAGGAGGTGAATTCAGCATTTTACCTTCATCTGAAGCGTACA
>JBBSOG010000224.1:0-9551 GCA_038259985.1 Cytophagales bacterium
AGTAGTGCATCCACGATTCACCGCTATTGTCCATAGGCACAAATATTTTGATGCCTACTTTACCTTTCTTATTGGGTTCCCTCCAACCTACGATGATCTGGTCTCTGCCCATGCCCAGCACATCAGCCACCGCCAAAGCATGGCCTTGCTGAAGGTCATCACAAAGCACTGTTTTATTTTCATAATCTTTGCCACTATAAAGCATGAGATGGGTACCGTGCATAGGTTCTATGGTAGCAATAAAAGGCTTGTTCCCTAGCTTACCCTGACTAATTTCGCCCGCAGCATTTGTTAGATTAGCCATCTCTTTGGTTTGCCACTTGTTTCCTTCCAGTGCGTATTGTTTGACGCCTTCTTTACCAGCGACCAGGAAAGCAGCATGGTCATCCTGATCGTCTACGGCAAAATTATGGGTCATGTGCATACTGCTATCTACCAGCGCAGTAGTCCAGTCAGCCGTAGGATCTTTGGGCATATCATAAGCCAACACTTTTACCCCTGCCCCTTCGCCACTTTGGTTACCACGTCCATGTAGAGGAAGTACAACTAATTTATAATTATTTTCCCCGCTACGTACCCAGCGCATCCGGTGTATAGTAGGCTCGTGATGAAGTGCTACCGGTTTCCAGGGACTTTCAGGGTTCTCAGGGCGCATCAGGTAATGCACCGAACCGGAAGCCAAGGTGTCGCTGGTTTCTCCGGGGTTCCATTGCGCCCCCACCGCTACTTCTACCTTACCATCTTGGTTGATGTCGCGCACAGCCAGGCACACATTGTCCTGTTCAGTAAGGCCATCTACCATCACAAAACGCTTCCAGTCACCATTGCGGTACCATACAAACTGCTTCTTGTCGGCCAGAACAATATCTAAAGTACCGTCCCCGTCTACATCTCCTACTTCCAAACCATATCCGATATCTATATCGTCAATGGTTTCTTCCACAAAGGGAGAAGACAGTACTTGTGCGAAAAGTGATGAAAATGTAAAAAAAAGCAACAAAAAGATAGCTGGGATTACAAACCGGATATTCATAATGGAAGATTTATATCATTATTACAGGAACAAAGGTAAGGATAAAGTCAATGATTAGGTGAATAATGACGGATTATTTCATCTCTTGCGAATGTATGCTATATTATTCTCTTGGGCAGAACGAAAGCTTATTCTGCAACTTACCTTATTTGTATACCTTTTCTTGCATACTTTTCAAGCATCCGCTAATATTATTCTCACAATTAATAGTATTTATGATTTAACCATAAAGTAATTGACATGAAAATTTCTACAAATTTTAGCAGTGCGAGTTTTAACCACGATGGTTACCAAAACAGCGATCATGATTTCGATTCCGGTTTTGATGACCTTTTATTTGAGCATTTGGAAGAAGTGGCCTCTGACGAATTTAATTTTTCTGATTTGGGTGAATTTGGGGAAGATGAAGATAACTTCAACGGTGCCTTCTGAGTAGCTAAAGCTTTTGTTATCCTAAGCCAGTAGTGCCATAAATTATTTATGAAGTGCTACTGGCTTTTTTGTGCAATCATATCAGCAATGTAACGGGTATTTGCTATCTTGATGCTCTAAGACAATTTCATAATTTAAACTATGCATACCTATGAAACTTTATCTTGCTGATAATGATAAAGGCATTATATTCAAACATTTGCTATATCCCTTGATGTGTGTTTTAGCTTTGGCTTCTGCCTGCGGGAACCATAACGAACAGACAACTCAAATTTCTTATGATTCGCTGAGCGAAGAGCAAAGAAGGCAGCCGGAATACGCCCTGGCCGGGCTGGAGGTAGCCGAAGATCTACAGGCTACCCTTTTTGCCTCGGAGCCGATGATGGTCAACCCAACCAATATGGACATTGACGCACGGGGTAGGGTGTGGATCTGCGAAGGTTATAACTATCGCCCCAAATTAAACCCAAACAATCCTACTAAAAGCGAAGGCGACCGTATCCTTATTTTGGAAGATACTGATGGTGATGGTAAAGCCGACAGCAGCAAAGTATTTTACCAGGGCAACGACATCAACGCGGCACTGGGTATCTGGGTGATGGGCAACAAAGTAATTGTCTCCCGCAGCCCCGATGTTTTCCTCTTCACCGATACCGATGGCGATGATAAAGCTGACAAAAAAGAAATTATGTTTAGCGGGCTTCAGGGAGAGCAACACGACCACGCTATCCATGCGTTTGTCTTTGGCCCGGATGGCAAACTTTACTTCAATTTTGGCAATGCCGGGGAGCAGGTACTTGATAAAGACGGCAAACCAGTCACTGAGCAGAGTGGTATCCCGGTAAGTGCGGAAGGTAAGCCTTACCGCCAGGGCATGGTATTCCGCTGTGATCCTGACGGAAGCAATTTTGAAGTCCTGGGGCACAACTTTCGTAACAACTACGAAGTGGCAGTAGACTCCTATGGTACACTTTGGCAATCTGATAACGATGATGATGGTAACAAAGGCGTGCGCATCAATTATGTGATGGAATATGGCAACTACGGCTATACCGATGAAATGACCGGAGAGAACTGGCGTACCTACCGCACGGGGATGGACGAGGAAATCCCTAAGCGCCATTGGCACCTTAACGATCCCGGCGTAGTGCCTAACCTCTTGCAAACCGGAGCGGGTTCCCCCACCGGGATTTTGGTTTACGAAGGGGATTTGTTGCCTGAGCGTTTCCATAACCAAATCATCCACTCCGATGCCGGGCCTAATGTAGTAAGGGCTTATCCGGTAGAGAAAAGCGGTGCCGGTTATTCAGCCACGATGGATAATATTGTCAAAGGAAAAGACCAGTGGTTTCGCCCTTCCGATGTTTGTGTAGCCCCCGATGGCTCCCTCTTTATCGCCGACTGGTACGATCCCGGAGTAGGTGGCCACCAGATGGGCGATCAGCAGAGAGGAAGAATCTACAGGGTTAGCCCTAAAGCAGAGGAAGCAGCATACAAGCTAGGTAAATTGGATATTTCTACCCCAGAAAAGGCCATAGAAGCCCTGAAAAACCCCAATCTCTCCCGCCGCTATCTTGCCTGGACCAAACTCCACGAATGGGGTGCCGAAGCAGAGCCAGCCTTAAAAGAAATGTTGGCGTTGGACAATGACCGCTACCGTGCCCGTGCTTTTTGGCTGCTATCAAAAATTGATGGTAAAGGCGAACAGTATGTGCAACAAGCCCTTCAGGATGAAAACCCTGATATTCGCATCGCGGGTATCCGTATGGCCCGGGAGTTGAAAATGGACATGCTACCTGTTCTCAAAAAAATGGCCAATGATAATAGGCCCGAAGTAAGGAGAGAGGTTGCCATCGCCCTTCGGTATATGGACTCTCCCGAAGCAGATAACCTCTGGGCGGAGCTTGCCATGAAGCATGATGGCAAAGACCGCTGGTACCTGGAAGCTTTAGGCATCGGTGCTGACCTGCATGCCGATCAGCGTTTCCAAGCCTGGATGAACAAGGTAGGGGATGACTGGAACTCCGCTGCCGGGCAGGATATCGTCTGGAGAATGCGAACCAAAGAAAGCATTCCCTTGCTGGCAGAACTGATCAATAGTTCGGAGGCCAACACCTATACCGACCGCCTGCGCTACTTCCGGGCTTTTGACTTCCAGACCGACCCTATGAAAGAACAGGTGCTGGCAGATTTGGCGGTGCAGGAACATCCCAACCAGGAGGCGATTACTATGCTGGCGCTCAATCATATCTCTACGGCTACTGTTCAGCGTTCCCCCAAACTAAAAAATGCTTTGAAGCAGTCGCTGAGCAGCATAGAAGGCACCCAGGAATACCTGGAACTGATTAAGCGTTATGACCTGAAGGAATACAACAAAAATCTGCTGGCTTTAGCCCTGGAAAAACCTGAAGATAATATTGGCGCGGAATCCGCTAAGCTACTGCTGAACATGGGCGGCGGCCCGGCGATGAAAGAAATTCTGACTAATGGCTCGGAAGAAAATAAAGAAGCAATAATAACTGTATTGAAGCGGGTAGATAACGGCCCGTCGCAGGAGATGCTGCTGGATATTATTCGCAACCAGCAACAGCCATTGGAAGTGCGTGAACAGGCAGTAATGGCCTTTGCCGGAAGCTGGGGCGGTGAAGAAAGACTATTAAACGCCTTGAAAAATGGCGATATCCGTTCCGAATTAGACTCCGTGACTGGCTTGGTACTTTCACGCTCTGGCCGTACCCATATCTATGAGCAAGCCGCCGCACTGCTGGACCTTCCCGGAGCTTCTTCCGAAGGCGACTTGCCACCGATTAAGGAACTGCTTGCCATGACAGGGAATCCCGACGTGGGGGCCACGGTGTTTGCCCGTTCTTGCCAGAATTGTCACCTGGTAGGCGATCAGGGCATAGACTATGGCCCGGCACTTTCTGAAATCGGCAACAAACTGACAAAGGATGCCTTATATAAATCTATTCTTAACCCCAGCGAAGGCATCAGTTTTGGCTATGAAGGCTATACCGTAAAGCTCAATGACGGCAGCACCGTCACCGGATATGTGCTCAGCAAAAATGAGGACGAAGTACAGCTCCGTGCTTACGGTGGGTTGACCAATACCTACAAAAGGGAGCAAATCGCATCTATGGAAGAAATGGAACAATCGCTGATGTTTGAAAACCTGGAGCGCTCCATGACTAAGCAGGAACTGGTTGACCTGGTAGAATACCTGTCTACCCTTAAAGGCGGCACAGCCGTTAGCATGAAATAAGTATTGTTTGCATTTACAGCATTGCTCCTCCTCCTTCCAGCATTCCGACAGTTCGGGATCGCTGGGGGGAGGATTTTTTTGCTAGAGGCTTTATCCTTTAAAATTTGAGATGGGTTTAAAATTAGGGAGCAAATCTTGCATTTATTATATTTATGAAATATGATTATTACGCAGTATCCAGGTCATCTGATATACCCAATTTCTAGATTGGTCATTGTTGTAAGATCTTATATTTATGTCTATCTAAATGTTGTGCAGCATACTGAGAAAGCCTACCGCACAAATAGCACATTTGATTTTTGCCAATCCAAAGGCTACACTGAAAAAATCAAAAGAGCTTGAAATTTCCCTCACAAAATTCATCAATAAGAAAAAAGTGCTTACATTTGACCCAATCAAGTCAAGTCCAAAAAAAAGGAAAATGACATTAGGGCAGAAAATAAAGCAATTGAGAGAGTCATCAGGGATGCTCCAAAGACAACTTGCATCCATTCTTGAAATGGGTGACGGATTTTTAAGCAAAATTGAAAGAGATAGAAAACCTTTGAAAAGGGAACACCTAAGAACTTTGAGTAAAACTTTTAACTTCCCTTATTCCGAACTAGAAGCTTTGTGGATTGCGACAAAAGTTTACGACTTGGTAAAAGATGAAGAAGAAGGACTTAATGCCTTAAAAGTTGCTGAAGAACAAATCGAATATCAACGAAGAAACGAAAAAAAACTATGAACTTAATTCAAGATAAATTAGACGTAAAATTGAAGAAAAGAGCCAATCTTTTCAATTGGAGAGGACAATTTACTCCTGAATTTGTCGAATATATTATTAGTTCATCAAATTTACAGTCTGATGCTTTAATCGCTGATCCCTTTGCAGGAAGTGGTACAGTTCTCATTGAATCTGCGGTTAAGGGCTTTGCAAGTGTTGGTTATGAAATAAATCCAGCCGCCTATCAGATGGTTTGTTTCTATAAATACTCCAACTTGAATTTAGCTGAAAGAAATGAACTCATCTTTTCAATTGAGAGTAAACTCTCACAAGTACTTTCCAATCTAAATGGACAAAAAGTTTACATTGACTTACCTGATTATAGGTCTGCTTACAAAGGCTTGATAGATGTATCAAAAACTTTGCATTCAATTGGAGACAATAGGACATTGCCATTTCTTATGAATATGCTTTTTTTATCTGAGAAGGATAAAAAAATGACGGTTTTAGAATCTATAAAAAGTTCTTTCAATTATTTGAAAAGGTGTCTTATTAATCTACCATGTTGTGATATAGAAATTAAAGTTTTTAATTCTGATGCGAGAAATATCTCAACTCACTTCCCAGAAAAAACAGATTTAATCTTAACTAGTCCTCCATATATCAATGTTTTTAATTACCACCAAAACTATCGAGCTGTAACAGAAGCATTCGAATATGACATACTTGGAGTTGCTCATTCAGAGTTTGGTTCAAATCGAAAGAACAGAGGCAACAGACTTTTAACTGTGGTCCAATATTGTCTTGATATGGAATCTTCTATCAATAATTTTTGGCACACTTTAAAAGACAAGGGAAAGTTTGTTATGGTCGTTGGGCGAGAGTCAAATGTCAGGAAGACTCCTTTTTACAACGGTGAAATAGTTAAAGATTTAATTACCAATATGGGAGGATTCGGAATACTAGGCAGAGAAGAAAGATCCTTCAGCAATAAATTTGGACAAATGATATTCGAAGATATTCTGATTTTTGAAAAAATAAAGGAAACCACTCCAGCTCCTAAAAATGCTTTTTTAATTGCAGAAAAACATTTAAAGAAAGCAGAACAAACGGCTCCTAAAGAAGTGCTTTGCGATTTCCAAGATGTTTTCTTGAAAATGAACAATGTTAAACCTTCACCAATTTTTAAATAAATGGGACTAACTCCACATAAAGACAAGTTACTAGCAGCAATAAAAAATCCAAAAGCAAAGGCAGACAAGCCATTATTAGAAGAAGCTTATAAGCAGTATGAACTGTGGTCAGATAATTTAACAAAACTATCCAGCAAGGGAGATAAGAGAGTTGAAGAAATGACAGCCCTTCTCAACGAGTACAAAGACTTTTTGGAAGTAGATTTAATTGTAAAAAAGGGTAGCCCGTTCATTAAAAGACAAAAAGGACAACTAAAACTTGATAATAGTATACTAGAAGAGTTCCTAATTCACTTGGTTTGTGACGATATTTTAAAAGGGCTTCCAAAAGGTATTGAAACTGGAAGTCAAACTGCATTTATGTCCTTCTCTTTTAGACCAAGTAAAATCGAAGGACTAATTGAAAAGCCCGAAATAGTATTAAAACAAAAGGATCAAGACTTCACAATTGGAAAGAGCATTTATTATCAATTATCACCTGATGCGGAATTCGATAAGAAAGTAACTGCAAATGGTAAATTATTCCTCGCTGTTCTTGCAGCAGAAGTTAAAGTCAATTATGATAACACTATGTTCCAAGAATGTGCAGGAACTGCTTCAAGGCTAAAGAATGGCTGTCCTCTTTCCAAATATTATGCTTTAGTTGAATATCTTGATATGCAACCTGAAGATGTACGATTGACAGATATAGACAACGTATTCTTACTAAGAAAAGCTAAAAGATTGCCCTTTGAAAAAAGAAGCGTTTTTGAAGAAGTAAGAGATCAGCATAGAGACTTTCCTATTTGTGCTGATGTTATGAAAAGATTTGTAAAAGAAATGCAGGATTTTATTTCATCGACTTGGTATGATCCTGAACAAGCACTTAAAAGAGGTTCATTCTCCTAAATGGATAAATCGAGCCATTCGACAAAAATGACTGTTAAGCAAACGGATGGGGAAGAACAACGAAGGCACAACATTGTATAAGAGCAATAGCGGGAGAAGTGGTAAAGTCATAGGACAGTGCATTTAATAAACTTTAGTGGCTATGGAAAGGTAATCATTTGAAATTTGCTACTGCTCATACACTTCACTGTCGGCGGTAATGTAAAAGAACATCCCAAAAAAAGCTTCCATACAATTCAACTTTTGCCCAACTTAGTTCAAAGTCAAAGAATAAATGGACAAAAAATTTGAAGTCATATTATTAGAAGAAGCACTAAATTTTATTGACTCACTGGATCTAAAAACAAGGAAGAAAATCTATTACAACATTGACAGAGCCAAAGAAACAAATGACCCAAAGGTTTTCAAAAAGCTGACCCATGAGATTTGGGAATTCAGGACTAAATATAGCGGCCTTCAATATAGACACTTTGCATTTGGGACAAGTCAGATAAAACAGCAACATTGATTATTTCAACCCATGGAATTGTGAAAAAAGTGGACAAAGTTCCACGAAATGAAATTGAAAAAGCCATGAAGATAAGAGCTGAGTATTTTAAACTATAAAAATGAATAGCATGGAAACTAAAAAAAGAAAAATGAAAATGATGACCCTCGATGAATTAAAAGATAGGGACATCGGAAAAACCGGTACTCCAGAGCGTGACCAATACGAGTTTGACCTCAAAATGGAAGTGCTTGGTGAAATGATTAAATCTGTGAGAAAAGAAAGGCATTTAACACAGGAACAGTTGGGAGAGCTGGTAGGTGTTAAAAAATCGCAGATTTCTAAATTGGAACGGAACACAAAAAATGTAACTATTGAAACCATCTTGAAAGTTTTCAATGCTTTAAAAGCAAATGTAAAATTCACAGTTCAAATTGATCGTTCTGACCTGAACATTGCATAAAACAAAAAACACTTTCGCCGAAAATGCTTATGGCGAATTCGTCGTTTTACTTTCAACTATGTTGATTCCTCTGGTATTTCATCTTGATGTGTATTTGCAAAAGTTTGTACCTTCCTACGCAATTACTCATATCATAGCCATGAACGCTAGCTATCCTTCCCCCCTTCAAGCCACGGCAGTATCTTGGCTGGCTTCCCGCATCATTTCCTCGGACAGTTCTTTGCCCAGATAGCGGTCAATAAAGTAATGGGCTACATACAATAGGGGGGTGAGCACCACGGCCACCACAAATTTGTAGATATAATTGACGATACCGATGGCCAGTACCTGCATGAAGGGCCAGTTGCCGAAAACGTAAAAAGCGATAAACAACACTACAAAGCTATCCACCAATTGGGAAACCAGGGTAGAACCGGTTGCCCTAAGCCATATCATTTTGTTACCGGTGATGCTTCTTAGCTTTTGAAAAACAAGCACATCTAGTAATTGACCAATTAAAAAGGCCACCAGGGAACCGATGATGATGCCCAAACCCTGCCGGAAAATTTTTCGGAAGGCAAAATCAATATCAAAGTAGCCCCCTTCATTGTTCACGCTATTGACTTCAAGCCAAAATGAAGCAGGGCTTAGCTCGGTAACCAGGTAAATGACCACAAAAGAGTAAGCGATTAGCCCCACGGTGAGGTAACTGATTTGCTTTACCCCTTTTTTGCCAAAGTATTCATTAATGATATCGGTGGTAATGAAAACAATAGGCCAGATCACCGCTCCGGCGGTGAGGTTGAAATCCAAAATAAAGTCACCAAAGAGTGGGATTTGCGCCGGAGCAAGCCCTAGGGTAGCTTCTGCGGAAAATATCTTTACGCCAATCAGCTCGGCAAGCAATGCGTTGGTCAGGAATATACCGCTGAGAACGATGAAGAGGATATTTCTTTTGTGTTTGCCTACGGTCTTGCTCTTCACGCTGGTATGTCGTCAATCAAATAATCCTCCCCTTCTAAGGCCAGTAAAGTATTTGGAAAAACGGTTTTAGCCTCTGCAAGTAATGGTTGCAGATCCGGGTACCTGCTGGAATAATGCCCAATGA
>JBBSOG010000225.1:0-9548 GCA_038259985.1 Cytophagales bacterium
AACGGAGCGCCTGTGCAGGGGAAGTAAAGCTGCGAGAGTGATAATTATCATTAGTTTCCGCTTAAGCGTGTTATGACTTTTTGTCGTGTACAAAACCGCCTACACCATAAGCAAAAAAAAATGGTGTAGACTTTATGCCAAATTATAGTGGCCTCTACAATGTACATTATCGCCTAAATCCATGATATCAGCTTTTAAATGCTTCAAAAAGTCTAAAGCTCAATCAAAAATAATAGTCTTAATCAAAAATAATAGTCTTATTGCCATTTACTAAGATACGATGCTCGGTATGAAAGTGTAGTGCCCGGGCTAGTACCAGCCGCTCAAGGTCCCTGCCTTTTCTTGCCAGATCTTTGACACTATCTTTATGTGAAATCCTGATGATATCCTGTTCTATTATGGGCCCTTCATCGATCGTTTCCGTCACATAATGGCTGGTAGCTCCAATAATCTTTACTCCTCGCTCATATGCCTGTTTGTAAGGATTACCGCCAACAAATGCTGGTAAAAAAGAATGGTGAATATTGATGATCCTATTCTTGTACTGCTGTACAAAAGAGGGAGAAATAATCTGCATATAACGAGCCAGGATGATGGTATCAATGCCATGCTCCTGCAATAAGGCAATCTCTTTTTGCTCTTGTTCCAGACGGTTTTCTTTACTAATCTGGAATACATAAAACGGAATACAGTAATGTTTGGCTAATGGCTCCAACTCAGGGTGATTGGAAACGATCAGAGGAATATCAAAGTCAAACTCTCCCAGATTTTTGCGCCACAGTATTTCCTGTAGGCAGTGATCGTATTTAGAAACAAAAATGGCGACCCTCTCCTTCACTCCAGAAAACAGTATTCTCCAGGTAGCATCAAACTCATAGGCAAGTGGGGCAAAGGCTTCCACTATTTTTGATGTTGGTATAGAAAAATTGTGCATATCCCAGGCAACACGTACTGAAAAGGTGTTTTGCAGCGTATCTACATGCTCATCTAGGTCAAGAATGTTACCCCCTCGTTCAAAAATGAAATGAGAAATTCTGGATACCAGTCCCACCCTATCCGGGCAAGAGAGCAACAATATGGCTGTTAGTGGCTGCTTATTGTCTGTTATGAGCGTCATTTTATTGGTTGTATAGTATTCAAGCATCTTATAGTACACAAGAATCACTTTCAAATTAAAGTAATGTCATATTGGAAAAAAAATCGCAAACGGTAATTTCGCTTTAATTACCTATTGGTGATAGGGGGCAAATGTAAAGTGAAAGTAATTTATAACGCTTGAGGTGTAGCTTTCTTGAAAATCTTAATGTAATTATTTTCTAGGTATGCCGCTCATTTTTACGCCTTCACAATCCGCGTACTAATTACATAAGAGCAGAAACGCAGGTAAACAAAAACTAATTAGTTTAATAAAATATTAGATTTGTCTAATTAACATCGTATGCTCATGAAATACTTTCTAATTCTATCGATCATAATATCAAGTGCGTTTCATACAAATGCTTCTCAAAGTCTTGATCTCTTCTTTCAAAAAAGCGATGAATTTTTAAAATTCTGGGTAAATGATGGCAAAGTAGATTACCAAGCCATACAAAATCGTATGGAAGCTATTGAGGATTTATATCAATCTATTGGACAAATAAGCTTAAAGGGAAGGAATAAAATGGAGCAAAAGGCTTTTTATCTCAATGCCTACAACCTGATTGTGGTATATCAGGTATCCAAGTACTTTCCTTTGACTTCACCCCTGGACCAGGAGGGTTTTTTTGATAAAGCAGAACATACAATAGCCGGAGAAAGTATGACGCTCAATCATTTGGCAACTGCAAAAATCATGGACACATACCGCGATCCCCGGATACATTTTGCCCTCGCCTGCGCCTCTGATTCAAGTCCTAAGCTGGCCAGCGTTGCTTATTTGCCCCAAAAGTTAGACATGCAGCTTGACCAAAGAATTTGTCTCGCGATCAATGATCATAGCTTCATCCGCATAGACACTGAATCCAAAAAAATATTGATCTCTAGTATATTTGCTTGGTATAAACATGATTTTGAGTGTTGTGGTCAGAGTATACGGGATTTTATCAATGTGTACCGGAGCCAGAAACTTCCTGCTGATTTTTCATTGGATTATTATGAATATTACTGGGTGTTAAACACACAAGAAGTAGTGGGCAGATAAATAATTTTTCACTTTCTGATGAATAAAAATTACTGAAATAAGATAACATAATTTCTTTGATAAGAATGACTTAACTTTCCATGTGTAGCTGAGTTAAAAAGTGGAAAGTATATATGCAAGATATTCCCTTAAAGGTAAAAATTGAAACACATCAGTTGCTCAAGTTGAGCAAGATGAAAGAGGTGATCAAACCTACTCGTCCCCATAAGCACGATGGTTATTTTGAAATTATACTGCTGAGTGAAGGTGCCGGTTTTCATACCATAGACGAGAGTGCCTATGAAGTCATTCCACCTTTAGTGCATGTTCTGAAGCCCGGACAGGTACATTGCTGGGACTTCTCTCAAATCCCCAAAGGTTTTGTTTTGATGTTTAAAGAAGAGGTCTTACAAAACTATAACAGTGCCCGCACTAAACTGTATGAGCTTCAGTCTGAAATTAAGCTGGATGAAGCCCATGAATTGATGAACATCTTTCAGCAGTGCTCTGAAGAATATCAGCAGGAAGTGAAGTCAGAGGAAATGCTGTATGCATATCTCAATCTAATCATTTTGAAACTCTCACAGAAGTCAACTACGCTACAGACTGGCAGTCAAAACAAGTTGAACCTTCTTTATAGCTATAAGAATCTAGTAGATCAAAAATTTCAGGGGATGAAACTGGTTAGTGAGTATGCAGATGCCTTAAAAAGCTCTACTGCCAAATTGAACAAAGTATGTCAGGTCTCCTTAGGCAAAAGCGCCAGTAGCATCATCAAAGAGCGGATCGTACTGGAAGCTAAAAATCTTTTGTTTCACACTGATAAGACCGTGTCAGAAATCGCTACCGACCTTCAATTCAGCGACACTTCCAACTTTGTCAGGTTTTTCAAATCACATACCCGCCTTACACCTCAAAAATACCGGGATATGCTGTAGAAGCGGCTATAATTACCATAATCAATGGCAAAATGACTATAAGCATTTGGCTTACGGGTAATACCTTTATCCCTTAAGTATAGCATACCCACGTATTGATGTTCAGATCCATTTGCCTCATAGCATTTTTATTTTTTCTTCTACAACAGCTAAATGCCCAACAGGCAGTCATCCGTGGAAGTGTCCTTGATCAAAGCAGTAATGATCCACTAGAATATGCCAATGTAGTACTTTTCTCTACCACCGATTCTTCTCTTGTCAACGGTGTAGTTTCCCAGACAGATGGAAGCTTCGTCCTGGAAAATATTGCCCAAGGGACTTACTATCTACAGGTTCAATTTGTAGGGTATGAAAGCAAAAAGTTGGATGATATCCGTTTAGCAAAAACACAGAATTATGATGCCGGGGCAATCGCACTTCAGGCCAATGAACAGCTTCTGAACGAGATAGAGATAAGTGGACAAAAAGCAGCCACTTACCATAAAATAGACCGACAAGTATATGATGCCGGGCAATTTCAGTCGGCTATGGGTGGTACGGCAAGCGATGTCCTGAGAAATGTACCCTCGGTTGCCATTAATGCGGAAGGTAACATTACAGTGCGTGGCTCATCCGGTTTTACTATTTTACTCAATGGTAAACCTATACAAAGTGACCCTACTGTGATACTTAACCAACTTCCGGCCAACGCCATTGAGGATGTGGAAATCGTCACCGCCCCCTCAGCTAAGTATGACCCGGAAGGCAAGGCGGGGATTATCAATATCATTACCAAAAAGGGGGCTACCGACGGCTTGTTTCTCCAGATCAATGCGAAAGTGGGTTTGCCCAGTATTGAGCCTTACAATAATGCTGAGCCTGCCCGTCGTTTTGGCGGGGATTTTACGCTTAACTATCGGAAAGACAAATGGGATATCGCGCTGGGGGCAAGTTATCTGAGAAATGACATCGCCGGAAGAAGAGAAGGAGATGTTTCTACGATCATTAATGATACGCTTACGCATTTCCCTTCTGATGGTGAACGTAGTTTTGATGAAAAAGCATATACCGCGCGTGCGACCATAGGCTATACCCCCAACGAAAATAATGACATAAGTTTGGGATTATATGCCGGTAAGCGGAGTAAAGACCGGACAGCAGATATTCTCTACAACAATAGTAAAGTCTACCTCCCCGAAAACGATACAATTAGTGAAACCACCTACTACAATGAAAACCTGCGCATCCGCCGGGGGGATTTCCTGATCAGCAGCCTGGATTATGCCCATACATTTGAAGACCAGTCTCAGCTTTCCACTTCTTTGCTGTATGAATACACTATGCTAGGCGGGCCTACCACTAACCTTAACCTTTCCTGGCCTACGCTACTGGATACTTTGCAAGACCAGTACAATACCAATGATAACCCCTTGCACGGCATACGCTTTCAGCTGGATTACAGCAAGCCGCTGGGACAAGGAAAACTGGATGCAGGTTATCAGTTCAGAAACTTGGACCATCAGGGTGAATTCTATTATGAAGAAAGAACTATCGGCACCGACGATTATGTATTGATCCCGGAATTTTCCAGTACGGTGGATTTGACTAGGCGCATTCATTCACTCTACGCACAGTATGCTGCTAAGTGGGATAAACTATCCTATGCTGCAGGTATGCGGGTAGAATTTATGGATAGGCAACTTGTCCTTAGCAATCAACTGTCAGACAGTACCTACAACTATGATTTCGTGAAATTATATCCCTCGGCCAATTTGCTCTACGACTGGACTGAAAGCTTCCGACTGAAAGCCGCCTACAGCAAAAGAGTCGAAAGGACTACTACCTTTAAGATGAACCCTTTTCCGGAAAGGGAGCATTCAGAGACCTTTGAGCAGGGTGATCCCGAACTTCTGCCTGAATTTATTGACCTGATAGAATTTGGGGCTATCAAAGATTTTGGAGACAATTCAGCATTTATCACTGCGTATTTTCAGAATGTGCAGAACTTGATCAACCGCGTAAATACCGTGTACAATGATACGATTCTAAACCGTATCTATTCCAATGTGGGCCGTGGCAGGTCTTATGGGCTGGAAGCCGCAGCAGAGCTCAATCCAACTGATTGGTGGAAAATATATGCGGGAGGTAATTTGTATAACTATAATATTGATGGAGAATTTGCCGGGGCGGCTGTCAATACCAACAGTTGGATCTATTCTATCAATGCTAATACTACTTTTCAGATTACCCCTGACTTCAGTGTACAGTGGACGCTCAATTATATTTCCGATCAAAATACCACCCAGGGAGAAGACTCTCGTTTCCTTTCCCCTAACCTGACGGTGCAGAAATCTTTTCTGGACAAACGCCTGACCGCTACCTTGCAGTGGCTCAATATGGATATGGGTTTACTGCCGACCAATGAACAACGAATTACCACCTTCGGAAATGATCCTACAACCACCGGAGAATTCTATACGACAACTAATTACGTGTATGAAGTAGATGTCATCATGCTTAACCTCAGCTACCGTATCAATCAAACTTCTGGCAAATCCAAATTTATTAAAAGCGAATTCGGCGACCAGGAGTTTTGAAAAGGAAAAAAACAAGATGGGAATCAACCGGGAACAACAATATAATAACCCGGCGGTAAAACAAACTTAACAATAAGATATCATCCTGTTCCTTGCGTATAGGTCAGGACCATAAGCCAAAAAAATCGGCCTCAGGAGAAGTCGCTTTACACTTATTTACTGATGTTACGCAAGATATGACAGATTTTTGAAATCTGGCATATCTGTCTCCTACGTTGACGCTCTGCACAATGTTTTGCGTAACGTCTGATATTTATTTTGTAATCCCGAGAGCTAAGACTAACAGTAAATATCGTCCTCTACTTTTTCATAGCTTCGGCGATCGTAGAGCCAATCTTAGCGGGTGTATCTACTACGGTCAGGCCACATTCGTCCATAATTTTCATTTTGGCGGCAGCGGTGTCATCTTTTCCGCCAATAATCGCACCGGCATGGCCCATCCGGCGTCCGGGAGGGGCTGTTTGACCGGCAATAAAGCCAACCACTGGCTTTTTGTTTCCATTTTCTTTAATCCAGCGCGCCGCTTCCGCTTCGTAGTTACCACCAATTTCACCAATCATTACAATGGCTTCGGTTTCAGGGTCATTCATGAGCAGTTCTACTGCCTGCTTAGTAGAAGTACCAATGATGGGGTCGCCACCAATACCAATAGCGGTAGAGATACCCAGGCCAGCTTTAACCACCTGGTCCGCGGCTTCGTAGGTAAGCGTACCGGACTTGGACACGATTCCCACATTTCCTTTCTTGAATACAAAACCGGGCATAATACCCACTTTAGCTTCTCCGGGCGTAATCACACCGGGGCAGTTGGGACCGATGAGCGTTACATCTTTGTCTTTGATATAATCTTTAGCTATCATCATATCTTTGACAGGAATACCCTCAGTAATGGCGACGATCACTTTGATACCGGCACTGGCAGCTTCCATAATCGCGTCGGCGGCAAAGGCAGGGGGTACAAATATAATGGAAACGTTGGCTCCGGTTTGGTCTACGCCTTCTTGTACGGAATTAAAGACAGGACGGTCAAGATGGGTTTGCCCGCCTTTTCCGGGCGTTACGCCACCCACGACATTAGTTCCGTATTCTATCATCTGCCCGGCATGAAAAGTACCTTCTGAGCCGGTGAAGCCTTGTACCAGGACTTTGGAATCTTTATTTACTAAAACGCTCATGCTGTATCGGTTAATTTTTTTTCACAAAAATAGGACAATTAGCGGCATTGACAAGAAAGCCCACCCTTTATTCCTTTTCCTCTTTCAGCCGCGAGCTTGGGTTCGCCCAGCTCTATCCTTATCACCAGTGTCTCTTACGCTTCTGACGGGCAATAGGCCAGTTTTTGGCAATCATACTTTGTCAATGCTTACTACTCCGAAGTCAGGCGTACCGCCAGCGTTCCTTCACCATTAGCAAATAAATACGCGGGCATACGGATTTCCAACCGCTTGAGGTTCTCAATTGTCCTATCCAGTTTCAGTGGGGGCGGGTCCAAGGAAATGATAGAAACACTAAGTTCGGGATGAGAAAGATTTTCCAGTTTTAATTGCTTGCCATCCTGCATTAACATAGCCCCACCTTTGACAATTTCCACATCGGCGGTGGTCATCAACTGCCAGGTGATATTCTTTGTGGAGTCGTTAAGCGTAAATTGATCTTTGATCAGGATAGAATGATCATTTTCTTTCAAAAATGTACGACTTGCTTTAGCTAAATTATGGCCAAATACTTCGCTCAAATCAACTGTTGCCTCCGGGTGATCACCATCTTTGAAGTCAACAATGGGCGCAAATCCGTCATTCACAAACAATGCATCGTTGACAGTAAGGGTACTATGTCCGTAGTTATTTTTGGTAAGTAATGTCCAGCGTTCGCATTCCTGGCAGCTTCCCCAGAGATTGAATCCGGTTTGTTCCAAATCATTATAATTTTGGTTACCCGGGTCCACGACCCAGCGCACGCCATCCAGTTCAAATATAAATGACCCGGCATCCATATTTCCATGACTGCTAGTAGCCCGCCCACCTTTACCACCAAAATAGTAGTTCCGGGGATTATCTTCTTCACTTCTGAAAAATACTACCGGATTGTCTCCATCGCCTTTCCATGCCAATGGCAGCATTTCTTCTTTAGTTGCTTCAAACTGGGAAAGCCATACCAATCCTGCCCCGGCATATCTGGCTAGTTCGCCCATTTCCTGAGGATCTCTCAAAAATCTTTCTTTTTCATAATACTCCGCATTTCCTGTTTTAGCAGCAAACCAGGCGAGAGTAAGGTCTCCGTTTTCGTTTCTCTGATCGCCACAATCAGCAAAATTGTAGTACCATCCTGAGGGGGCGGTGCTCAATAATCTGAAATCGGCACTCTCCTTAAAAGCTGGGTAGTCAGCCAATCCAAAATCAGTTCCAAACGCACTCTCCAAGATAGAAGCAGTGAGTACTGAAAAGCTAGTGCCATATCCCCAGTAGGTTGAACCTTCAGGATACACTCCATCCGGGCCATATTCTTCTAAAGCATGGGGCATTCCGTCCAACGCTCGGCTGATCGTTTTGGATGCTAGTTCTGGATCTTCTTCGGCAATCACAATAGATGCTGCAATCATGCCTCCGTTACATACCTGGTTCCAGTTATTGGTACCATCTATCCAGCCGACATTTCCGGTTTTGTTGTAGCTGGGTTTTATCCCTTTTTCAATGAGCGCTTTTTTTGCCAGTTCAACTGTTGATTGAGGCAAATCTTTACCTGCCCAGTCTACCGCCAATGCTATTGCCATAGACATTTCCGCTACATCAAGATAGTGGGAGGGGTTCCAGTCCTGGAAGTTACAGACCGCGATTACTTCGTCATTGATTCGGTTTAGTATGGTTTCATCACCTTCCATCCGGTATACCATACCAAGGATGTTCATGCGATAGAGCATTTCCCTGGAAATACCTAGCAATCTCCGTCCTTCTAATTCGCGTTTCAGCAAAGGTTTTGTTTGAATTTCTTCCGCATTGAGTTGAATGGCTTGGTATACATGCTGTACTACCGGATCGGACTTTAATTTCTTTTTCAATTGCTTTTCAATCGCCGGGCTAAGGATGAGGCGAGGGCTGGATTTTCTGAGGTTTTTCTTCAGATATTGTACTGACATTGGATTTTCCAACTTCACCGGGTCAACCTCATCCTGCTTATCCAGCCTATCATTTGCTTTTGCCATTGCCGTGATACTGAAGAGCATCAGGAAAATGCAGCTCCACATGGGTAATTTAAAAGAAGTGGTGTTGTTCATAGCATTTAATTTTTAATTTGTATAGGTTGTTGTTGATTGTGCATAATTTTTTGAAAAACAAGCGCGATTTTTACGGGTGATCTTCGAGCGCAAACAGTTCAGATTTCAATCACCACACTCTTTCCGGCATATTCATCTTGTGGCAAGTTGATGATAATATCACTGTAACCTTTTTCTTCATTCCACATCGCTTTAAAGTTGTCTCCACTACCAGTAACTCGGCTTGTCACTTTCAGATGAATCGCAGCCAACTTCCGTGAAGGATCGGCTACCGTTATATTTTTTATAGTATTTGCATCCGTTTGTACCATCACCATTCCCGGGCTTTCTATGCTTATTTTGATATCTTTTGTAAGCTGAATTTCTCCCGGCTGATAAAATACCGCCTGACTGATGCCTAGTCCTGTATGAGTTACCGCCTGTATTTCAAAAGAGTTGGCCAGGATTGTTACAGGCAAATTTTTGCTATACTCCTCAACCTCCCCGGCAGCGATAGCAGGCAACGGCAATCCCTCAATTAAAATATCGCCGCTCTCACAAACAGGGCCGGCCAGCCAGGCCGCGTTCTGGTTGGGCCGCAACGGCTCGTTGACCGGCAAGGCCGA
>JBBSOG010000226.1:0-9527 GCA_038259985.1 Cytophagales bacterium
ATCGGCAACCACTTCGTGCGCAATACCACCGGCATCCTGGCAGAAGGGGCCAACCGGATTTTGATAGAAAAAAATCAATTCACCCTCAACGGAACGGCACTGGATATGAAGGGAAACGGCCTGGACAACAGAGTGCTGAACAATAATTTTTTGGCGAATACTTTTGAGGTAGTTACTAATTCGCAACGCAACAGCAACGAATACGATGGCAACTACTGGAGTGGCTACGCAGGCTATGACCTTGACCGCAATGGTGTAGGCGACGAACCTTACCGGCCGGTCAATCTTTTTGCCCGCATCACCGACCAGATTCCGGCGGCAAGTATCCTACTGCACAGCTTTTTTGTGAGCTTACTAGAGCTGAGCGAACGGGTCTTTCCGGACATCATCCCGGTAGCATTAGTAGATCTACACCCTCAAATGCAACCCCATACTTATGATTAAGATAGAAAATCTTAGCAAGTGCTACGGCAATCAGGCGGTGCTCCGCTCGGTTTCTTTGGAACTGCATCCAGGGCAAAGTGTAGCCATGATCGGGCCCAACGGCTCAGGCAAAAGTACCTTGATCAAAGCGATATTGGGCCTGGTACTTCCCGACAGCGGCGCTATTACCGTCAATGGACGGGATACCCGCCACGGACACAGCTACCGAAAAGACATCGGCTACATGCCACAGATCAGTCGTTTTCCCGAGCATTTACGGGTAGCCGAACTGTTTGCAATGATGAAGAAGCTGCGCACCGACGTAACAGAGGCTTCTTATGACGAAACCCTATACCAGCAGTTTGCCATTGAGCAGATGCGGCACAAACCCCTGGGTTCGCTATCGGGTGGCATGCGCCAGCAGGTAAGTGCGGCCCTGGCGTTCCTGTTTAACCCTTCTATCATCATTCTGGATGAGCCAACTGCTGCCCTTGACCCGGTATCTAACGAGCGGTTGAAAGAAAAAGTGAAGCAAAGCACGCGGGAAGGTAAGCTGGTGCTGGTTACCTCCCACATCCTAAGTGACCTGGACGAGATAGCCCGGCAGGTGGTGTACCTGATGGAAGGTGAAGTGAAGTTCTTTGAGGAGATAGATGCCTTACGAGCGAAGACTTCGGAAACCCAACTGAACAAAATTATTGTAAGACTCATCCACCCGGAATATGCCCATGCAGAAAGTTAGTTATTATGTGCTGAGCGATCTGATCAAGAACCGCTTCATTCTTGGCTACGTGTTGCTGCTGGGCGCTGCCGGTTGGGGCATATTTATGATTGAGAGCCAACCCGAAAAAGCCCTGCTGGTGCTGATGCAAATCACCCTGTTGGCGCTGCCCCTAATCACGATGGTGTTTGCTACCATTTATTACTATAACTCCCGGGAGTTTATCACCCTGCTCTTAACCCAACCGATTGCCCGTCGCACGGTGATCGTGAGTTTTTTCGTGGGACTGAGCATCGCTTTTGTCGCCGGATTTCTGGTGAGCGTCGGGCTGCCCCTGCTGCTGTTTTATCCCACTGCCGAAAGCGGATTTCTGATACTCAGCGGAGTCTTGCTTACGTTGATCTTCATTGCCATTGCTTTGTACCTCAGCACCCAGGTAGAGGACAAAGCCCGCGGTATGGGCGTTACGTTGCTGCTGTGGGCATTTTTTGCCTTTCTCTACGACGGCTTATTGCTGTTCTTCATGTATCAGTTTGGAGAATACCCTATTGAAAATGGCGTATTGGCTCTTTCGTTGCTCAATCCCATTGACATTGCCCGCATTGCCATTATTATGAAAACCGAGGCTTCGGCATTACTGGGGCTGTCCGGGGCGGTGTTTCGCGAGTTTTTTGGCAGCTCATTAGGGGTAATGGTGTCTTTCTCCATGCTGCTACTTTGGGTATTGGTTCCCTATGGCTTAGCGCATCGCCGGTTTTTGCGGAAAGATCTGTGATCATTGAAGATTAAAATAAGTAGCAAAAAGAACTGAAAAATGGGGAGACATGGCCAACGGATTGTTTATTTTCGCTTACCTGATTAGTGTGGGAACTATTGCCATTCGTATGGGTCTGGGATTTAAAGGTTTAGGGATTTAAAATTTTTGTTCACGTAAAATTACTTCTAGCGTAATCATTTGATTATTTAACAATCCAACCGTTGATCATGAAAGATATTCAGGATAAAGACGACATCCGCCTGCTGGTGGATGAGTTTTATAACAAAGTAAACGAAGATGAACTGCTGTTACCGATATTTAATGACGTGGCACAGGTCAACTGGGAAACGCATTTGCCTAAAATGTATAATTTCTGGGGCAAGTTACTTTTTGGAGAAAATGAATACAAGGGCAGTCCATTTGATAAACACCTGCCCCTTCCCATTGAGGGTGAGCATTTTGACCGATGGATACAGTTATTTATGCAAACGCTGGACGAACATTTTGCTGGACCTAAGTCCGAAGAAACCCGGCTGAAGGCACAGAGCATTGCTGATATTTTTCGCTTTAAAATGAAAATCCTCAAAACACCTTCCTAGCCGATGTTCCTAAATTAAATCGTACAAAAACAGATACGGTAGAAATCAAGGAACCTTCAAAAAGGTGGGTAAAATTTCTCTGCTTTTCCCATATTCTTTTTGGCTTCATTGATACTAGAATGATAGAGGAGGTACGACAAAATGCAAGTTTTGTTTTATTTATTCCTAATAGCGATGGGATTAACCCCATCGCTCATGCAAATTGTAGTACACCCATAATAGAGGACTATTTTGTCTCTTTTTATAATTTAGTATATTTAGGCCGAATCTCTAACTCAAAGTGAATGCAGGATAAACAAAACCAAAGTCAAAGATCATTTACGCATCATAGTCATTTGCTATACATCGTGATGTTTACCTTTCTATTGCCGGCATGCAGCCAAAAAGAAGAGAGGCAGGAGCTAAGCAAGAAAAAAGAGAAAAGTGCCTTAACCTTCATCAGAAATGATGACTGCCTGAACTGTCATAACATAGAGGACAAGTCAGTTGGGCCTACCTACACCCAAGTGTCACAAAAGTACGAGGCAGATGATTTCAGTACCATCAGTAGGCTGGCCAACAAAATTATGGAAGGCGGTGGTGGTGCATGGGGCAGTGAACAAATGACCAAGCATCCTTTCCTGGAGAAAAAAGACGCTATGAAGATAGTGCGGTGGATTTTCTCCCTGAATGATCCTCCGGTCAATAAGGATCCACTTATACATACGCCCAGCTTAAGACTTTCTGAAGTCTTCCAAACCAAAATAGCACTCAATAAGGAAGCAAACGGGCTGAAGTTAAGTATTTTTCCGTCGGATGAGCTGGAGGCGCATTATGTAAATACCAGCACCGATAATGCTTCAGATACTTCAGCTTTGCATCATGGGCTGACTAATATCATTCATTTTACCGGACAAGAGGCTTTTCAGCCTTTGCAGGAGCGGGTGCTTCTTCGTGCCAGTGGGCTTATCCATATCAATCAGAAGGGAAAATATTTTTTTAAGTTGATCAAGGCCGGTGAAGGCAGGGTGTTCCTTGATGGAAATAAAATCATCAATGAAAGTGTAGATGACCATGAAATAGCGGTTGATCTGGAAGCCGGGGACTATCCTATTGTAGTAGAATACCTACTGAAGCAAAATGATAATGTGCTGTCTTTGCAATGGATTACTCCGGAGGATGAATATTATAACGTGGTGCCCGAAGAAGTATTTTCTGTAAAAAATTAAACATAAAATTGGAGGAAAAGCTTTGCACATATGTTAAGCCACATAACACCTAACAAATTTGTAAAAATCCAGAAAAATTATGTTTTCCAAAGCATGTGAATACGGCATCCGGGCAGTAATCTATATTGTGGCCAAGAGCCAGACAGGCAACAAGGTGGGTATCCGCGACATTAGCCAAGCAATAGAAGTGCCCGGGCATTTCACGGCTAAAATTTTGCAAAACCTCAGCCGTATGGAATTAATAAGTTCGGTCAAAGGGCCTCATGGAGGTTTCTATATAGAAGAAGGTAGAGGCGAAATCAAGCTCATTGATATTGTGAGGGCAATTGATGGAAATAAACTCTTTACCGGCTGTGGCTTGGGGATTAAAGCATGTTCTGAACGTAAACCCTGCCCTATCCACGACGACTTCAAGCAAATCAGGGATGCTATGAAAGAGATGTTGGAGAGGACTACTGTGCAGGAGGTAACCGAGGATTTAGAAAAAGGACTGGTGTTTCTAAAAAAATGACAATTTGAAAAATGGATCAATTGAGTATCACTGTCATTGACGAATACGAACAAAAAAGCACCATCAATTTTGCCCCACGAGCGTATAGAAACCTGATGGAATTAGTGGTGAATGAACTTTGGGAAGAATGGGGGGATTGCAGGGGACGGGCCATGTGTGGCACTTGTCATGTTGAGGTGGTGCAGGGAGATATCGGTGAAATAGCCACTTTTGAACAACATACCATCAATGGATTGCCTAACAAAACTGCTCGCAGCAGATTGGCTTGCCAGATTATGTTAGACCGATCCATAAATAAAATGACTTTCAGGATATTGAAAGATATTTGACAAAAATTAGTACTACTTACCCTTTTCTTTAAGTTTGCTCTGTAAATCTTCTCCTACCACCTCAGGCAATCCCTCACTCACCAATTTTGTCTCTTCCGGCAGGTTAGACTCAGGTGTTAGCGAGAAGGGTACTGTTTGAGGAATAAAGTCTTCTTTAGCCCCAGGCTTACTATAATCATACGGCCATCTATAAACTTTTGGAATATCTCCGGGCCAGTTGCCATGTTTAGGAAAACGCGGCGTAGTCCACTCCAAGGTATTCGCTCTCCAGGGATTGGCTGGTGCCAGACGCCCGCGGTACATGCTGTAAAAGAAATTGAACAGAAAAATGATTTGTGCCCCGAAAGTAATGAAAGCAGCAATGCTGATAAAAGCATTCAAATCAGTAAATGTGCTGAAGGCATCAAATCCGGTAAAGGAATAATATCTTCTGGGAAAACCTGCCATACCAATGTAATGCATGGGAAAAAATACCAGATAAACACCGACAAAAGTCAGCCAAAAGTGTACATATCCTAAGCCTCTGTGCATCATTCGGCCAAACATTTTAGGAAACCAGTGGTATACACCCGTCAAAAAGCCGAAGAAGGAGGCACTGCCCATGACCAGATGAAAGTGGGCAACTATAAAATACGTATCATGTAGCTGTATGTCTACTGCAGAATTAGCGATGAACAGTCCTGTGACGCCGCCGGCAATAAAAAATGAAACCATGCCAATGGCAAATAACATCGCCGGGGTAAAATGGATATTCCCCCGCCAAAGCGTAGTCAGCCAGTTAAAGACTTTTACTGAAGAGGGAACAGCGATAATGAATGAGGCCAGCATAAATATTGAGCCTAAAAAAGGGTTCATCCCTGAAACAAACATATGATGGGCCCACACAGTAACAGATAAAAATGTGATGACAAACATAGAGCCGATCATAGCCAGATAACCAAATATGGGTTTACGTGCATTAGTAGCGATTACCTCGGATACTATGCCAAATGCCGGTAATATAGCGATATAAACCTCCGGATGCCCTAAAAACCAAAATAGATGCTGGTATAGAATCGGGCTACCACCTACATTGGGCAATGCTTCCCCGGCAATGTAGATGTCCGAAAGATAGAAGCTGGTACCAAAACTCCTGTCAAAAATAAGGAGCAGGGCTGCGGCAAATAATACTGGGAAAGTTAATAACCCTAAGATCGCTGTTAAGAACAAAGCCCATATGGTCAATGGAAGCTTCCGGAAAGACATCCCTGTTGTTCGCAGGTTAATCACCGTAGTGATGTAGTTGATGCCTCCCATGAGCGTTGATGCTATGAAAAAGACCATGCTGATGAGCCAAAGCGTCATGCCTAGACCGGAGCCAGAAATAGCATGAGGCAGTGCGCTAAGTGGTGGATATACTGTCCATCCCCCTCCTGCCGGACCTGTTTCTAAAAACAAGGAAAAGAACATGATGACACCGGCAACAAAAAAGAACCAGTAAGAGAGCATGTTCATGAAGCCTGATGCCATGTCTCGCGCACCAATTTGTAGGGGAATCAGAAAGTTGCTGAAAGTACCGCTTAACCCAGCTGTTAATACAAAAAATACCATAATTGTACCGTGCATGGTTACCAGGGCAAGGTAAAATTCCGGATCTATTTTACCACTTTGTATCCAATCACCCAGCAGTGGCTTTAGCCAGTCCATATTGGCTCCGGGAAAACCCAACTGGAGGCGGAAAAGCAGGGATAGGAGCCCCCCGACGACCGCCCACAGGATACCTGTGACCAAATATTGTTTAGCAATCATCTTGTGATCAGTACTGAAAATATATTTGGTGATAAAACTATCTTCATGGTGTTCTTCTAACACCACAGAAGGGTCTTCAGGTTTCTGGTTTATATCTTGTACAGCCATGACTAAAAGTTTATATTTTCTAACAATGATGCAGTGCTGCCGGTAGAGGTATCCGCATTTCTTTTTGCTTTGTCCTTTGCCAACTCTTTCAGTTCATCCGGTACTTTTGAGAGATATTCCGGGTTTTTGGAAAGCCAGCTATCCTGATTTTTGTACCATGCATAAAATTCATCTTCTTCCTCTACCACCACGATGAATCGCATGGCGAAATGACCACGTCCGCACACTTCGGCACAGGCCATCTCAAAATTAAAATCCGGGTTGCCTAGTTTTTGTCTCATCTCCTGGGTAGTGTATTTTGCTACGAAATGAAATCTGGTCATCATGCCGGGCACGGCATCCATTTTTAGGCGGAAGTGGGGTATATATACGCTGTGAATGACATCTTTAGCCCTGATCTTTAGCAGTACTGCTTTTCCTTTAGGGATGTGCAACTGAGGGGCAGTGAAATCGTCAAAGCTTGCCCGGTCAGTGAAATCCAAGCCAAGGCCATTAATAGCATCTATTAGTCGGTAGTCAGCGGTTCCTAATGCACCATCCTGGCCCGGATACCTTACGCTCCAGTTGAATTGCTGGCCTACTATTTCAATATCCATGGCATCATCAGGAGCTTTTGAAGTGATCTTATTCCATGAACTCAAGCCCACGATAAACATGACGACAAAAGTTATGGTTGGAACAATTGTCCAGGTGATTTCAAGCTTGTTGTTGTAAGGGTAGAAAAATGCTTTTCGTCCGGGCCGATATCGGTACCTGTAAGAAAAATAGAACAGTAAAGTCTGGGTCACTACGAAGACAAAACCGGTAATATACATGGTAATCCAAAACAGATTATCAATCCAATCTCCGTGAACAGAGGCGGACTCTGGCAAGAAATGCTCGGAAGCCCTGTTAGAATACCAGAATATCAGGCCCATACCCCCTACCAGAAAAACGATCATCATTCCGGCATTGAGCTGATTACTGTAAAAGGTATGCTTTTTACCCTTTCTTTTTATTAAAGAAATTATTGTAAACGTGCGAAAGACAAGGTAGACGATGACGAGAAAGAGGCCAAAACTGATTGCTATTAAAAGCTTTTCCATCAAAAAATGGGTTATTAGGTTGATCAAAAAATTTTATTCATAAACTGACTTGCCTTCTTCCTGATGGAAGAACATATTTAGTTTTTTGTGCAAAACATTCACAGAAAACCCAGTTCAAGTTTTCCTGCCTCCGACATCATCTCAAAAGTATAGGGAGGATCAAAAGTGAGCTCTACATCTACTGTCTCTATTTCTTCCAGATCATTAATGGCCCTTTCCACTGTCTGCATAATAGCGGCACCGGACGGACATGCCGGATTGGTAAGCGTCATTAATACCGATACTTTTTTGATAACAATTTCTACATGATAGATAAGGCCTAATTCCAGTACATCCAGTGGTATTTCCGGGTCAAAGATTTTCTTAAGTTGCCCGACTACTAATGCTTCTAGTTTCTTGTCGTCAGATAATATCTTTGCGTACGCCATCCTATAAAAATTTTGTACTCACATGATTATAACAAAAAAAATAAAAAGACCTTTATATCTTATTTTAATAATACCAATTTTCAAAACAAAAAGCAATACATCTGCTTTGATCTAACGTTTTATTAAAACACTATTATTTCCAAAATTCATCTTCAATATTTTCCTGGAATTTTGTTTTAGTATGATGTTCGTCAATCCGGTCTAGTTGCTCCTCGGAGGCTACTTTTTGAATTTCATTGAATAGAACTCGTTCTTCAAAACGGATATGGGCTTCCAGTTCTTCCTCAATGCGGCTTAGTGACTTCTCCACTTCTTCATCATTTTCAAACAATCTGCTTAACCTACGGTGTTCTGCCAGGGCTTTTTTTACCAGTTCATGTTCATCTCCCAGCACCGGGAAAACATACTTTTCTTCTATCTTAAAATGTGGTTTGATATGGTTTTCAAAAAACCAATCATTATATTTTTTTATTCGGCGTACTTCTACTTCTTTGCTAAATCCTTTGCGGATTTTCCAGCACAAAAGCAGGCTATGGTGATGCTCCCGGCTCAGCGGTTGTATGGCTTTGCTTTTCTTGATCGGCTCTCTTTTCATGATCTTTTGGTTTATTGTTCAAATTCAATGATTGAGTCCAGGATCATCACGCCGGTGGCTTCAAAGTCAGTTTTCAGTGCCAGGCTATGGTTTATCTGTGCGGGGATAATAAAATGATCGCCTTTTTCAAGTTGATGCTTTTTACCTTCAAGCGTAAGTATTCCGATGCCTTCTTCCACGATAATTACCACTTCTTTGGTAGCATGGTGCAGGGGCATCTCCATACCAGCTTTTCCACTGATATGTATAATTTTCAGCATGTTTCCGGATTTTACTGTCTTAAATTCTGGTTTGTTTATTGTGTTCATGATTATTGAAATTTAAAAAGTTGGTTACTAAAAATGAATAGGCTAAGTACTTTTAAGCCCTCAGCGAGGATATAGTAAATATGTAGGCTTGAAGGTGAAACTTGTAGTTGTTGAATATGCATCTCAGCCCTAACATCAAGGGATGGCAATAACCAAAAGGTTTGCAATAGCAATAAAATAAGTGGAACAAGTAAATATATAAAGCCTGTTTGATAGGTATTACCTGATGATAAGAGCTGAATGAGTATAGCAAAAGCGAATACCCATTCTACCTTGTTTAGTACATTAAACACCAGGCGGCCAATGCCCAGGCCAATGGGCAAGCTAACTCCGGGGGCTTTAAATTTAAGCCAGGCTTCCATAAAACTGATCGCGCAGACAAAGCCAATCCAGAGAAAAACGGAAGCAATAGCAAGTGGGTATTTGGTTGCGGTCATCATATTAAGGGATTAGCAGGATTATTTCTGTAATACTCAATTTTATACAAAAACATCTCCGCCATTTTGTTGGCCCGCCATTTAGCCTCTTCTGCTTTCTCTCCGGCGAAGTGTTCCTCCACAGTTTCATAAAAGAGGAAAAGCCATTGGTCAAAGTGGGATTTGTCAACTTCCAGGCGGGCATGGGGCAAGAATGGACTGCCATAATAAGTATGTTCTTCCAGCAAAAC
>JBBSOG010000227.1:0-9472 GCA_038259985.1 Cytophagales bacterium
GATGAAAAGAAGAGATTTTGTCAAAGCGGGTTTAGCTATCAGTGGAGCAGCAGCCAGTACTCCCATCATGGCAATGGGTCAAACAATAGCTCCAATTGAGAAACACCAATTCAAATTAAAATACGCCCCTCACTTTGGCATGTTTAAAAGCTATGCCGGCGATGATCCTATTGACCAGCTTAAGTTTATGGCAGATGCCGGATTCATGGCTCTGGAGGACAACGGCATGATGGGACGCACCCCGGAGATGCAAACTAAGATTGGCGAAACCATGACAAAACTGGGCATGGAAATGGGCGTTTTCGTAGTAGACAAAGGAGGTAATTCCCAAAATTCACTCGCCGAGGGAAAACAGGAATTTGTTGACATATTTTTAGATGGCTGCCGCCGGGCAGTAGATGTAGCCAAAAGGGTGAACGCCAAATGGATGACCGTGGTGCCGGGTGATTTCCAGCGAGATTTACCCATCGGTATCCAAACAGCTAATGTGATAGAGGCACTTAGGAAAGGCGCCGAGATTTTAGAACCTCATGGTTTGGTGATGGTACTGGAACCGCTAAGTGACTCGCCGAATTTATTTCTCCGCACCTCGGATCAAACTTACCTGATTTGCAAAGGAGTCAATAGCCCATCCTGCAAGATTCTTTATGACATTTACCACATGCAGAAAAATGAAGGGCACCTCATCCGAAATATTGATCTAACCTGGGAAGAAATTGATTATTTTCAAATTGGCGATAATCCCGGACGTAAAGAACCTACTACGGGTGAAATTAATTATAAAAATGTATTTAAACACATTTATGATAAAGGATACCGGGGCATTATGGGGATGGAACATGGTAACTCTATGCCCGGCAAGGAAGGGGAAGAAAAGCTCATTAACGCTTATGCGGAGGTAGATAATTTTAGCATATAAAAAAAGGGTTGCCATTTTTGGCAACCCTTATCTTTACTTTTTAAATCTTTTATTTCAGTACTTTCAAAGATTTGCCCTCTTTGATCAATAGAAAGTTCTGTACTTCGTTGCCGTCTGAAGTACCAGGTTTCTTGTTGGTGTGACCGGAGTCAAAAACACCGCTTGTTAGTATTTTTTTCTCTTTCTCTCCAGCATAAAGCCCTTTAAGTTGATAGCTGACCGGAGACTCTCCACTTTGATGCCAGATGTCCAGAAAATATTGTGCCTGATCTTTGACATTGGTGATAGTGATTTCTTCAAATCCACTGAGGTTGTTGCCAGAAAATAAGCTTTTGTTGGGTGCCTCAATAAACATATTCAGGTCAGCTTCCTGAGCGGATTCCCATTCCAGATAAAGTTGATAATCATTTTCCTCTATATCATGTACATGGATTAACTGCTGCAAATCATCACTTATAACCGCGTTTCCTTCCAGGATTCCATCAATGCTAAGGACGATATTTTCCAGTTGTTGCTCAAAAGCCTGATCTTCCAGGAGTTTGATTTCAATAGCAGCCTGGGTTTCTCCCTTTTTGATGGTGAGTGGTGACTCAGTAATGAGTTCATAATCAGCATTCTTAATTCCTGGATAAGCCTTTATCGCGTTGCCAGCCACTTTAAAGTGAACGACCGTCTGCGTATTTTGAGGCTGGTCCAGTTTCAAGAAAACTTTTAGCAGCCCATCACTTTCTTTGCTCACCGCATATGATGATTCAAAAGTTAACATGGATGGATCACCTACGGCGACCTCTTCCTCTTCCCGGCAAGATGGGAAAATGAGCATGGACACTATTCCCATTGTGAATAGGGAAGAAGATAATTTATTTGATATGTATAACATAATCATTGTGATTTAACTACATTTCAAAAAACCAATAATTAATTATAATATTCAAATAAAAAATTGTCTTTTAGTATGAATGTAATTTTAAGCTAAAGAATAACATTTTGATTTAAACACAGGAAACAAAATTTTACATTAATGCTTTTAGATATATATCTTGTTCATTTATTTTTTTAACTAAACCTAAAGTCATGAATAGACAAAAGCTGATCCTAAATTATTTGAAGTTTAGAACAAGTCAACGCCCTCCCCAAATAAAGTGGTGGCAAACTGGCCTTTTTTTGGTGGCTGTCTCTGTTTTGGGAAGGCTGACCAGTAAGTCACCGGAAGAAGAACCGGAGGAGCTTTATGAAGATCAGGTAAGGGCAGTCTGGTCACCCCCGGCCTGGCTGTTTGGCCCTGCCTGGATATTGAATAATATTTTTATGGTGTGGGGAGGCCGTCGCCTGCTGAATACGCGTAAACATTTTCCCTACCGAAAAGAGCTATTGATGCTTCAAAAAATTCACTGGGTAGATTTTCTCACCTTCGGCATTGCTTACTTTCGCCTCAAGAGCCCCATACTGGCACTCATCTGGACGCAGGGGGATGCGATCATTGCTGCTAGAAGTCTCAAATTGGCCGCTTACAGTACTGATAAAAAGCTAGCGATTTCCTATATACCCCTAACACTTTGGACTACTTTTGCCAGTACCCTCAGTTGGTTTCAAGCTCTATATAATCCTGATCCATTTTTTGGCACAAAAGCGCCATTGAAAATCTCAAAGCCCATAGAGAAGAGGCTGCTGAAGAAGGCATAATGCATATCAAAATGTGAAAAGGGGGTGGATGTTCCCCCTCTTTTTTATTCTAAAGTATATGCGATCACATAATCACCCAAAGGAGTTTTAAGTTTTCCATGCCCTCCTGCGGAGATGACTACATACTGCTTTCCATTGAGTTCGTAAGACATAGGCGTTGCTTGCCCCCCTGCGGGAAGCTGTTCCTGCCAAAGTAATTTGCCATTCTCCGTATCAAAAGCCCTAAAATAACTGTCTATGGTGGCGGCTACGAAGGTGAGCCCACTGGCAGTGGTCAAAGCACCACCAAAATTGATTGCGCCCCAATTAACTGCCTCGGGATAAGTATGCGGATCATACATGATGCCCAGCGGGACTTCCCACTTCAGCTGGCCGGTAAGCATGTCAATGGCCAGCAGTGTGCCCCAGGGTGGCTTAGTTTGCATCTTTATACCATGTTCATCAGCATTAAACAGATAATCCCTCTTCAAAACATACGGAGTCCCCTCCTGACGGCCGGTTTCTGCCCTGACCAGTGCTTCGTCTTTACTTAGCGCTACTTCCAGCCTCTCCCGGGGAATAAGACGGATCACCGCTACTAGGCGGTTAATATTGGTGATCAACAAATGCCTGTGCGGATCATAAGAAACTCCGCCCCAATGCACACCCCCGGCATTGGATGGTGCGACCATCGTGCCTTGTAAACTGGGTGGGGTAAAGGGGCCTTCATAACGCAAAGATGCTATTCTCTTCTCTGCTATCTTTTTGTCTGCTTCAGTGAAACCCCAGGCATCTTCCGTGCTTACGCTTTGTATTCCAATGGGCAGAGGTAAAACTGGAAAGGGCTGGGTGGGAAAAGTTTGTTCGCCAGGCACATCAGAGTGTGGCACGGGCCGCTCTTCCACCGGAAATATTGGCTCTCCGGTCTCCCGGTGCAGCAAAAATATGTGTCCCATTTTGGTGCCTACTGCAACGGCAGGAACTTCTTTACCTTCCCTTTGTACGCTAATGAGTGCTGGTTGTGCAGCATTGTCATAATCCCAAACATCATGGTGTACAGTTTGGAAATGCCAAACCATTTCTCCGGTAGAGGCTTTGAGGGCTACGATAGCGTTGGCATGTAAATTTTGTCCTTTGCGTTCTCCGCCATAGTAATCAGGGCTGGGACTGGTGGTCGGAATGAACACCAAATCCCTTTCGGGGTCAACGGAAAGGATAGACCAAGCATTGGCTGCGCCGGTTTGCTGCACTTTTTCCCCTTGCCAGGTTTCGTAGCCCGGGTCATTTTCATTGCGGGGAATAGGGTCCCAATCCCATTTGAGTTTGCCCGACAATACATCATACGCTCTGACCACGCCTCTTTCGTAATCAATGCGCTGGTTATCCCCCATAGAAGAGCCTACGATTAATGTATTGCCGATAATTGCCGGAGGAGAAGTAACACTGATTTCGCCGATCCCTTTACGCAAATCAATAGTTCCTTTTTTGCCAAAGTCAGCAATTGGTTTGCCGGTGGATGCATTTAGTGCGATCAACCTTCCGTCAATGGTAGCGACAAAGATTCTTCTGGGTACATTTTCGGCAGCTACATCTGGTCCCGGCCAGGTAGAGACGCCCCGGGAAGTGATTTCGGAGTAATCGTCATTTAGGTTTACTTGTGGATCAAACATCCATTTTTCTTTTCCCGTTGCCCCATCAAGGGCAATCACCCTGTTGCTGGGAGTGCTCAGGTAGAGTGTACCGTCAACCATGATGGGCGTAGCTTCAAATGCAGCTTTCTCAGCAGCATCATTATTTTGGTAATAATCAAGCTCACCACTTCTATATGTCCAGGCTACCTTGAGTTGCTGAACATTTTCAGGCGTGATTTCCAAAAGCTCAGCGTGGCGCATACCACCGGGATCTCCCCCATAAGCAGGCCATTCACCATCAGATTTTTGAGCATAAGCGTTTAAAAAGTATACAAAGAAAAGGATAATTAGTAGAGAAGGTTTTTTCATGAGATTGATATCATTTGATTTGCTGCACAAGGTACATCGGAGGTGCGTAAAGAGAGACTTTTCCTATAATCCAGGCGTCCGGTATTATAAGATTGGCCTAAATTCAAACATTAGACTTGTTTGTTCGTGCTTTTCCGGTACTGCGAAGGTGTCAGGCCGGTAAATTTTTTAAAAGCTGCCTGGAAAGTGGATTTTGAATTAAACCCGGTTTCAAAAGCAATTTCTTCAATTTTGATGTGATGATACTCCGGATCAACCAGCCGAGCTTTCATTTCTTCAATCCGAAACTGATTAACGAAATCAGAAAAATTAAGCGCATACTGTTCATTAATCACCTGGGAAAGATGGTGGGGCGCTATTTTAAGTTGATCCGCTAACTGGGGCATGGTCAGTTCACTGTTCAGATAGGGTTTTGCTTGTTGGATACAGTTTTCCAGTTTTTGCCTGATATATCTGGTCATTTCAGCATCAAGGGCAGATCTTTCATATTTTTTTCGTTGCTTTTCCGGATCAGGCTCTTGCAGATGACTGATAAAATAAAAGCTGAGGCTGTAAAAAATAAAAGAACAGCTTAAAGCAATATAAATATCCCCCACGTCATCTTCGGAGGTAAAAGAGAAAAAGGCAACCAAACCTAAAAAGGCTAGAAAAAAGAAAATGATACGTGTCAACCAGCGTAATGACTGATTGGAAATATTCCATATAAGATCATGGTGTTCTTTAGCATACTGATAAATAAGCCATATGCTATATAAGAGATAGGAAAAAATCAAGGTGATACTCACCACATCCAGCCAGAAGCTAACCAGAAACTCATGTTCGGGAAAGTACCAGATTTTCTCTGCTGGAATCCATTTTTCTATAGGCTGATGAAAAGCCCCGGCGGTATCCTGAAGTTTGAACGCATTGGATTGTAAAAAAAAAGGCATCCTGCTTACGCATTGAAAAAGGAAAGGAATCAGATGAATTGCATGCCGCTTCCAGCGAAAACGAAAATCAGGATGGAGCAGGGCCATCGTATAAAAATAAGTCAAGGGGCCAATCAAAAAATTAGCCGGTTCTTCCAGGTTCACCAGGATGGGGGTGTAAGCGATGTAGCCAGTATAGCCTAAGAAAACCTCAAAAATAATGAAAGCCAGTACCAATAAAGTAAGGCCTAATAGTTGATTGGCAGTTTTATTTCCCTTTTTAACTGTAAAAAAGACGATGGAGAGAAATAAACCTTGCACCACACCTAATAAAGTGATAACTGCCGGCCAATCTAACGTATATTCAGACATTTCAAGTGTATAAAACTTTAATGAAGGCAATTTACTACAAATAATGTTTTATAAGCCAAGAGCAGAATTACCAGTATTTATTTTTTTATTGAAAAGAGCGTGCTGATTCAATTTGAATGTTATCTTTTTGACACTAAGAAAGGACAGGGCAAATCCCATAGGTAATCACATGGAGGGGGAGCGTGTATTATTGTGATAAATGGGAAAATGAAAATCCAGGTAGAGGTTAAAATATTTTTTAAAGCCCGGCTATAACATTTACCATATTTTTATAAAAAAATACAGACTTATGCGAGTAAATAATGAAGAGGCTTATTTTAGATAAATTAAGGGATACAAAGAGTTTCCTTTAGCGAGAAAATTAACGCAAACAAAAATACTTTAACCTATGACACCGAAACAATTGATTTCATATTCAACAGTAGCCCTGCTTTTCTTATGCATGACACTGCTTTATTCCCCTCAGGTTTACCCTCAATCTGCTACCAACGAAGCTGAGCAGGTTTCTATACAGGTAGATTTTACCAAAGACAAAGGGGAGATGAAACCCATCTGGGCGTGGTGGGGCTATGATGAGCCTAACTATACCTATATGAAAGATGGTAAAAAGCTTCTTTCTGAAATCTCTGAATTAAGCCCTGTTCCTGTCTATGTTAGGGCGCATAGCTTGTTGGTCACTGACGAAGGCCCTCGTGCTGCCCTCAAATGGGGTTCATCTAACGCTTACACGGAAGATGAAAACGGAAACCCGGTCTATGACTGGACCATTATTGACCAAATATTTGATACTTATATTGAAAGGGGCATGAGGCCTTTGGCGCAGATAGGTTTTATGCCTAAGGCACTTTCCACTAAGCCAGAGCCTTACCGCCATCATTGGAAACCCGGTGCAGAGTACGGGGATATTTTCTTGGGCTGGGCCTATCCCCCCAAAGATTACGAAAAATGGGCTGAACTGGTATTCCAATGGGTAACGCATAGTGTAGACCGCTATGGTAAGGAAGAAGTAGAAAGCTGGTACTGGGAACTGTGGAACGAGCCTGATATTGGCTATTGGCGGGGAACTACCGAAGAATACATCAAATTATATGACTACACTGCCGACGCCGTGAAACGTGCCCTGCCTACTGCCCTGATAGGTGGCCCGGAAACTACCGGTCCCGGCTCTGAAAATGCGGCCGAATTTCTTACCACTTTCCTGGACCACATCACCCAAGGAAAAAACCACGTGACCGGAGAAACTGGTGCCCCGCTTGATTTTATCTCTTTCCACGCTAAAGGAAGCCCCAAGGTGGTGGACGGAGCAGTGCAGATGAACATGGGCAAGCAGTTACGCGACATTAACCGGGGCTTTGAAATAGTCGCTTCTTACCCTTCCTTAAAGGAATTGCCTATTGTTATTGGAGAGTCCGACCCGGAGGGCTGCGCTGCTTGTTCTGAAGCGGATTATCCTCATAATGCTTATCGTAATGGCACCATGTATTCCAGTTATACCGCCGCTTCATTTGCCAGAAAATACGAACTAGCGGATCACCACGGGGTCAATCTGTTGGGGGCAGTTACCTGGGCCTTTGAGTTTGAGGACCAGCCCTGGTTTGCCGGTTTTCGGGACATGGCCACCAACGGCGTAGATAAGCCAGTGTTAAATGTGTTTCGCATGTTTGGTATGATGCAGGGAAACAGGGTAGATGTCAGCAGTGGTATGGCAGTGGAAGCCAATAGCAACATAACAGCTAGTTCGGAAAGTGCCCTGGCCTATGGTTTTATGGAAATCCGTGATGAAAGTGTCAGAGGGGAGCAACCCGATATCAATGCCCTGGCTGCCAAAGATGAGCATACTGCCACGGTGATGGTTTGGAATTATCACGATGACAATATTGAAGTGCCTGATTCCCCGGTAGAAGTCAGGATGCAAGGTATTCCGGTCGATAAAGTTTTGTTGCAACACTTTCGCATAGATAAAGACAACAGCAATGCTTATGAAGTATGGAAAACAATGGGTTCCCCACAAAACCCTTCAGCAGAGCAGATTGTAACCCTAGAAAAAGCAGGGCAATTACAAATGCTTAACTCGCCGGAGTGGGTAAAAGTAGAAGAAGGCGAAGTGGTAATATCCATGCAACTGCCCCGACAGGGGGTAAGCCTACTAAAGCTTGACTGGTAAATAATTATCACCCAAACCTTACTACTTAAACCATGAAAATTCAATCAATAAGTGCAAAAGTGTACCAATGGAAAGGCCCGGTCAAGACCAGCGATACTATTTTTGCAACGCCTTTGAGTATGCTGCCTTTCCAGAAGGATTCCCAGGCCCCTTTCCGTTTCTTTAGCTGGCTGGTGGTGGAAATTGAAACGGACAATGGACTTGTAGGCATCGGTAACGCAGGGCTTTGTCCGGACATCTGCAAACATATCATTGACAGCAAACTCACTTCCCTGTTGCTCAACGAAAACCCGCTGAACACGGAGTATTTGTATGAAAAAATGTTCCGTTCATCTATTGCGTACGGCCGCAAGGGGGCAGTGCTGGCCGCCATCAGTGCCCTGGATATCGCCCTGTGGGATATCAAAGGCAAGCATACCGGGCAACCGGTGTTTATGCTCATGGGGGGCAGGACAAAAACGGCGATCCCCGCTTATTACAGCAGGCTGTACACCCGCCATTTAGACGAGTTGCAGCAGGAGGCAGCCGATTACAAAGCCCAGGGATTTACGGGAATGAAACTACGCTGCGGGTACCCTATTACCGAAGGCTTGGCCGGGATGAAAAAAAATGTAGAGATGGTTAGGCTGGTGCGGGAAACAGTGGGCGATGATGTAGACGTGATGGTAGAAGCCTATATGGGATTTAACCTGTCCTATGCTAAACGTTTTCTCAAAGCTTTGGAGCCTTACCAGCCACGCTGGGTAGAAGAACTTCTGATCCCTGATGAGGTTTCTAATTTTGCCAAGCTGAAAAAGATGACTGATATTCCTATTTCCGGAGGTGAGCATGAGTTCGGACGATATGGGTTCCACGAACTCCTACAGGCAGATGCGCTGGATATTTTTCAATTTGACACGAATCGGGTAGGGGGTTTCACGGAAGCTCAGAAAATATGCTCCATGGCCCAGGTACACGGTGTTGAAGTAATCCCCCACGGAGGACAAATGCATAATCTGCATGTCGTGATGAGCTCATTTGCCAGCCCGATGGCGGAGTATTTTCCCAAAACTGAAATTGAAGTGGGAAACGAAATGTTTTGGTACATTTTTGATGGAGAAGCCATCGCTGAAAACGGCCAGCTACAGTTAGATGACCACAAACCAGGGGTAGGACTCACTTTGAAGACCGAAGGACTTGAGAATTTTGAGATTTCATGAAAATGGGTTATTGGTTATGCGTATAACAATTAACGAATAACTTCATCTCTATTAACTTTTGCAATTTCCATAAAATCATTAGTCGGCACAATGCAACTGAAATCACTTTATGCGAATCAAGGGTAGGAAACTAGAAGAAACAGATGTGCTAGCCAATGCCTTAGTTGAGTATGGAAACTCTACAACTAATTGCCCTGTACTATCACATCTGCGACTGCTATGATAATCAATTGGCTCATCAGTGTCAA
>JBBSOG010000228.1:0-9444 GCA_038259985.1 Cytophagales bacterium
CAGATAATCTTTCAGTCCCATATAACCTACTGCAGTATGAGGGCACATGATATAGCCATAGTATTTATCATACACTTCTTTGATCGCTTGCCGGGTTTGCGCATCGGTATATCGGTTGCCCACAATATCTTGCTGGATAGCTTGTAGCAGTTCACGTTCTTCCATTGCGGGAAGGTCTTGATAAAAAGCTTTCAGGCGGGCAAAGTTGCTAGGATTACCCACATCCATGGCGTTGGAGATGGTCTGCAAGGAGGGTTTGGGCTCAAACTTACCGCTATCTAAGTAGTTGGGTACAATATCGTTGGCATTGGTAGATGCAAGGATTTTATGAATCGGTAAACCCATACGCTTGGCAATCAGTCCGCCGCATAGGTTACCAAAATTACCACTCGGTATGGAGAAAACCAGTTTACGCTTTGCGTCATAAGAAATCACCCTTTTCAATTGGGCATAGGCACTGAAATAATAAAAAGACTGGGGAATCAGTCGGCTAATATTGATAGAGTTGGCAGAAGATAAGCGCAGGCGTTGCCGTAATTCTTTGTCCAGAAAAGCTTCCTTCACCATCCGCTGACAGTCGTCAAAAGTGCCTTCCACTTCCAGCGCTTCTACATTATTGCCTACGGTGGTCAATTGCTTCTCTTGCAACTCACTTACCTTTCCTTTAGGATAAAGTAGGGTTACTTTGATACCCGGTACATTCAGAAAACCCTGGGCCACTGCCCCGCCAGTATCGCCCGAAGTGGCCACCAGAATATGTATTTCTTGGTCGGAGGGATTTTTCTGTAAAAACCATGACATCGTGCGGGCCATAAAGCGCGCGCCAAAATCTTTGAAGGCCAAGGTCGGCCCGTGAAACAGTTCCAGTACGTTGATCTGGCTATCCAATTTGACTACTGGGGCCGTAAAATTGATGGCTTCGTCAATAATTTCTTTGAGCTTAACCGCCGGAATTTCCTCACCCAATAGTGCTTCAGCTACTTCAAATGCAATTTCCTGGAATGTAAGGTTTTCTATATGCTCAAAAAAACTATCTTTTAGCTGAGGGAAATAAGTAGGCATATACAAACCTTTGTCTTCCGGTAAGCTACGGAACAGTGCTTCTTCAAAATTTACCTTATTTGACCTGCTGGAATCGTTGGTGCTATATAATTGCATGGGAATGATTACAAATTGAAAATTTAAAATTGCAGATTAAAAAGTTGATGAAGTAATGATTGTTACTCATTCTTCATCAATCATTACTCATTGATTACCCTAGGACCCTCACGATTGATGGGTGAGACATACACTTCACTGTCAATATTGAGCATACCAAAGGCATTTTGCATCTTGCGACCCACCTCATGGGCAGTTTCTTCATCTCTGCTGAGGGCAAAAACGGAAGGGCCTGAGCCAGAAATACCACAACCCAATGCGCCTGCCCGCATGGCATTTAATTTAACACTATCAAAGCCGGGAATCAATATAGAACGGATAGGCTCAACAATGACATCCTGCATAGAGCGGCCAATCAGGTCGTAATCACACTGCCAAAGCCCGGCCACTAAACCGGCGGTATTGCCCCATTGCACGGTGGCGTCTTTTAGGGAAATTTGTTTACGCAAAATACTACGCGCATCCCTGGTCTGTACTTCTACCTGCGGATGGATGACTGTCACCCAAAGCGATAGCGGGGTAGGAATGGTAATAACGTCCAAAGGTTCGTAGCTCCTTACCAGCACAAATCCTCCCATTAACGCGGGCGCTACATTATCGGCATGGGCTGAGCCGCAAGCCAATCTTTCGCCTTCCATGGCGTAAGGGAGTAAGCCTTTCCTGTCTCTGATCGCTTTGTCAGGTTCGTGGCGAAGCAAAAGTTCGTTGACGGCAAACAGGCCAGCTACCGCGCTGGCCGCGCTGGAACCCAGGCCACTGCCCAAGGGCATATTTTTATACAGCGTGATGCTAACGCCATACTGTGAACCAACATCTTTCAACAGTTGCTGTACCACCAGGCTTACGGTATTTTTTTCCGGGTCAAGGGGTAGTTTTCCTTCGTCGCCGATAATCTTTTTTATTTCTACCACACCACGCTTATCGGTTAGGCTCATCACTACCTCATCACCGGGCTGCTCTATGGCAAACCCCATAATATCAAACCCACAAGCCACATTGGCAACCGTAGCCGGGGCAAATACGCGTATGCTTTTTTCCAAAGTGAATGACTAAATATTTTGTAGATGAGTTGAGAGAAGCGCTTACGCCAGTCCATTCCCCACCTTTTGCGAAGCAAGTTGCAAAAATAGTGAATTATCACAAAATACTAAGCCTGGGGAAAAAGGGAATCTATGTTAGCAGATATAGGTAGACATTCAAATAAAGTGCAATTGTCCGGCGTATCATTTTTTGATATGTATATTTTCTGTTTCAATCATCGCGGTAGCTAGCGGGCGGTCTTTTTTGGTGACCAGATTGCTCACGATATAGTTACCTACTTTTCTGCCTTGTTTTACGCCTATTTCGCAAGCGGGCATGTAGTGGATACCCCCGTACAAGCGGCTGAGGGCTGCTTCTTCCGAAGCCTGGATGAAAGAATCAAACTCACGGGAAGGTAAACCATAAGCGGTTTCCGTAGTATCATTGAAATGGAAAGGTGCTCCATAAATATGCGTGAGGGCAATAGCTGCCGCTGAAGATATCACGCTATGCCCGCTGGTGTACTCCGGAAAGGGCGGTGTCTGCAAAAGAGGTGCCCAGTCGGGATCAAAATGCTGGTTAATGACTGTTTCGGGACGAATCAGGTTGCTACGATATTTCTCATCCCAGCAACTGATAAAACCATCCATCAGCGAAATGGAAGTTACTGTGTAAGCTTCTATAGATTGCATCAGGCTAGCATCGGCAGTGCGGGAAGCAATGGCAGCAATGCCAATCCAGTGGCCGCCGGGGGTGATTTTCTTGGTAGCAAACATCACGTGGCCCTGATGATGGGAAACATAAGGATTACAATCCCAAAACTTGGCGATCGCTTCCTGCTCATCGGTCAGGTTGATGCCTGTTTCATATACTTCCATTAGTTCTTTATAGAACTGGCTGCCTTCTTCTATACTAAAGGGCGTAGGGGGAACCGGCCGGAACTGCTGTGCCGAATCAATGAACAAGGAGCGGATAGAACTCCAATGTGGCTCAATCCCATCCATATAATCGGGCGGGGTGGGTTGCCAACGTCCCGGCTCATCTTTCACGGTAAATTTGGGGGAAGTGCGGCTCTGCTTGTAATTATCCTTACTACTCCAGGCCATGATGTGATCAGCTACCTGCTGTCCATAAGCTATAGAATTTTCATAAATATCGGAAGAGAGCGCGTCTTCGTACTTAGCGTATAGGTTTTTTTGATAGTCATCCATCTTATCTTCTGAGAAAATAAGGGCTTTCCCCACCGTGGTAAAGGCATGAATGCTGGCGAGTGAAAAATTATATTCCTTCCCTGCTTCCGGCTGAGGTGCTTTCTCCAGCCCGTTAATCTGACCGGCTAGGCTCTGGTATTCAGGGTGGCCCTGAATTAGGGTTTCATAAGCAGCGATACTGGAATAAGAATAAATGCGACTGGCTACCGGCGGGGAGAAAATATCATATACAATGATATCCGTAAGCTTTTGCATGGCGCTATGGATCAGTTCACCGTCCTCAAAATTCATTGCTGTCTTGGGCTGGCAGGCGACTGTCCAAAGTAAGATGATTGAAACTAATGTTGCTGTAATAGTAGACTTCATAAAACACACTTATTAAACACGGTTGCTAAATAGGATTATACTTACCGGGAATTTGTAATTATGGGTTAATTTTGGCAAAAATAAGGGTTTGTTTTCGCAGATTTTCCAAAATGGCCACTTTTTTGGTTTGCACCCTTAACAAAGAGGCTACGGTGCTTAGTTTCCCAAGAATCAAATTAACGACTTCCTTTCCCAGGAACGTATAATTCACTGCTGATAGTATTCTTTTACTCTTTAAGTAAAACACATTTAAATTTATCGTCAGTTCTTAAAATGACTTATGTTTATTGTCGTAATTATCTCATGAGCAAAATATATTATTCTCTTTTTTAGAATATTGTGTGTCCGATAGTTGTCAGTTTTTCTTTGTAAATAGCGGAAGTGTTCTGGTAAAAGGCATGCGATCCGCTGAACACTTGTAAGACAAGGAACGATCACAAATCAATCACCACCCCTAGGCAGTAAATGATGTCCTTTGTATGATGAGAGCAACGATTATTTTACTGCTTCACCTAACTTTTTGCCTCAGTGCATGCCCAATATTCGCGCAGCAAATTTCCGACATTCGGGTGAATGCCTCATTTGAAAATGTGACCTTGGACGAAATTTTAAGGGGAATAGATAAGCAATACAAGGTAGATATCTATTTTTGCAAAAAATGGCTTCCTTCTGAAAAAATAAGTGTTCATTTTAACCGCCAAAGGTTGGATGATGCCCTTAAGCAACTCCTGGCTAACTCAGGCCTGCATTATGCTACCTATAGCGATTATGCCATCATTATTGCCCCGGAAAGTATCTTGAGCCAGAAATTTACCCAGCAATTTTATATGGAGCAGCGTGCAGACCGCCTCCAATCCGTTCAGCAACGCTTTTCTTTTGAACAAAACATGAAAGTGCTGGGCGATACTACTTTGACAGTGCTCCCGCAAGAAGCGTTGCTGGAAGGAAGAATCAGCGATCAGATTAGCGGAGAAGGACTTAGTGGGACCACCCTGTATATTCCTTCCCTTGACCGCTCAGTAAGCACTGACGAAAACGGTAACTATCGGCTAAATATTCCTACGAATTATTATCGCCTGGAGGTGCGCTATGTAGGCTACGAACCTATAGAACAAAACATTCGGCTAGCTGGGGATGCCCGCTGGAATATCCAACTGCTCCCTGATGCGCTGCAACTTAACGAGGTTGTCATTAGTGAAAAAGCGGATGACAGTAATGTGCGTTCGGTACAGATGGGTATATCCCGGCTGTCACCGCTTCAGATTAAGCAAATTCCTGCTTTTTTGGGTGAGGTGGATGTCATTCGCAGCTTGCTTACGCTGCCAGGTGTGACTACGGTTGGCGAAGGGGCCAGTGGGTTCAATGTAAGGGGTGGCAATATTGACCAAAACCTGATCATGCAGGATGAGGCACTGATTTTTAATGCCTCACATGTGTTGGGGTTGTTTTCGGTGTTTAATCCCGATGCCCTGCAAGAAGTGACCCTTTATAAGGGCAATATCCCTGCCCAATACGGAGGGCGCTTATCCTCTGTGCTGGACGTGAAATTGAAGAATGGTGATTTCCAGGAATTCAAAGGGCAGGGTGGCTTGGGCGTCATCGCCAGCCGTATATTGTTGGAAGGGCCATTGGTGCAGGACAAAACTTCGCTATTGGTGGCGGCCCGCTCTTCTTATTCTGACTGGGTATTGCGGCTGCTCAATGATCCCGACCTTCAGCAAAGTAAAGCATTCTTCTATGATATTAATGCCAAACTTGCCCATCGTTTTGGGGAAGGCAGCAACCTTACGCTGGCCTATTATCGCAGTTATGATAACTTCCAGTATTCCGATCAATTTGGCTATGCCTGGGGTACACAAACGGCCAGCCTGCGCTGGAACCAGATTATTACGCCCCAACTCTCTTCTTCCTCCACCGCCGTATATGGTGACAATGATAACACTTCTTATGAGCCGGAAGGGGTTGCCGCTTTTGAGTTGAACAACGGAATGTATAATTACAAGCTCCGCCAAAACTTTTTTTGGACACCTCTGGAATCGCACAACTTACAAGGCGGGGCAGAATGGGTGCGTTATCAGGCCAAACCCGAAAAACGCGCTCCACGCAATAATACTTCAGAAGTAAGTCCGGCGCAGGTAAATAAAGACCATGGGCAGGAGATGGCTTTTTACGTCAACGATGAGTTTGAACTCAACGACCGCCTGGCCTTCTCACTAGGTCTGCGTTACACCCTGTTTCAGCAGATAGGCCCGGACCAGCAATACATTTACCTGGATGATGCGCCCCGCAGCAAAGTTACTTTGTACGATTCTATTGCTTTCAAGGCTGGAGAAGTAGTCCAACGATACAGCGGATTGGAACCCCGGGTTTCGGTGAAGCTTGCCCTGGATCACAACAATTCCATCAAGCTGAGCTACAACCGCATATATCAGTACATCCACCTGATCTCCAATACCACTGCTGCCGTGCCGGTAGATGTGTGGCAGGTAAGTAATCGTTACGTTCCTCCCCAGCGGGCCGATAACTTCTCAGTAGGCTACTTTCAAAATTTTAGGAATAATCGCTGGGAAACTTCGGTAGAAGCTTTTTATCGCCACCTGGAGAACGTAGTGGAGTATAAAGACTTGCCCCAACTACTGCTCAATAAAACGCTGGAAACCGAATTGCTCAGTGGCACTGGCAAGGCTTACGGAGCGGAACTAGCCATCAAAAGGAATGCAGCCGTACTCAGCGGTCAGCTTGCCTATACCTACGCCCGTTCGCTGAGCCGGGTAGCTGGTAATACTCCCGGAGAGACCATTAACCGAGGGGAGTGGTTTCCTTCAAATTTTGATAAACCGCATAACCTGAACCTGACGATGAATATCCGGGCAGGTTATCGTAGTACTTTTGGGATCAATTTTGTGTACAGTACCGGGCGTCCGGTGACCGCTCCCATCGCTAATTATTTTCTGGGCAATACGCCGGTGCCGCATTATTCTTCGCGCAACCAGTTTCGGATTCCTGATTATCACCGCCTGGATTTGTCTTACACTGTGAAAAGTAACCTGCTCAAAAGAAAAAACTATCGGGGAAGCTTTACCTTCTCGGTGTATAATGTTTATGCCAGGAATAATGCTTTCTCAGTATTTTTTGAAAAAGATGAGAACAACACTGCTACTGCTTTTAAACTGTCGGTCTTAGGAAGTATTTTTCCGGCGGTCACCTATAACTTTGAGTTTTGATATGGTACGCTTCCTCTTTATATCGTTTCTGCTCGTGTCTGCCTTTTCCTCTTGTATAGAACCTATTGATTTTTCTCCTGAGGAAGCGGTAAAAATTTTAGTGGTAGACGGACGAATTACCCAGGGCCCGGGGCCTTATGCCATCACGCTAAGCCGTACCGTAGCTTTCGGCGAAGGAACGGAATCAGTGACTGATGCCTCTGTTACTATATATGACCAGCAGGGTAACCAGGAACCTTGTTTACAGACTGATCCGGGCATTTATGAAGCAGCCGGGGAGATCGTTCGTGGAGAAGTCGGCGGGCAGTATTTTATTGAAATTTTGTTTGAAGATGGCCGGGCATATCGTTCTGAACCGGAGATGATGCCTCCCATGGTACAGGCGGATAGCGCGTTTTCCGAAATTGAAACCCGTCTTTTTCTAAGCGAATCAGGGGTGCAGCAGGAAAAAAAATTTATCAAAACTTTTATTGCTACCCCTGCCTACGCCGAAGGGCAAGCCCTTCATTATCGCTGGAGTACAGATAATACCTATGCCGTCCACGAAATTCAGTGTGGCCCCCTGCATGCCCCGAAAATGTGTTTTATCCGGGAAAAGCCGCTTCCTGATAAAATCCCTTTATTTGAGGGTGCTACTTCTTCCTCAAATCAATTGAGCAAATATCTGGTGGGCACGAGCCTAGCTACACCATCTTATGCTTTCATTTTCAGGTACTATACCAGTGTTTACCAATACGCTATATCCCCGGCAGCTTACGATTACTGGCAAAAGATCAACCAGATTGCCAATCAGGGTGGGAGTATTTTTGATGCGCCTCCGGCAGAAGTACGGGGCAACATTTTTAGTACCAGCGACCCTTCCGAAGTAGTACTGGGTTATTTTGAGGCAGCCGTAACGGATACTGTGCATACTTATGTGGGCAAAGCGAATTTAGCGCCCCAGATTATTACTCCACTGTGTCAGGTCAATAGTTCATCCAATGGAGATGCCTGTTGTCAGTGTTTGGTATTGGGTAATAGTTTTACCGAACAACCCTCTTTCTGGTATGAGTAGGAAAAACTGTTTGTTCAAGATCAGTCTTTTGTGGCTGGGATTATTTTATCAACAACTTCTTTGGGCACAATCACCCACCGTAATTCATGTGCATTTTGATAAGCCCTTTTATGCTGTGGGTGAAATGATGTGGTACAAAATTTATTTTCTGTCCCCTGAAGTACCTCCCAGACAAGTAGTTTATGTAGATATAGTTGATGCCGATGGAGAAAGGGTCAGTCACCAAAAACTGTTGAGCAGCCAGCGCATCGCTTTTGGTGATTTTGAGGTTCCGCTCAACCTGGCGGAAGGTTACTATCAATTTTATGTGTATACCCTCAACCAGGCAGAAGGGGTAGTCTCACAAGTGTTTTCACAAAAAATTCCTATTTTCAATGAATTTGAAGGGGAAGTTTCTTTGCCTGAGCAGGGAAAGATAAACGCTGACACCTCCACTTTGATACCTGACATGGAGGTAGCTACTTCAGGGTTTTCAATACAGTTGGATACTGATCGGGTTACCTATAAAAAAGGGGATTCGGTGAGCTTGACTGTTCAGATAAAAACGAATAGCACTTACAACCCCAAAGCAAATCTTTCCGTTGCGGTGGTTGATTTAGATGTGATTTCCGCTCATTTCTGGAAAGGGTTTACGCCCAGTTCCGAAATGAAAGTCTCATCTAGTTCTGTCATTGCCGATTCAACGCTCGCCCTTCATGCCAAACTTATTGCGCCGATAGATGGAAACCCTGTTTCCTCACGCTTTATCAGTGTTTTCCTGAGTCAGACTGGTGTTTTTTTGAATACCGAAGTAGATGAGGGGATACTTTCTCTGTCCCTGCCTGAGTTTTATGAACAGCAGACCGCCCAGTTTTTTAACCTTAACCCTTATCAGCAGAGCTTTCCCAAGGTAGTTTTGGAAGAACAGCCCAGGCCGGCGTCTGATCAGGTTCGTCAAGCCCCGCCCAGCCGCACGCCTGCTATTGAACGGTACCTCTATTTAAGTAGCCTGAGACGAAAACTCAGCGAAATGTATGAGGTGCCTATGGCTTATTTCCCCAAAAACCCTATTCCATCCAAAAAATACGATGCTGACCAGACTTTCTTGATGGAAAAATATCAGCTGATTGAAGATATAGAAACCCTGATTGACCGGCAGCTTTTCAAATCACGTATCAAGGGCGAAGGGCTTGACAAAACCGTGAGGCTATACAACAATGAGCGGCACGAATATTTTGAGGAAGCGCCCTGGTATTTGGTAGACGGCGTTTTTACCCGTGATGAAGCCAAGGTGCTGGCTATGCCCCTGAAAGAAATTGACAGGGTTGAGTTTTTTTACAAACGCAAAACGATTGTCCAGCAGTTTGCGCCTTTGATGTTTCGGACCGGGGTGCTGGCTATTTATACCAAGCAAGGAAACTACCTTGCTGAC
>JBBSOG010000229.1:0-9381 GCA_038259985.1 Cytophagales bacterium
CCGCTGTGGTCAATACGGGAGGTGGCACTACCACCAGTGGCTATACCTTCCGCTGGTATAAGGGGCACAATTCATCGGTTCCTGCCAAACCTTCCTACACCAGTGGGCCAAATGTAAACGGATTAGCAGCAGGAAATTACCGGCTGGTAGTGACAAATAACGCCACGGGATGTAGCACCACCATTGATACTAACATTGCCGACAATATCGTAATTCCAAGCCTCACTTTTAACAAAACCAATATCAATCAATGTGAGACATTGGGAACAGCAAGCGTATCGGTAAGTGGGAATTCTGTTGATTACGACTACTATTGGTATTCCGGGAATGTGAGCACACCGGATACCACCAGTAGCTTAAGCAGTATCGGAAATGTTGCCAGCACAAGCTCATTGACAGCGGGGACATACTCAGTATTTGCCGCCCATAAAATCACTCGTTGCCTATCTGATCAAACAACATTCAGCATATTGGACAATACTTATATTCCTCAGTTAAATGCAGCGGTACAGCATATCCAGACATCTTGTGAAGTAACTCCTAATGGAAAAATCTTCGCTTCGGTAGATGAAACTAGCCGTGGTGGTTTGACACAGGATACTGCTGCTTATACTTTTGAATGGTACCTGGGAAATTTCACCGCTGCTAATTTACCTGCAACCAAAAGCGCTGTCGGTGCTACTGCTAAAAATATGGCAGGCGGTGAGTACACAGTAAGAGCCATTCATAAAACTACTAACTGTGCGAATATCACTTATGTCACCCTCCCTGAAAATCTCACTTACCCTAACATTGAGTCGTTGGCAGTAACCCATACCAACGCCTGTGCCGACCCATACGGAAGTTCAGCCACAGTAACAGCAGATGGAGGTAAGACTACTGCGGATGGCTATACCTTTATCTGGAAAGACATCACCAAGGGTACTACCCTACCCTGGACTTCACATACGCAGTCTAGCATTCCACCGGGCAGCTATCAGGTGATTGTAAGTTCTCCTTTGGACTGTCAGTCAGCACCCAGGAACTTTACTATAAACCCGGTAACCAATCCTTTTGTGGTTACGACTGCCCAGCTCCAGCCTCAAAGAGCTTGTGCCCCTGTTCCTCCTAATGGGCAGTTGCGTGCGTTGGCAGATGGCGATTCTGTGGGTTATACTTTCCAATGGTTTAACGGGCATATCAGCAAATCCGCTGCTATAGCTGCTATTCCTGTAACTAGCGGGGCAACCGCCAAAAATTTAGCAGCAGGTGCCTATACTGTGCTGGTTACTGATAACAGTACTTCCTGTAGCATGATCAAGCTAGCGAATGTTACCGAAAATAAGCATACTCCTTCTATTGATCCAGCCTTTACTTTGAACCATGCCAATGCCTGTGCCTCACCCTGGGGAAGTGTGATCATTGTGACGGCTGACGGGGGAAAAACAACGGCCGATGGCTATTCTTTTTCCTGGAGAAATGTAAGTACCGGAACTAACTTAGGTATCAATTCAAATACCTTAGGGAACGTGCCCCCCGGACAATACCGGGTCACGGTTACTACCCCTTTTGGTTGTCAGTCGGCGACTAGAACTTTCACTATTGAGGATCGGAGCATCAAGCCGACCGTAGTATTAACAGCTTCTGATAATATCTCCTGTTCAGCTACCAGTCCTTCGGGAACGATCACTGCCAGCGGATTTGCCGGATTGGCTACCGATTATATCTTTGAATGGTTTGTAAACAATACCTCTGGTGCCAGCGTACCAGCTTCTAAAATTACCAATGACGGAAGCAGGGCGTTTAGCTTAGCAGCAGGCAGATACATGCTCAGAATGACGAGCCTTGCCAACCAATGCGCTACCACCGCGACGATAAGAATCTATAGCAACCCAGAGCCAGCACCCATAGTAGATACCGTGAGCACGAAATTAGCAGCCTATTGCAATCCTGCCAGTTATAATGGAGAAATTGAATTTACCCTTAGGGATGGGTTCAAAATGATCCCACCGGATTTGAGTATCAACAGAAATTATACTTTCAGACTTACCGGGCCAGATAGTTACGACAATAGTATTACGGCTACCTCCAACGTGACATTTACTGATTTGGGACCCGGTACTTATCAGGTAGTAGCCACCGATAACCTGACAGGATGTGTTTCTTCTCCAAGAAATGTCACTTTAATACAAAAACCGCTCAAAGTTTTTACCCTTAATTATACTCGGCCCAGTAGCTGTGGTGCCAGCTTGGGAACGGGAAATGGTGATGCTTCCGTAACGGTAGAATCTGAAACAAATAGTCCAACTATTTTAGGAAGCCCTGGTTTTGCCTACACCTGGTATTATGAAACTACCGGAGTATCTATTATTAATGGCAGCGACACTCCTTTTACTTCAACCAGGGACCTTTTGGGCCCCGGCTATTACAGGGTAGAAATTGAGGATTTGGAAAGTGGATGTACACATATTAATAAGTTTTTATTAAAAATCGCCGATCCCCCAGCATTAGCGGTAGATAACCTTACCAACAGTACCCAGTGTGCCAGCGAAAACGGCACCATTGATATCTCACTTACGCCTTCTTCTTCCAGTTTACCTTTATCGGATTATCGGGTTAACCTGTTTAAGGGAGGTGTCATCACTTCTACCCCGGACGACACCTGGCAACCTTCTTTGGGCAATACTCATACTTTCGCAGACCTTGAACCGGGTAAATATCTCGTGGCTTTACAAGTTGACGTGGCTCCTTTTTGCTATATCTCCGATTCGCTGGTAACCATAGGAAAAGATTATGCTGATCCTACAGTGACCATTAATAGAGAAGTTGATTATAGTTGTAACACCAGCGGAACCGGAAGGCTGAGCGCCTCTGTCACCGGATCAGATGGAAGCCCTATCGGTGGTTTTCTACTTAACTGGTACGAAGGCAATACTACATCCGGTACGTTGATCGCTACCGGAAGCAGCACCCCGGCTACTTTAAGTTCCGGAACCTACACGTTGGAAGTCATTGACAATAATGGTCTGGGCTTAGGCTGTGTGCTCGATACCACCATTACCTTAAACAACATTCCTAAAAATATCCAAATCAGTAACTTTGCCAAAACAGACCGGTACGGATGTGATCTTAGTAACTTCGGTACTGCCCATGTCATTGAAATTACTGAAGACGGTGTAACCGCAACCGCTGCTTACTCCATTCAGCTATATGATGAAAGTTATACCCTCTTGACCAATAGCGGAAATGGTAAAGCTTTGTCTCCTTTTGTAGGATTAGGCCAGGGCGTGTATTTTCTGGTAGCGGAAAATAATACCACTGGATGTCAGGTACCTCCGCAGAGGGTTGAAATCTTTAACAATAGCGTACCTCCGGTAGCTTCGCTTGCTTTAGTGCAGCCTGACTTTGGCTGTAACAACGCCATTCTGGCGAGCGGCCACCTGACAGCCAGTGGATATGGCCCTTTTGATAATGATAGTGATTTAAATCACTTCACCTTTCAATGGTTTAGTGGACAAATGAATACCAATCCTGCTGCCGCACTACCTGCTGCCCAGATCAGTGGCGCAAATGGCGAAGAAGCCATTAATCTTCTGGCTGGTTTTTACACCGTGGTAGTGACCGATCTTGATGGAAATGGTATCAACTGTTCAGATACGACTACCCTGGAAGTACCTGCTCAGGTCAAAGAAATTAGCATCGTGACGAATGTGATTGACCCACTGGCTTGCTCTGGACAAGGTAGTATTGAAGTGGTTTCAGTGAGTCTATTTGATTTTACCAATGGCCTGCAAGCAGCCAGTTTAAGTGATTTTATGCTGGTGCTACAAGATGAAAATGGAGGTACGATTACCACCTTAGATGGTAGCATTTCTACCGTTTTCAGTAATTACACTGAAGGGGATTACAACATCATTGCCCAGCGCAAGTCCTACGGTTGCTGGATATCTAATCCCAATATTGAAACTATTGTTGATTTGAATGAAATTCCTGACATTTCTTTGAATGCTATTGAAACAGATTACAGTTGTGCCGGAGGTATTCCTACCGGAACTATCAGCGTCACTGCGAAAGGCCCCAATGACAATGACTCAGATCCTAGTCATTTTACCTATCGCTGGTACCGTGGAAATACTGTAAATGTGGCCGATCAATTGACTGCTGTCAACATTGATGTCTCCAATCCTGCCAGGGCCATTGGATTGGTAGCCGGAAATTATACGGTAGAGGTCATTGACCTAAATGATCCTGCACTCAACTGTAGTAATACTGCTACCTTTATAGTACCTAAAATTATTACGAATATCACCATTGCAGCTACATCAATAGACCAGTTGATTTGTAGTGAGGGCGGGGAAGTATTTGTAAATGCGGTAACCGAAACTCCATCAGTAGGTACGGTTACGAGTGGAGACCCTGAACTTTACGATTATCTACTTTACAACGGTAACAAAAACCTGATTACCGCCAATGGAAATGGTAAACCTAGTGATCCGTTTACCAATCTTTCCGAAGGAAGTTACTTTATTCAGGCAGTCAGTACTGATGGAAACAACTGTACTTCTCAATTGAGGGGCTTCACTATCAATGATCTTAGCCGTAATCCGTTACTGTCTATACAAAAGTTAAGCGATCAGTTTAGCAATAGTACCAATCCTACAAGCTGGACAGGAAGTTTATCAGCGCTAGTAAAGGTTGATCCTTCTCATCCATTGGATTCGGCAGCCAACAACTTTGCCTATACTTATGCGTGGTACGCTGCTGCTGAGTATCCTACCGGAACCTCTTTCAGCAATGCAGCTCAGGTAGACCATCTAGATGACGGAAATTATCTTGTCGTAGTAACCAACACAGTAACTGCTTGTTCCACAGTAGCTTCTGCCCGTGTGAGCAAAAGAATTATCTTACCCATAGTAAGTTACGCGGTAAATGCCCCTCAGCTAACTTGTTTGGCGGATGCGAGTATCATCGTGGATGAACTCACACAAAATGGAGTAGCTGGTAATCTGAACGATTATGAATTTAAGCTGTATGCTTCTTATCCCGATGAATTGTTGGCTACCCTGAGCAATCCCACCAACGATACTATTTTTGCTAATCTGTCGGAAGGGGTTTATCAAATAAGCATTTACCATAAGCTGTGGAATATTGAAGGCGAGCTTTTGGAAATCAGGATTGAGAAAAACACAAGCGCACCCATCGTAGACCTGGATGTCACCCAGTACCGGGTACAATCCAGCTGCGATCCTGCCCAGCCAAACGGAACACTTGCCATAGAAGTTTATGAAACAGATTATTCGGTAGGAAACTACAGCTATCAATGGTACAAGGGAAAAGAAGCCTCTGCGGTCAATCTCATCAATGGGGCTACCGACCGCATCTTAGCTAATATTGAATCGGGCTATTATATGGTAGAAGTGATGAACCTGGGTACATTTTGTGTCACCTCTCAGCCTTTGTATCTGGAAGAAAATGTCTCTGTTCCCATTATTGCAGCCTCTACTTCGCCCAACATCTATTGTGATCCGGCACAATACAATGGATTGGTATCAGCTATTGTTGTCAACGCCAATACACTTTCAAATAATGGCTCTAGTGGAAATCGCTACAGATTCACCTGGTACCGTGGCGACAAAGTAAAGCCCGCTCCTGAATTTGTCGGCAAAACATGGGAGAATGTTCCTCCCGGTGTCTATACGGTAATGGTCACTGATTTGTGGAGCCAGGGTTGTGTATCAAATCCAGTGACGGTAGAATTGATAGACAAGGCCAGTGAACCGGAGATTACTATCCTTCAGGATACCCCCCAAAGTCATTGTGACCCGGAACTGTCCAATGGAAAGTTATCGGCTTATGTAAGCGACTCCACGTATGCCTATCAATATATCTGGTATGATGCGTTGGGAGAAGTGATCAGTGAAGCTTACATAGCAGCCAATCTGAGTGCCGAAACTTATCGCGTGGAAGTAACCAATCTGGTAACTGGCTGTTCGGCCGAAGCGAGTTATACGGTGGAGGAAAAAATAAAAGAAGTGGAAGCGCCCCTGATCACCATTAATTCCCATCAAACAAGATGTGATGAGCCTGATGGCACGGTAACGGCCAGCATCCCGGGACTGATTGAGGGTTTTGAATTTTTCTGGTATGATGCTGATCAAAATTTATTAGCGGTCCCTGAGCCAGCCACTCGTTTGTCGGGCCTGGAAGCCGGTCAATATAGTCTTAAGCTGCTGGAAAAAAGGTCAGGTTGTGAAACCGCGCTTATCCCTTTTGAAATCCTAGATCAGACCTTTCCCCCTACTTTTGAAGTCATGACTAAGCCCGCTTTATGTGATGACAATTCAGGGCTTGTCCGAATTATTCCTTACGACATCAGCAGCATTGCACGGATTGAATGGTTTAGTGTCAATGATCAAAAAGCGTTTGCCGATGGGTTTGAGCTTACCGATATGTATGCGGGAGAGTATCGCTATGTGGTGTACGGCACCAATGGATGTATTGTAGAAGGAAAAACAAGTGTGGAGTTAGATATCAATGTGTACAATGGTGTCTCTCCTAATAGTGATGGAGACAATGATATCTTCCAGGTGGACTGTTTGGAAAAATTCCCCAACAACAGTGTCAAGATTTTCAACCGGGCCGGGGCACTGGTCTATGAAGCGGTTTTTTATGATAACCTCTCCACTTATTTTGAAGGCAGGGGAAACAGGGGACTTTACATCGGTGGCAAAGATTTGCCAAGCGGAACTTATTTCTACGTCATTGACAAGAAGGATAACATCTCCAAACCCAAAACCGGTTACCTTGAACTTACCCGGTAGGGACTACCCGGTAAGAATTACGCGGTAAATCATACAAAATCTGATAGCACAAAAGTCCGTATACTTCCCCATCAAATAAAGGCTTTCTCATGAAGAGAAAGATTTTTATATATCTTTTACTAATTGATAAGTTTGCTCGGCAATGGCTAGTTCTTCGTTAGTAGGAACAACCAGTATTTTGATGGCACGCTCTTCATCTTGTATTTCCTGTATTCCTTTTTGCTTTTGCTGATTCTTGGCCTGGTGGAGACGAATGCCCAAATGCCCCAGGCCAGAACAGGCTTTTTCTCTTACCAACGCACTATTTTCCCCCACCCCTGCGGTGAAAATAATCGCGTCCAGGAGTCCAATAACTGCCAAATAGGCTCCCAGGTATTTTTTGATGCGGTAAGTATACATTTCCAGCGCTAGTCCAGCCATTTTGTCCCCCTGTTCGGACCTTTCAATAATGGTTCTCATATCGTTATCACCGCTAATCCCTTTCAAGCCGCTTTGCTTGTTAAGTTCCCGGTCTATTTCCTCAAAAGACATGTTAAGCTGGGTGCCCATATAAAAGATAACCGCCGGATCAATATCTCCCGATCGGGTGCCCATGATCAAGCCGGGCAATGGGCTCAAACCCATAGAAGTGTCTATGCTTTTGCCATTTTTTATAGCCGTCATGCTACAGCCATTGCCCAGGTGAATAGTGATAGCGTTCAGCTTATTCTCCGGAATTCCCAGATGCAATGCAGCTTGTTGGGCTACGTATTGGTGGGAAGTACCGTGCATACCGTATACCCTGATTTGATGCTCCCGCAAATATTTTTCAGGAATGGCATAACGATAGGCGTAATCTGGCATACTTTGATGAAATGCCGTATCAAAAACCGCTACTTGACGGGCATGGGGGAACACTTCTTCCGCTACGGCTATTCCTTCCAGGTTCGGTGGATTGTGCAAAGGGGCCAGCGGAACTAGGTTTTTTATAGCCTCTTTCACTACATCATCAATAACGACCGCTTCACTAAATCGGCTTCCTCCGTGTACCACCCGATGGCCTACCGCGTGAATTTCTTCAGGGTTTTGTATCGCCCCAAAGTCCTTATCATGAAGAAGTTCACTAATCTTATTCAGGCCAACCCGGTGATTTTCTATCGGTATTTTTTCTTCTCTCACTTTGGCTTGACCTTCGGAAAGCAAACACTGGTGCTTGATACGTCCGCTGTCTTCCCCAATTCTTTCCACTAATCCGCTACTCAACACTTTCTTTGCTTCCATATCAAAAAGCTGATATTTGATGGATGAGCTTCCGGTATTGATGACAAGTATTTTCATAAGTTGACTTTGCTGTTTGAAACTGATAATTTTTTGAAAATTAAAAATCCCGGCTTACAATGGGTAAGCTTTATTCTTAAAATATAGCTGGTGTCCAGAAATTACTGTTCAAATCGTAAAAACATTTTTTCAAATCAGTCTCACTTTACCTTTTATAGGAAAAAAGTATACATTTATCTCCCGATACAGACCTACACTTCACTAGCCTATGCGCGAACATTTCATCAGTTGTGATTGGGGCACTACATCTTTCCGGCTGAGATTGATACAAATCCCTTCTTTGGAAGTGCTCTATACATTAGAAGATGTAGAACTGGGCTTTGGAAATACCTCATCAAACCAATCTTTATATCCCCAGCAATTTGAATCACACATCAGCAAGCTGCTTGAAATTTCCGGATTGAATAAGATTCCTGAGATCATCCTGTCAGGTATGGCTTCCTCCTCTATTGGGATCAAAAACCTGCCTTATGGAAAACTTCCCTTAGCGCTTGACGATATAAAAATTCCCTACGAAGTCTTGTCTGATCAATATTTGAGCGCTTATCTTATTTCAGGTTTGGCCACTGAAGAAGATGTCATGCGGGGAGAAGAAGTGCAGGTTTTGGGTGCTGTACAAAAAATGCCCGTTTCTGAGAAAGATTATCTTGTCATCTTGCCCGGCACCCATTCCAAACATGTGCATATCAGTAAGCGTATGGTGCAAGACTTTAAGACCTATTTGACGGGAGAGCTTTTTTTCCTTCTCCAAACTTATAGTATCCTCCGGCATTCGGTGAAAAGAGAGAAAACAAATCTACAGGAGCCAGCCATTCATAGCGCATTTGTAACGGGTGTACAAAAATCATCTTCCTCATTGCTGCATGAAGTTTTTTCTATCCGGGCCAGGCAAATCCTTCAACAGACTGATCCGGCAACTAATTATGCTTTCCTAAGTGGTTTGCTAATTGGCAGTGAACTAAATGAAGTAGACGCTTCTTCTACTGAAGATATAATCTTATGCGCGGACAAGCCGCTGGCAGATTTCTACGAACTGGCTATGCGCACCCTTCATCCTGACGTTGTTTTGCATGTTATTAGTACGGAGGAAGCGACAATATTGGGACATTTTCAACTTTTACAACAAATACACCGCACATGAACCAGCCTTTTTCCTGGGAGCTTTTCCGCCAAATGCCCATCGTGGGTATACTGCGCAAGTTGCCTGCCGATAAGCTTGACCGAATTGCCAAGCTTTACCAACAATGCGGCCTGACGACTTTAG
>JBBSOG010000230.1:0-9379 GCA_038259985.1 Cytophagales bacterium
ATAGTTATACAGCAAGCCCCATACCAATTATGATCAATACTGACGCTCCTATACTGCTGATTTTCTGATAAGGACAAATCGTTGATATTCTTTCACGAGCTGGAGAACCCAAAACAGCTTCAGCGTGAATAGGAATCGTATCGGAAGAAGGGCTTTCAGGCGTATTGGGTGTTTGCAGGTTTTCAAGGTAAATGTTTTGCCAGAGCCGCTCTTCTTTTTGCCCATTCCATCCGTAGTTAATTTGAGGCAACTTTAGAACGATAACCCTTGCTTCCTGCAACAATGCTTTTTTTCCAGGATAGCGTTGTAGCCAATGGTGCCAAAACAAATTACCCTCTGTATCTGAAGAGAGCACCCACTGCCTGAATTTCTTATCAAGCACAAAATCTTCTACTGAGTACCGACTATAATCCATAGTGATGTCCTTTCATTATTAGAGTGACATCAATAAGCTTTAGTTATCCTTTAGTTAGAGAAAAAAAGTTAGCAATACCGCTTAAGGGTAAAATGATCAGCCATTTCTACATAAGGCTAAAAGAAACAATGGCCAGTAAAAAAAGAAAGTCTATAATTAGCTTTCGTAAAGCATTTATGCCTTTCCATGCCAGTGTATAGGCTGACTTGACATTAATTCCCATAATTTCCGCTACTTCCTCATAGCTGGCCCCTACCTGAAAAAGTAGGTGGAGCACTTCTCTTTGTCGGCTTGGCAATTTCTCAGTGGCTTTGACTATTTTTAGTTTTTGTTCCCTAGATAGTTGGGCTGAGATCATTAAATTCTCTACAGGCAATTCTACTTCCATGTTTGGCAGCATATCAAAATCCAGGTTATACACCCAACGTTTTTCTTTGCTATGCTGCCGCTGCAATTTGTATTTGAATGCCCTGAAAAGATATGTTTTGATAGAAGATACAGAAGCTAACCTTTCGTGTTGCTTCCATAAATCTGTAAATAATTCCTGCAAACAATCTTCAACCCATTGATTTTGGCCATACATTTTCATACCAAAGTTGTATAAGCTTTTGCTATAAGTACGGTAAAAATATTCCAGGGCCAAATGATTACCCTCTCTCAGTTGTTGCCAAATATCTTTATCATCGCTATTAGCAAATCCTTTCCATATACCTGAAGAAAATGCCATGCCCCTAAGTTTTGTCTTTATATTTAACTTTTATTAAAATAAAAAGAAAAGGTATATTATAAAAATGCTAAATTCTATTGTTATCATAGCTACCGAGAAACAAGCATGAATCTAATCGATATAATCTACTTTCATTATTAGTATACATACCTATTTTACTATTCTAACTTCAACCTTATAAAGCGGGGGCGGTAAAGGTTAGGATTGGCTTGCAGTTCATTCATAAAATCAAACGCATTCACATTATAACTTATTAAAAGCTCACCGGGGGCAGATAGATTAGGATGAGCTTTGGCATTGTAGGTAATGTAATTTTTTCGCTCCATTTCTTTGGCTTCATATAACTTGATCACCGGTCCAAAAGGCCCGTAAGGCGTGCTGCCTAGACGTAAACCTACTGTTGGGCTTAATCCGCCTAGAGTAAATACCAGCGCGTACCTGCCATCAGGGAGAGCAGAAACACTCAGTTCATTGGAAACATCTGTGGCCACTATGTCTACCTTTTGCATATCTGCGTTCCACCCTTCGCTATCCCAAAACCGCCACGCGCTAAAGTTTTCAAAATCTTCCGGCTTTACCCGGGCCACCATCAATCCTTTTCTATTGCCATACACATAAATATATCCATCGGGGTCAGGGGCACCAGAGGCTGCTGTGTTGACAAAAATTCCTGTTCCAAATCCTCCATCTTCAAAGCGAAGCGGGGTCTCTATCTGGCGTTGTTCTTCAAAGGGCGGCCTGCTGTCGGCAGGTAATGCAATCAGGTTATTACCCATTTCTTTGAATGACCAGTCATCACCTGTATCCAGGTTCCGCATTCTGTATGCAAAGATGTATATACTATCCGAAGCGGTATTCAGAAATCCATCGCCAAGCCAGTAATAATCCCCTTCTTCTGCATGTGGGGTTTGGGGAGTAAATAAAGTCATTGGTTTTCCCTCGTCATTTTTAGCCCATTGAAAATTGGTTTTTTCTTCTTTTGGCTCACTTCCCTTGAGGTAAGCCACCGTATTATTCACCATTGCGGCACCGGGTTGCAATGTGCTGTCTGCAATTTCCCCAATCATGGTATCACTGAATATCAGCATGGTTTCGGTACCTGCTCTTGCCGTTTGGTTATCTTTTCCATTGAGCGGTATTGCAAATATGCCATCCCCCCCAAACCAGCCAGATTTCCTGTTGAACAATGCCGTCCATTCCGGGGCTTCTTCCACCGTAAAATCCAGGTTTTCAATATCTTTATTGATTCCTGTTTCGTCGGTTTCAGTGGATTCTTTGTTGGTCGGCTCACAGGATAACATTCCAATGAATGAAATGCAAAACAGGTACTTGAAGAATGTTAGTGGATGTTTCATGGGAATGTTATTTTTTCTGCTGATCAAATGATTATCATTCATTTACCCTCATTTTTGGTGCCACAGTGGCCTGTAGTGGCGGTTTACCGTCGACACAGCACCTTCACCAAAAATCATTCGGTGCCTTTGGTGAAAATACCAGAGGTGGGGGCAGATGGCTTACACAAAACACAGCCATGATGAATACTAAAAAACGCTTCATGATCACTTATTCAGAAGTTGATAATGAAAATGGTTTGTCAGCTTCCGCTGTTCCCCTCTCTTTATTTGGCTGGCTGCCCATTTCAAATTCCAGTTTTCCCCCATCCACAATATCAGAATAGGTAATCCAGTTGCTCGAATAGTCTTTGCCATTGAGTTTGGCAGACTGGATATAGACATTTTCCTTGCTGTTGTTTTTAGCTTCAATGACAAACTTTTTCCCGTCTTCCAGGGTAAGCGTTACTTTTTCAAACAACGGACTTCCCAGGACATATTGGTCTGTGCCCGGACAAACACTGTAAAACCCTAAAGCACTGAGTACATACCAGGAGGAAGTTTGCCCCTGATCTTCGTCGCCTGGATAACCGTTTTCTGTGGAATTATATAGTTTGTCCATAATGGTCCGGGTTAAGTGCTGCGATTTCCAGGGTTCGCCGGCATAATTATAAAGGTAGGCCATGTGCTGAATGGGTTGATTCCCATGGGCATACTGTCCCATATCCGCCATCACCATCTCAGTCATTTCATGGATCATCCTTCCATACGTTCCTACTTTAACATCATTGGGTACTGATAAAACAGAATCCAGTTTGGCGGTAAAGTTCTTTTCTCCGTCCATTAAATCTATCAACCCCTGCACATCATGAAACACGGACCAGTGGTAATGCCATGCATTACCTTCCGTATAAGGCCCTCCCCATTCTATCGGATCAAAATCAGGAACCCAATCCCCGTCTATTTGTCTGCCGCGCATAAAACGGGTAACCGGATCATAGAGATTTTTATAATTGTACATTTGTTTGCCAAACACCCCCTGATAAAATTTTTGGCCGGTCATTTTAGCCAACTGGTACCCGCAAAAATCATCATAGGCATATTCCAATGTCTTGGCAGTACTTTCTCTGTATGCAGGATAAGGCACATAGCCGAGAATGAAATATTCCTTCCAGCCTTCGCGCCCGTTGGCGGGCCCCCAGGGGCCTTTATTCGTTGCCTCATGATAGTAGGCTTCCATAGCCTCTTCAGGGTCGAATGTGCGGATCCCTTTTACCCAGGCGTCGGCCAGAAGCGAAATAGCATGGTTTCCCACCATACTTCCTGCCTCGCCAGGGAACGACCAGGAAGGAAGCCAGCCACACTGATCCTGAGCATCCAACAACGCATTTACATAGCGGCCGTGCATCGTAGGGTGAAGGATGGTATTGAGCGGAAATTGTGCGCGAAAAGTATCCCAGAAGCCGGTATCGGTATACATATACCCTTTGTATATCTTTCCATCGTAGGGACTAAAATAATAAGGGTTACCTTCCTCATCGTATTCAAAAAATGTACGGGAAAAAAGGCTTGCACGGAAGAAGCAGGAATAAAAAGTAGCTTTTTCTTCCTCTGTTCCCCCTTCGACAAGGATTCGGCTTAGATGCTGGTTCCATATCTTCTCGGCAGCTGCTTTGGTATCCTCCAGCTCTCTGCTTTTTCCAAGCTCCTGTTGAAGGGTCAGTGCGGCCTGTTCGGGACTGATATAAGAAGAAGCAATCTTCGCCTGGACCTTTACCCCATCTTCGAACTGGATATAAGCCCCTACTCCTTCTCCTTCATCGGAAAGCGAACCTTCAGAAATTTTTCCTTCTCTATTTTCCCAGGTACCCTGCGAGACAAACGGCTTATCAAAAACAATGACAAAATAATTCTTGAAATTATTCTGAAGTCCTCTTCCATTATGGACATAGCCTACTATTTTACGTTCTTCCGGAATAATCATTACACTACTCATTCCAGTATAGCCATCCAGCACCACATAAGCACCTTGTGAGCGGGGGAAAGAAAATCTGGTATGGACTCCGCGCTCAGTAGGCGACATTTCAGTGGTGATGTTGTTGTCGAGCTTTACCTTGTAGTAATGAGGTTTGGCAATTTCATTTTCGTGGCTAAACCGTGCAGCTCTGCTGAATTGATCCACCGCCAGATTACCAGTCACCGGCATCAGGGAGAAAACGGCGTAATCATTTGTCCAAGAGCTACACTGATGTGCCTGCTGAAAGCCCCGAATAGAATCCAGAAAATACTGGTATTTCCAACCATCGCCGTTCACACCGGTCTGAGGTGTCCAGGTATGCATGGCAAATGGCAAAGCAGTTGTTGGATAGGTATTTCCACGGGTTAACTCAAACTTTGAATTTGTACCTTGCAGGGTGTTTACATACTTCACCAGGTCAGGAGGGTTAGCAGCAGAAAGAGCTTGGCCGGCAAGCCAAATATAGGTGATAAGGATAACTTTTAGTTTCATAGCAATAGCTTAATTAGGGTTAATATTTAGCCTGATGGTTCTGATGCCGAAGGGAGGTATGGAAAGTGAAACGGCGCTTTTGTTACCATCTTCCTTTTGTATTTTCAGTTCCTCAATCACCCGCCCGTCCAGCGCAACTAATCCAGCTTTTTGCACATTGCCATCCAGTAATAGCTTTTGCGCCTTATCATCTGCTTCCGCGTTGAACAATCTGATCAGGAAATCATCTTCATCGTGAAGCATGGTGGTGAGTTCCCATCCCTTCCCATCTGATTCTACAAATGACCTTTGTTGGCTTTGCGTCGCCAAAGGGGCATTCGTTAGGGTAGTGTAAAGCGGTTCGTTCCACTGCGTACTTACGGTCCAGATGCCTGCTTCCTTCCAGTTTCCCTGATGGGGTACCAGGGCATAATGCACCTGAGAAGGGCCGGTAATTTTATAATCCCTGCCCCACAAGCCCGTGCCGCTATATTGTAAGTTCAGGCCCAGGGGGTAGTCGGTGCCATGTGCATAAGATGTGGTTTGGTCGGTAAAAAGTGCTAGTCCGTAATTTTCGGAACCATCGGTTACATCTACCCAGTTTACTACTATATTGTGCTTGATACTATCCCAACGACTAAAAAATGTGTTGTCCAGCTTGCTTTCCGTTACATCAAAAGGGGCATTCTTATAGACTTTCTGCGATTCAAGGTTCAAAGGGAAGAGTGTCAGCAATTTGTACTGATCATTGTAGAAAGCCTTTTCCCGATCGGTAGACTTATAATTTTCGGCCTGAGAATATTGGCCAATACCGGGATTTCCTTGCCAATCAATCGTCAGGTCAAAATCAATTTTTCTATCGCCTTGCCTTAGCATGATGGTTTGCGTATAAGGATGTACATCAATTTTTCCTTTGATTTGCACCCGTACCTGGAGGGGGCCATTCTCCAGGATTTCTATCTCTGACTTTTGATCCACATTAGAAAAGAATCGGTCTTTTTCATAGAAAAAACCCCTGATTTCGTTAAAACTTCTTTCATCGTTTTTATCCACAAATTCCCTGTTACTCAAATTTTTAGCGACCAGGCTTTTGATGCTGCCGCCTTTTTGTGGATCAACTACAATTTTGTACAAATCGGTCTCCATCACATAGGTGCCGTCTTGCTGTGATTGTGCGTTCGCCCCTTCTGTAGCAGTTGACTTGCCTCTCTTCAATGTATAAGTAGCATAGCCCATCGCGGGCGTTTCTGCGGAGAACATCAGTGCCGATTGAACGTTTCCCGGATTGGTTACTGCTTGTGAGGGAACAGGCTGATTTTTCTGATCCAATACAGTTATATCAGTATCATTCCAGCCATCAGGCAATGCCACCGATACGGTCTCTTTTCTTTTTACCAATAATGTATTAAAAACGTTGATGTATTGTACGTTGTCTGATGTCTCTGGCTGTGCTAAGTTTTGCACTGCCAACTGCATCACGCTATCGCTGGTGTGATTGGCATTTCCCGTCCAGGTGACTACTTTGTCGGCCCAGGTATCCCCTTTCTTTCCGTTATAGGGTACAATCCAGCAATCGTGATGCTGAGCAAGCAGTAGTGTTCTCCAGGCTTCGTTCAGTTCTTTTTTAGGCCAGGACATAGGATGGAATACTGATGACATAGCAGCCAGTTTTTCTGCCATCACAATCTTGTTTTCTGCAACTCTCACCTGCTGCGCCAGCCTCTGTAGTACCTGCGATCCCCACATCAGGCTCACCAGCATATCTTCCTGACTGAAGTTCCAGTTTGTGACGGGCTTTGGGGCCACGTTTTGGAAATAGTCTCTCCAGGTAGTGTATTCAGAAGGCTGGTAGGTATTCTTTGCCTTGCCCAGCCAAGGTCCTCCGTTCCAACCCGCATCTTGCAAACACATGCCTATTGGATGATCAACGCCACTTTCCAGACTAGCATGGATGTACTCTTCCGCATTGGCCCAGGCGGTCGTCTGCCAGGTGGAGCTATCCTCCAGTTGTTCGACTTCGTACCGGGGAACCGTTATGATTTGCGTACCATCTGGCCCTATCCAATTGACTGGGCCATCTCCATACGCACGGGTATATCCTCCCCAGCAGGTATTTGGATTCTTGAGAGAAGCATACTGGAAACCAAAAGAGGCAAGCACTTGCGGTAATGCGCTGGTGAAGCATGGTTCTTCCGAAGAATAAGTCGTAAAACGAACCGATGGAAAGTGTTCGTTGATCTTTCGGATGCCATACTCAAATTGCCTGATCAGGCTTTCTCCGGAAATGTTGTACATGTAGGACTGCCCATAGGCTGGACTGACAAATTCAATTCTTTCAGCAGTGGCAGGATCATCTAAAGCTTCTTTGAAAAGTTGATACGCCACAGGGTCATATACTTTTACAGAGTCCCAGGTTTCCGGTTCAATTTCCAGGTTGATCTTCCAATCCGGATGTGCTAACAGTTGGTCAACCATAAACTGCGTTTGCCACCGGGGAAAATGCCCATAGATGCCACCGTGATAGCCATCAATAAAGTAAGCTTTTTGTGCCTGGGTACTTGTTGTAAATAAAAGTACAAAACATGAAAAGCATAGTACGGAACATTTCAATGTCCTAAGTCTACTTCTAGTCAAACTGTGGTGATCAAAAGCTTGTATCATCTGTCTGTAACAGTTTTAGGTTGTCTGCGAGCTAAAAAAATAAGACCTTAATCTTTAAATCAGCGCACAAAATTAATTAGTAAACCGATTTAGCATTCTAATATAGCAATAATTTCTTTCTTTAGAAGTGCTTACCAAAAAAGAATCATATTGGAAGCCCCTAGAAGTTTTGAAGATTGGCTTTAGCTTTTAGCATAGGAACACCCCTAAATGAGAGGGAAACAACTACAATAGCAAACTGGTAAAAATTAAGGTTTAATGAGCTTACTTTCCAGTTCTTCAAGTGAAACGCCTTTTGTTTCAGGCATCATAAAGTGGGTAAATAATAACTGCAAGACCATTAGCAATGCAAAAAAGGTAAACACTTTCCAGGGGGAGATACTATTGATTAGCACTGACCCGAATAAGGCTATCAGTGCAGCACAGACATTCAAGATGCTTGATCCCCATGCCTGACCGAATGACCTTATTTTCGTAGGAAAAATTTCTGCCATAAATACCCAGACTACTGCACCCTGCCCCACGGCATGTGAAGCAATAAATAAGAGCAAAAAAATCAGCTTGAAAATAGCAGGGGAAGAAACATAGAAGCCATAAGCAATCATGGATAAACTGATGACATAGCCTATAGAACCAATATACATCAGTTGCTTACGCCCCACCTTGTCTATAAAATATATTCCCACTAAGGTGAAAACAAGGTTAACTAAACCGATCAAAATAGAACTGAATAATGAATCGGAGGTACCAAAACCACCCTTCTCCAGTATCTCAGGGGCGTAAAACAAAACGAAGCTAATGCCTGAAAACTGATTAAAAAAAGCGATCAAAAAGGATAGCTTGAGCACCTTATTATATTTACCAGAGAACAAAGCTATTTTATCCGGTTTACGGTCTGGTTCTTTTCGGGCAGTTTCAGTGATGTAGTCTGCCTCACTTTCCGACGAAATTGATTTAAGAATTTTACTGGCCTCTTTTAAATCATGCTTACTTACAATTAACCATCTGGGACTTTGGGGGATATTCAACACTAGGCATGAAAACAATATAGCTGGTACTACTTCAATACCCAACATCAGTCTCCAGTCATTCCATCCGGATACGCTTGCCAAAAGGTAATTGGATAGGTATGCCACTAATATGCCAAAGACAATATTAAACTGGAAAAGCATGCCTAACCTACCTCTGTTTTTTGGATTGGATATCTCTGAAATATAAGTCGGCGCGGCAATGGATGCTACCCCGGCACTCAAACCACCCAGGAAGCGGAAAAAAGAAAAAAAACAAGCATCGTGGGCCAAAGAGGCCCCTAGCGCCGATAGGGTAAACATGATACCTACCCAGATTAGGGTAACTTTTCTACCGAATTTTTCTGTAGGATAGCCGCCTAGAAGAGCGCCAATCACTGTGCCCCATAAGGACATGGATATGATAAATGCCCCATGAAACCAGTCAGATGTTTGCCAAAGGCTTTTGACCGGTAGATTTACTCCCGAAATCACTACGGTATCAAAGCCAAAGAGAAAACCTACCAGCGAAACAATAAAGCCATATCTGAAAACTTTACTTTTGATTAATAGCATCTTTTGATGACTTTCTCCTATCTTTTTATGAGATATACTATTTTTTGATTGGCGTAGATTCTCTGATAATCAGTGAAGTAGACAGTATAATGGTCTTCCTGACCTTTTGTACTTCCACGCCCTGAAGCCTGTCAAGAAGTGTGCTGATCACAGTCTGGGATATTTCGTCTATGG
>JBBSOG010000231.1:0-9378 GCA_038259985.1 Cytophagales bacterium
ATCACCTCCTACAGCCACTACTACATCAGGTTCATATTCATTGATTATTTGACGTACATTTTCTGCATCTGCATCTTCACCTTTTGTTTCAAAAACTTTAAAGGTTTTTCTGTTTTGAGAAAAAATGTGCTCTAATTTATGGGTATAATTAGATTTATCTAGACCTCCTGAAATAGGGTTTATTACAAAAAGAAATTTGTCTCTAACCATAGATTAGTAAGAAAAAGTAGGGTGCCGCTTTTTTTATTTTAACTTAAATTAGCCATAAAATTAAGATCAAGACAAAAAAAAATCAGGGAGTTAACCCTGATTTTCTTATCAATGTTTTTGTAGATCTTAGCTATCTATATCATCAATGCCTTCTTGAATGTTCATCTTAAGATCTTGCCAAGACTCATCAAGATTAACTTTCAAGTCGTCCCAATTGTCCTCAGTGGCATTTTTTACCTCATCAAGATCATTGTTTAATTCATCCAATTCTTCGTTAAGTTCCGCCTTTGACTCATCGGATGCTTCGTCCATGTCTTGCTTAACTTTATCAATTCTGGTTTCCAATGCAGCCTCCCATTGTTCCTGCTCTTGTTCCCAATTAGCTTCCATTTGGTTCATGTCATTGTCGTCAATGATTTCGGTATCGTTAACCATATCATCATTGGCAGTTTCTTTAGGAGCGTCACAGCTTGTGAACATACAGGCTGAAAAAGCTGAGGCAAGAAAAATTCCGGTTAATTTATTGGTTTTCATGTTTTTAAAATTTGGTCAAAAATGTATTAAATATTAAAAAGATCAAAAAAGTATTTACTGAGTTTTTGAATTTCCTTAAGATGTTTAACTTTTCATTAATTGATAGTTAAATCAATAGATTAAAAAATAAGGAATCAAAAAAAATTTTAATAACTTATAAATTATGCTTTTACAGCTCTTTTAAGGTTGAAAATTGATTTTTTGCTCTTTTTAGAAGATTTGTTAATTCCACTAGCGATAGTATCAAAAATCTCATCTATATTTTTGTTGAAAGATTTTTCAAAGCTTTTGCGAAATTTGTTGCTATCCCTGGAAAATTGCTTTCTGGTCTTAGTACCTTTTTCCGGGGCAGTTAATATACCGGTGGCAACTCCTGCGAGTGCCCCTACTATAATTCCTGTGATAAGTCTCATAATTTGGTTAATTAAAAAATTGGTTCTATATCCTTAATTGAGTAAAAGTCATGCCAAAAGGGGTACAACTCCATTTGTAGGTGCTGAAAAGCATCTTAACTGTCAACAGAATGCGTTTTTGTCGTTAAAATCCCTTTTTAGATATAATCTTCCCATGATTATTGCGCTTCTCTGACGAGGAAAGTATTCTACAATGTGTAGAACAGTTTCTAAATGTACAGTGATTTTTTTATCCTTAAAAAAAATACGCATGCCAAACAATTTTCTGTGATAATGATTTACATACTATCAATATCCTTGACCGCTAGTGTGCGGATCATTATTTTTTAACCTTTTATCATAACAATTATGACTGCTGTATCAATAATTCTGGCTGTATTTCTTCCACCCCTCGGTGTAGCATTAAAATACGGTCTTTCTAGCAAATTTTGGATCAACTTGATTTTGACTTTCATTGGTTGGATTCCGGGAGTGATTCATGCTTTTATCGTCTTGTCAAAGTCAGAACCTGCTTGATGCTTTTATAAATTCATTTTGCGAATAAGATCAATACGCAACACTCATTACAAATAAAATAGATATGTCAATAGTAAAAGATTATATAGAAGAATATACTACTACTGAAAAATTCAGGGAATATTTGGTGAATGCACTTACTTTAGTGGCTGCAATGGCAGTGAGAGGTATTATCAAGTACGTATGGAAAGCTAGTACTGACACTGAGCCGCCTGAAAATCCAGCTTCCAATAAGGTTTCCTGGAATGAGGCCTTCTTATTTACCATACTCACTGGAATTTTGGTCAGTGTAGCTAAGCTGCTGGTTAGGCGAAACATAAGCATAGGAATTGAAGATCATCCATCTCCATGATTTCTGCCTAGTTTTTCTCTAAAATCAAAATTTTTTCATTAAAACTATATTCTACTTTTAGCATTGTACTTCGGTGGGAGAAATTGAGTGTCCTGAGGATTTAGTGTACATTTCGGAAGAAACGAAAGGCTTCACACGCATTAGAAGAGGCAAAGGCTTTAGCTATCTTAAAGCGTCTGGTGAGAATATCAAAAATAAAAACCAGATTGAGAGGATTAAAAAGCTAGGGATTCCACCAATGTGGGATAAGGTTTGGATAAGCAAAAATCCAAGAAGCCATCTCCAGGCTACTGGTTACGATGAAAAGGGGCGTAAACAATATATCTACCATCAAACCTGGTCTGCATATAGAAACCTATCCAAGTTTAACAGAATCAAAGAATTCGGATATGCTATTCCGTACATCAGGGCCCATACCTCCAAGCAACTTGAGCAAAAAGAATGGACTAAAGACAAAGTGGTTTCTCTGGTAATTCAGACGATGGATGAATATCATATCCGCATTGGAAACCAGTATTACAAAGATCAAAATGAGACTTATGGGTTGACTACCTTGCGAAATAAGCATTTTGAATTTGAGAAAGGGGTAGGTAAATTGGAATATAAGGCCAAAAGTGGAAAATACCGTAAAATCAACCTGCAAAATCATCAGATCGCTAAACTGATCAAGCAGTGCGCTGAGCTGCCCGGCTATGAAATCTTCAAGTACAAAGATGATAGCAAAAAATACCAGAGTATCACCTCCAGGGATGTCAATGAATATTTACACCAGATTGGCGGAGTAAATTTTTCCAGCAAAGATTTCAGGACATGGGGAGGTACAACTCTCGCAGTAGAGAAACAACTGGAAGCGCGTCAGGAAGTAGAAAATAATCCACGGCTCAAATTTGAATCTACGCTGGTCAAGGCTGTTTCACAGGAACTCGGTAATACGGTAAGCGTTTGCAGAGAGTATTACATTCATCCGAAAATACTTGAAAAAGTGACCCAGGAAGAAGACTTATCCCCTTATTCGTCCAGAAAAACGATAGACTTGCCAGTTCGTAAGAGACGATTATTGAAAGATAGCGAAATAATTGTCCTCAATATACTCAATCTTTAATGTACATTTTAGTGCACTTCGTACATCCATTTATTCAGCAATGGTGATAATAGTATGACTACTATGGCCCCGCCAAACGCAACATAAGCAACGGACTCAAACCCATTGGTATAAATTTGTAATGTTTGTAAAGCGGGTACAGCTTCACCGGATTCCATTTTATCAATAGCTAAGCGCTGACCGACAAAGCCTACAATTTGGAAAGCATAAGCAGACGACAAGAACCAAACACCCATCATAAAGGCTACAATCGCTCTGGGGGACAAATCCGTTATTTTTGATAATCCAACAGGATAGGTAAACAGCTCTCCTAAAGAAAGGCAGAGGTACATTAACACTAGAAAGAAAAAAGGTACAATCCCCTGGGCATCCGCAGAATTGCGGCTCAGAAAAAGAATATAAAAACCTACGCCCAACAAAGCCAATCCCATCGCGAATTTATAAGGCGTACGGGGATTAAACCCGGATTTTGATAATCGGACCCACATTGCGGAAACAGGAATGGCCAACAAGATGATAAATAATGGGTTTAACGCATTGGTGGCGGCAGCATTATCAAACAACCAAACGTTTAGGTTAACATTTCTCGCTGAAAAAAGCGTAATAATATTCCCGGAAAGCTCATGAAATCCCCAGAAAAGCGTCATAAATACCGTCAGGAACATGGCTACAGCTAATTGCCTTCTTGCTTTGGGATCCAACTTTACCATTACCCAGGCAATGTACCCTAAGATGAATATGCTCAGGCCGTAAAAAATCACGTTTACAATAGTCACCTTACCTAGAATACTTGCGCCATCAGCAATGAATTCATAAGAAGATAATAATAGGGCAATAAGCGGAACTGCTAGCAAGGAATATACCCAAACCAGAGGTTCGGATTTTAGGCCAAATTTTCTTTCTTCCAGTTTTTCCGGAAAGGGGGGCAAGCCCTGTTCCATAAAAATGCCTTTTCGTATACCTCGTTGAAAAACCAACACCCCAGCCACCATGCCAAAGCCTGCTAAGGCAAAACCGTAATGCCAACCATAGGTCACACCTAGCCAACCGCATAAGATAGGCGATAGAAAAGCCCCCACATTAATTCCCATATGAAATATGGTAAACCCTGAATCTTTTCTGGTATCGCCATGGGGATAGAGCGCCCCTACGAAGGTAGAAATATTGGGCTTGAAAAAACCGTTACCTACAATGATGAAAGCCAGGGCTACAAAAAAAGCAATGTTATTTTCAATGGCTAATACAAAATGGCCAATCGCCATAAAAACACCACCCAGTACGATGGACTTACGATACCCTAATAGTTGGTCAGCAACCCGCCCGCCAATCAAGGGTGAAGCATAGACGAGCGAACCATAAGAAGAATAGACGATTGCAGAGACAGTATCACGGTTAGCTAAAGCCTCAAAAACCTGCTCCACCATATAGAGTGTAAGCAATGCCCGCATCCCGTAGAAGCTAAAACGCTCCCAGAGTTCGGCAAAAAAGAGGTAGAACAAACCCTTTGGGTGGCCAAACATTTCCGGCGGGGCACTTTCGGTTGAGGTCTCTATTGGCTGGCTGTTGAGTGAGTTGGTTTCTGCCATATGCTGTGTTTTTATAATGGTTTAGGTATAGCTTTTTTATGTGTTAAATTCAATATGCTATAAAAGCCGATGTAGCCATAAAAAAAATGCTGGCAATATTTACCAGCATTTTATTCATTAAACTTTATTAAGTATTGGTAAGCAGTTGAGGTTTGTCATTTTTGTAATCCTAAAACTACTTATTACGAATTCGGGTCACTTCTTCTACACTGATCTCGCTGGAGTTATTGCCAAATGATTGGCGAACATAAGTGAGTACACCGGCGATTTCATCGTCTGACAAAAAATTATGGGGGGTCATTACCTGATTGTATTTTTCGCCTTTCACCGTGATTTCGCCTTGCAATCCATTTAGGACGATAGAAATCAGTGTGTCCGTCTCGCCATTTACCCATTCTGTTTCTTGTAAAGGAGGAAATGCGCCAGGGACTCCCCCACCGTCTTGCTGATGACAAGCGATGCAGTATTGGCTGTACACCGTTTTGCCGGTTTCCAGCTTTTGTGTCAGCGCTGCTGAAGCAACTGGGCTTTCTTCTGCAGCGGGCTTAGCATCAGAATTTGGTTGGTTATTACTTTCCGAAGCATTACCACTTTCGCTTCCACCGGAGCATGCGAATAAGCAACCCATACTCGCGGCAACTAAAAAAAGGCTGAGTTTTTTCAAGATTATTTTTAATTTAGTTTAAATAATTCGGGAAAATACAAAAAAAGCCCAAAGCTTACAAAGCTTTGGGCTTTTCCTATTACAATACTATTTCATCGCCATTTTTTGGGATTCATTAGAAAATACCCGCCAAATCCTGCCTTTCACATCATCACTAATGTACAGCGAACCATCAGGGCCTACGGCTAAACCAGTTGGCCTGAACTCTGCGGAAGAGGGCGTATCAATATCTCCCCCTTCATTGGCAAATTCATCTGCAAAACGAACGTAATCACCACTGGGAACACCATTTTCCATAGGCACGAAAGCTACATTATAACCTTCCATCGGAAAGGGCGCACGATTCCAGGAACCATGAAAAGCGATAAAAGCTCCATTCCGGTATTTTTCGGGAAATTGATCACCATTATAGAATACCAGTGCATTGGGGGCCCAGTGGGCGGGAAATGCCATGATGGGTTTTTCAATGCTTTCACAGCGACCTTGTTTCACAGCATCACCTCCATATTCAGGGGCTAATATTTTCTGTTCTTTGCTAGGATCATAATAGCAATAAGGCCATCCAAAATCATCACCTTGTTCTACTTTCAAAAACTCTTCGGCAGGTAATTCCGCGCTGGTAGAATCATTATAATATTTAGGCCAAAGGTTGTTCAACTGGTCACGGCCGTGTTGCATGGCATAGAGACTATTAGTATTGCTATTCCATTGAACCGCCACCGCATTTCTGATACCAGTAGCATAACGCTCGCCATCTTCCTGTGTCTGACCCAATTTATTGGCATCAAACTTCCAGATTCCTGCTTGTCTTTCCAGTTGAGGGCAAGGGTCTTGTCCGGGAGAGCCTGGGGTACGCATTTGCTCTTGACATGCATTGGATGGTGCACCAATATTTACATATATATTCCCACTGCCATCAAAAGTAATAGTTTTATCAGCGTGCTGAGGCTGCTCAAGGAAGCCTTCTACTACAATTTCCGATGCTCCGGATGGAGATAAAGTACCTTCTTCCAGTTTAATTCTGTAGACTGCGGTATTGGACGTGTAGTATACATATCCGTCATGGATTCCTATACCGGAGCCGCCAACGTCTTCCCCAAAATATTCTTTAATATCGGCACGGCCATCACCGGTAGTGTCCCGCAGGGCCAATATGGCAGCGCCATCTTTCGGCTCACGGAGTTTGACGTAAATGTCGCCATTATCGCGAATGGCCATATGTCGGGTTTTCCCCAGGTCATCCGCGACTACATAAGCGCTAAAGCCGTTTTCCAGGGCAATAGAACCATTATCCTGGTCAGCCACAAATTCAGGCTTAGGTTCGTCCTGTTCCATAGAATCTTCGGAGGCAGAGTTATTTTCGCAAGAAAAAAGCAATGTGCTTGCCATACAAATCATGACAAAACACATATTGAACCCGCCCGAAAAAGTCTTCATTGACGAAAGGTTTGTGTAATTTCTCATAGGTTAAAATAAAGTTGATGTTTTGAAGAATTGCAAAATTAATCATTGAAATACTGTATTAAGAACAATTCTCCAATTTTTATGTTTTGCCATGACTATCTTAAGATAGAATAGTACAAGCTCAAGAAAGCATTTATTTCTTTCCATCTCATCAAATATTTGCGTCCACATTTAAACCAAATTATTTTATCAACGTTATTTGTCTATACATTAGTTACACTTAAGTATATTAATGGACTTACGACAAATAATAAATCCGAACTTAAGAAAATAAATCTATCATGCAGCAAGAACAAGCTCTATTAACAGCATATACCTTAGGTGGCCTTCATCTCAAAAACAGCGTAGTCATGGCGCCGATGACCAGAAGCCGGGCAAATAATCCTGAGAACGTCCCAACACAAGATTTACAGGCTGAGTATTACGCCCAGAGAGCTTCGGCAGGACTAATCATCACCGAAGGTTCGCAGGTTTCCAAACAGGGCGTAGGTTATGTCAACACACCCGGAATTTATTCAGAAGCCCAGGTGAAAGGATGGAAAGAGGTCACCAAAGCAGTGCACGACGCTGGTGGGAAGATATTCATCCAATTATGGCATGTAGGCCGAATTTCACATCCTGATTTTCATAACGGTGAATTGCCCCTTGCCCCTTCCGCCATTAACCCCGGAGAAAAATCTTATACCCCCGAAGGTTTTAAAGAAACCGTGACCCCCAAAGCGATGAGCTTAGAAGACATCAAGCAAACCGTACAGGATTTTAAAAATGCGGCTAAAAATGCCTGGGAGGCTGGTTTTGATGGGGTAGAAATTCACTCTTCCAATGGATATTTGCTCCACCAATTTTTCAGTAGTACTTCCAATATTCGTACGGATGAATACGGGGGATCAAAGGAAAATAGAGCAAAAATCTTGTTTGAGATCATTGATGCTATCAAAGAGGTGATTCCAGAAAACAGGATTGGCCTGCGGCTTAACCCCTCTTTACATGGTGTATTCGGCATGACTCTGAATGAAGAAAGCATTCCTACTTTTGATTATATTATTAATAAGCTAAATGAGTATGACTTGGCTTATTTACATCTATCAGAGCCATTTACCGACGTGTCTGATATACCTTATGCTGAACCACACATCGCCAAAAGATATCGGCCGATGTACAAGGGAACATTGATCATTAATGGAGGATTTGATCAGCAAAAAGGTAATGCAGTGATTGAGGCGGGTGATGCTAATTTGGTAGCATTCGGTAAGACTTATGTATCTAATCCTGATTTAGTAGAGCGCTTTGCCCAAAATGCCGAGCTTAACGAATGGGATAAAGATACTTTTTATACTCCCGGTAAGGAAGGGTATACAGACTATCCTATGCTTGAGGAATCTGTAGAAACGTGAATATGAAATTTACTGGTGCGTGATAAATCACGTACCTACTATTCATTTCTTATTAATTCATATTTAACCGTAAGTTTCAGCATTCGCTACAAGCTTACGGTTTTTTTGTATTTTATTATTTACAACTTAGTATTGAGTTATAAAACTTAAAAATAAGTTGCATAACTGATAAATACGTTATACCTTTATTTCAACACTAAATAATAGAGGTATGATGTCCGTTTTTTTTCAATACCTGTTAGAAGCAAGTCTATGCCTGTTAGCCTTCTCATTGCTTTATAAATGCCTCTTTGCACGGCTCACACACTTTGCCTGGATGCGTTTTTACCTATTGTCCGGCATTCTTTTAAGTATCCTGTTGCCATTTGTTAGCGATTCGTTTCAATCTGTTATCTCCTTATTAAGTCAGGAACCGGTACAATTGTCCACTATAAAACTGAGCCCTTCCTCATGGTTAGCTTATGATTACGGAGCCGTTAAATCTCAATCCAGCCTATCAGAAAATAGCTTAGTTGGTTTGATGCAATTGTTTACGTTTTTGTATTTCGCCGGGGCGTTTTTTTATATCTGGCGTTTTACTCAAAACATCCGAAAGATTAGAAAACTGATCCGACGCAATACAAAAATCAAAGAAAATGGATATTGGTTGGTACACATTACCGAAAAAGTGCCTGCCTTTAGCTTCCTAAATTATATTTTCATTGGCAAGGGGAGCAAACAGCTTCAACCAAATGAATTACAAAAAATCAAACAACACGAGCTGTTGCATGTGCGCCAAAAACATACCCTGGACTTATTGCTAGTGGAGTTGACCGCTATTATCTTTTGGTTCAATCCATTAATAAAATATCTGAAATATCGGATTCAAGAAGTGCACGAATACCTGGCTGACCAAGCCATCGTAAATAACAAAGAAGAGCAGAAAGCTTATGCATATCTGCTCCTCAAATTGGCAAGTCCGGTACGCGCTATTCCCCTTGCCACCAGCTTTTCCAACCCACTAATCCATAAAAGAATCACCATGCTTATGAAAACCAGAACACTCACTCAGCGGAAGTTTTATTTTTTATTACTCCTGACCCTGACTATTTCATTGTTGTTTTTACTGTCCTGTATGGATGATAGTAAAGAGGATTTAAGTTC